>NZ_QSTT01000003.1:1611-269297 GCF_003438725.1 Ruminococcus sp. OM06-36AC
ACACGTCCCTCAAACCGACCGTCTTTTCTCTTGTAAATGTTGCTGCCTCTTCTCGGCATTTGAAATCCCTCCTGACAAGTTTTCGGACTGTTCAAAGCAAGAAAACTCCTGCTTTTTCTCCGATTATGATGATTTATTCATGAATTTTCAGAAATATATACTTTACTTTTTCTGAAAATCTGCTATAATGATAGCAGATTCGATGCTGTTTTGTCTGAAATTTCTGCAAATAAATGGGCGGATTTTACGAAGAAATCTACATTTCATAGAAACAAAATGCCATGCTGAGAAGATGTGCTTTCCCAGCATGGCATTTTTTATGGTTCTGGATTTGTTCCCTGATACGCTCTTGGCTTGTATGCGTTGTGTCAATTTCAATTTTGTGTATTTCTGATCTTATCCTGACTTGTTCCCGCATACAGAAAAAAGGCATCTCAGCTACCTCTCAAATATTCTCCAAAAAGAAAAAAGTGCCGAAAAATCAGCACTTTTTCATCTATTATCCTTGCTTCCTTGACATCAATACCACGCACTCAACGTGCCCCGTCCCCGGGAACAAATCCACCGGCTGCACCTGTTCCACCGCATATCCCAGTTTTCTCAACGCCGCACAATCTCTCGCCGCAGTCGTAGCGTTGCAGGAGATCATCACAATTCGCTCAGGCTGCATCTGTACCATAGCACAAATCGCTGTTTCATCGCAGCCTTTTCTGGGCGGATCAACCACGATCACATCGGGAGCAGTCCCCTCTGCTGCCAGCTGTTCCGCAATGCTGCCTGCATCGCCGCAAAGGAATTTCGCATTTCCCACGCCGGCTCTCGCAGCATTTTTCTTGGCATTTTCTACCGCTTCTGGTACAATTTCCACGCCAACCAATTCCGACACTGCATCTGCCATGGACAGCCCAATGGTTCCGGCACCACAGTACAAATCCAGCAATCGTTCCTTTCCCGTCAGCTGTGCAAAAGCCTTTGCCGCACCATAAAGCCGTTCCGCCTGTATCGTGTTCACCTGATAGAACGACTCCGGCGAAAGGTCTACAGCATTGCCGCACATGGTGTCTGTAATCGTATCTTTCCCCCACAGCGTTTCTGTAGAATCTCCCAGAATCACGTTGGTTTTCTTCGAATTACAGTTCATGACAATGCTCTGGATCTGCGGAAACTGCTCCGTCAGCTGCTGCACCAGAGGCATCAGCTTTTTCCGAATTGGCTTTCGCACAATGAAGCAGACCATCACCTCGCCGGAATGCTGCCCGCACCGCAAATACAAGTGCCGCAGTTCCCCTTTTCCGCTGGCTTCTTCATACACCGGAATCCGATTTTTTCTCACAAACTCCAGCACGACACCAGCAATTTCCCCAAACAGTTCCGGCTGTAGCAAGCAGTCTTTCACCGGAATGACCCGATGACTTCTTCTGGCAAAAAAGCCCAGAACTGGTTCTCCTGCCTTGTCTATTGCAAAAGGATACTGTGCCTTATTACGGTATCTGGTGCGAGATTCTGCCCCCAGAATCGGCAGAAATACAGGCGACAGTTTCCCGATTCGTATAAAAGCGTCCTGCACTGCCTTTTCCTTGACACGCAGTTCTGCCGCATAAGTGATATGCTGAAACAGACAGCCCCCACACTGCGACAACGGGCAGGCAGGCGAAATACGATCTGCCGAAGGTTCCAGCAATTCTTCCACGATGCCAAAACTATAGCTTTTCAGCACTTTCACAATTCGCACCCGAATCCGATCTCCTACTGCTGTATGCGGCACAAATACTGCCATGTTGTCCACCCGACAGACACCGCTGCCCTCTGTGGTCATATCAATGATTTCTGTTTCAAAAATGTCGTTCTTTTTCAACTCTCCACCGCCTGATATAGAAGCAACACCGCACAAAATTGCCTTTACATTTGTGCGATGCTGCCCGATTATTTCATTTCTTCCAGATATTTCGCCGGAACTGCTTCCGTCAGCCAGACACCATTTACCGAACGGTAAAAAGCATAGCCGTCCTCTGCCATTTTTCCAGTCTGCACCCGCAGCACCACTGGCTTTCCGTGACGTGCTCCTACTGTCTGTGCAATTTCCGGCGTGGCAGACAGATGCACATACAGCCGGCTCATTCGCCGCAATCCCTCCTGAAAAATCGCCGGCAAAAACCGTTCTGCCGTTCCATGCCACAAGAATTCCGGCGGCAGCACCTGTTCCAGTTCCACATCTACTGGAATCGAGTGTCCCTGATTACAGCGAATCAGCTGCCCGTCTGCACTGAACGAATAGCGACTTTTCGCATCTGTACGAACAATGTCTTCCAGCTGTTCCCGACACAAAGGGCACCGTTCTGAAATACCGGCAAGGAGTTCGTTCACATCTGCCCAACCGTGCTCGTCCAGCGTGATGCCGATTTTCTCCGGATGATGCCGTAAAATAAAACAAAGATATTTTCCGATTTTATCAAAGTCCATACATTCTTCTTTCCATTAAAGCTCAGAAGATCGTTTCATAATCTTCTTCCTCTTGCCATGCACCCATACCCTCACAAGATCCTACATAGAGAATTTTATCTCCACGAATGATCCAGTCCAGTGCATGCTCCGGTTCCCAGACGCAGGCACTGGAAATGCTATATCCGCAAACAGCTTCCTCCGGCGGTTCAATGTACATTTCAGGCGTGGTCAAAAATGCCAGCACTTCTCTCCCGTGCAGTTTCTCCGGAATTTCACGCTGAATGTCTTCTACAATGTCCGGATAGACATCTTCAAATTCTTTCCATTCCTTCCGCATAAACTCACAATACGCAATTGCCATCTCGCAAAATTTGTCGATCATCTGGTCAGAGAGATGATTAAAATGCTCCACGCACTGCTCCGCATATGCCATATCGACTTCCGGATCAATGTGAACGGGGATTGCACGCTGAAATAAAACAGATGCAAAGGTTCCGTTCCGGAAATATTCATCTTGGTCCTGTATACAAATCAAACTCATTTTTCCGCCTCTTGTTCCCGAATCCGTTCGCAGATCTCCCGTACCTGTTCCTTTTTCTGCATCAGCTGATCGAACTGGCGGATATACTCATAGGGGAATTTATAATTGTGAATTCGTGTAATTCTGCCGCAGGGTTCCACCAGCTTGGTAGAAGCTCCGCACCCTGCTCCAAAAATGGACTGGCTCTCGTCCATGATCAGAATATTGTACAGCGACTCTTTCCCTGCACGGGCATAGCCCACATTCTCCTGATTGTCGATCGTATTCTTCTGCCGGTACATATAATACGGAGCATAGCCGTGCTCCGGCAGCCGCCGCATACTCTCCTGCACCATTTGTTCCACCGGATTATGTACCTGCTGCTCACCCTCCGCAAAAAGATTCGCCGCCCGTTTCAGCGTCAGAGCGTGCACCGTGATGCTGTCCGGATCCAATGCCAGAATCTGTTCCAGCGTGTCATGAAATCCTTCCGGCGTATCGTCCGGCAAGCCGGCGATCAGATCCATGTTGATGTTCTCGAAGCCGGCAGCCCGTGCCATGCGGAATGCCTCCACCGTCTGTGCCGTAGTGTGCTTTCTGCCGATCGTTTCCAGCACGTGATCCTGCATAGTCTGAGGGTTGACAGAAATGCGGTCTACGCCGAAACGCCGCAGTGTTTGCAGCTTTTCCGAGGTAATGGTGTCCGGTCGTCCTGCCTCGACACAATATTCCCGCAAATGCGAAAGATCAAAGCTTTCCTGCACCGCCGTCAGCACCTGTTCCAACTGTGCCGCCGTCAGCGAAGTGGGCGTACCACCGCCAAAATAGACCGTATCCACCAGCAATTCCTGTTCCCGTACCAGCTGCCCCCAAATTTTCAGTTCCTCGCACAGCTTTTCCAGATATGCCGGAATCAGATTCTGAGCCTGTGCAATGGAATGGGACACAAAAGAACAATAGCTGCACCGTGTAGGACAAAACGGAATCGACACATACAGACTGATGCCGTGCTTCGGTGTTTTTTCCAGAAGCGGCTGCTGCACCATTGCTGTATCATAGACCAGCGACAGCTTTTCCGGAGCAATCCAGTACTTTTCGTGTAATTTCTCACAGACTTCCGCCTTGGAAAGCCCCTGTCCCAGCAAAGGCTGTACCTTTTTCACCGGACGAATTCCCGTCAGCAGTCCCCATGCAGGGTGCAGATCAGTGATCTCTTCCAACAGCCGGAACAGCATGGCACTGAACCGGTATTCGCAAAGCTGTTTTTCCGTTTCCGGAGAACAGGCTGGAAACTGTTGCTCCTGCTCCATCACCTGCCCCCGATACTGTACCTGTACCCAAAAGCGGCTCTGTTCGCCCAGCTGTTCCAGAATCAGAACAGCCCCCTCCTCTGCATCTGCCGGCAGTTGTGTCGTGTCGTAGAGAAAGGTAAACTTCCGCATTGGCAGGAAGATTTTGCAGATACATTCGATTTCGTATTTCAGCGTGTGTCCGGAAAATGCCACCGGAAACGGCTTTATCAGATTGGTTTCAACATTCGACATGAATCAAAGTCCTCGCATGGTTGGATTGTGTGCTTTTTCAAAGGAAAGCGTCGATTCCTCATTGTGCCCCGGCAGCACCCGATACTCCCCTTCCAGAGCTTTCAGTTTCCGGAACGATTCCAGCATCTTGGCATCGTCGCCGTCCGGAAAATCCGTTCTGCCCCGCGACATGCGGAACAGCGTATCACCGGTATACAGCACATCGTCGGATCGCCAGCAAACGCTTCCGGAAGTATGCCCCGGCGTATGCAGCACCGTAAAAGTACTGTCACCAAATTGCAGCGTGTCGCCGTCCTCGACAGTTTCCCACGCCTGCACCGGCTGAAACGGCTGTGTGGAGATCCAGTCCCCCAGATTGGCATGACCGTCCGTCAGCATATGGGCATCCAGCGTGTGCACATAAACGGGAATGTCATATTTCTCCCGCACCTGCTCCACACCGGCAATGTGATCATAGTGTCCGTGAGTCAGCAGAATCGCCGCCGGTTCCAGTCCCAGCATTCCCAGCCGGCGAAACAGCACCGGTGCATCTCCGCCAATATCCACGACAACACATTTTCCATTTCCCACTGGCTGCACATAGCAGTTTGAAGCCAGTTCACCCAGCATTATTTTTGTAATTTCCATTGCATGCCACCTCACTTTTTTGCACGTTCTACCGAGATCACACCGCGAATCTTCCGCAGCTTATCGATGATCGCCTGTAACTGGTCTGTTCCGGCAACCTGTACACTTGCCTCAAAAATCGCATTGCCGTTCCGCAGGTTACGGGAGGAGGAGTGCACGATCAGAATATGGGACTCCGAGAGAATCTTCGTAATATCGAATACCAGTCCCACACGGTCTGTGGCAATGACTTCAATGCTGGTGGGGATCAGCGTGGAAGTGTTATTGGTCCACTGCACCGGCAGCCACCGAGCCATTTCCGCCGGATCATTCCGTTTCAAAGCTGCCTGATAATTGACACAGTTTTTGGTATGCACCGAAATGCCATGTCCGCGGGTAATGAATCCCACAATGTCATCTCCCGGCAGCGGGTTACAGCACTGGGCGAACTTGAAAACGCAGTCGTCAATGCGATCCAGTACAATACAGTCCTTGCCGCTTGCAGTTTCCGGCGGCACTACCGGTGCTACCGGATTGGCTTCTTCTTCCTCTGCCCCATGGGATTTCACATACAGTTCTTTCAGACGCGGCATGATCTTGGACAGCATTACACCGCCGTAACCGATAGAGGCATAGAAATCGTCCAGTGTATCACAGTTGTGCCGTTTCAGATCATCTGCCAGAAAAGCTTCCCATTCCGATTCCGGCAAATTGATATGACAGCGTTTGAATTCCTGTTCCAGACTTGCCTTGCCGGTAGTGATATTCTCCTCCCGACATTCCTTTTTGAACCACGAACGGATTTTCGATTTTGCTTCGTTGGTCTTGACAATTCCCAGCCATGCCCGATTCGGGCCCTTGTTGGGGTCTTTGCTGGTGAGGACTTCACAAATTTCTCCGGTTTGCAGCTGATAATCCAGCGGCACCATTTTACCGTCCACCTTGCCGCCAATGGTCTTGTGTCCGATCTCCGTATGGATCCGATAGGCAAAGTCAATTACCGTTGCACCCACCGGCAGGGAAATGGAATCTCCGCGGGGTGTCATGACCACAATATCTTCCGGTGACAGGTCGTTCTTGATCGCACGAACAATTTCTTCTACATCGTCAGAAGTCTGCTGTGCCTCAATGACCTTGCGAACCCATGCAAGGCGTTCTTCCATTTTGTCCTTGCCCTGAATGCCCTCTTTGTATTTCCAGTGGGCAGCGATACCATATTCCGCAGAAACATGCATATCCCATGTCCGAATCTGAATTTCAAAGGGAATACTCTCCCGTCCCAGAACTGTAGTGTGCAGGGACTGGTACATATTCGACTTCGGCGTGGAAATATAGTCCTTGAACCGGTTCGGCAGCGGGCGGAACATATCATGCACAATACCCAGCACCATATAGCACTCTGCCACAGTAGAAACGATCACACGAACAGCATACTTATCATAAATCTCGTCCATGCTTTTATGATTGACATAAACTTTTTTGTAAATGCCATAAATGCTCTTGACACGGCCTTCAATAATAGGTTCCTTGGCAAAGTGTTCTTTTTCCAGCCGCTTGCGGATTCGCTCCTTGATCGAGTCGATGAACTTTTCCCGTTCGTCCTTCTTGATCTCCATGATGTGTTCGATCTCTGAATACGCATAGGAGTCCAGATAGTAGAACGACAAGTCCTCCAGTTCTTCCTTGACTGTACGGATTCCCAGACGGTGTGCGATCGGAGCATACACGTTCATGGTTTCCAGTGCGATGCGACGCTGCTTTTCCGGCGGGAGGAATTTCAGTGTCCGCATATTGTGAATGCGGTCTGCCAGCTTGATAATCATCACGCGAATGTCATGGGACATTGCCAGCAGGATCTTCCGAACATTTTCTGCCTGTTGCTGCTCTTTGTCAAATATGGGAATTCGGTTCAGCTTGGTCACACCGTCCACCAGCATTGCCACGTCCTGCCCGAATTTCTTGCGAATATCGTCCAGCGTATAATTCGTATCCTCTACCACATCGTGCAGCAGTCCCACACAAATAGTATCGGTATCCATGCCCAGATCCAGCAGAATATCTGCAACAGCCAGCGGGTGAATGATATATGGTTCTCCGGAAGACCGCTTCTGATCAGCATGGGCTTTTTCTGCCAGCTGGTACGCCGAGAGAATTTTACTTAAGTCATACTGCTTATCTGTCGCCAGAATCTTCTTGGACAGGTCTGCAATGCTAACTTCATGCTGCGGAATCTGCGGTCTGTCCTGTGCAGACGGTGCAGCAGATCGGGTATCCCCATTTGTGTTCTCTTGTGTCATACAACATCCACTCCTCTTTTCTGTAATCCCTGCAGCAGGACTGACTGCTGCAGATCCACCTTTGCCGAAACCGGTTTCCGGTGCACCTGCCGTGTCCAAAGATCCTGCTGTACCAATCCCAATTCTGAAAAAATATCCAATGCCAGACGGAACTTGCAATAGTTCATCTGCGGCAGATCCTGCATGCCGCCGAACAGTCCGTCAAAAGTGGTATCTGTCTGCGGGATCCGCTGGTAGATCTGCACCAGCACGTCCCGCGTCGGTGTGATCGCCGGATAAAAGCTGGGCTGCAATTCCTCATGTCGGCAATATTGTTCGTATGTATTTTCCGCGGCAAAATACTTTGCCTGTTTCAGGCCGCTTTTCCGATAGTCCTTGACAATCACAGAAAGCTGCGGTCTGCCCTGAAAACTGCCGACCTCTATGTTGATCAGAAAATCGCACACATCGCCAGTTTTCAGCATCACTTCTTCCGGCCTAGTCCGGAAAAGCAGCAGATCCATTGCCATGCCGCCGTAGGTGATTTTCAGCTTGGAGTGCGTTCCGCCGGACAGTGGCAGGACACTTTGCAGAACCGCGTGGCAAATGGCAAATACCGGCACCGGATTGCCTTCGCCAAACGGTGCCAGTGCCTCCAGTCCGGTGATGTTCTCCATGGTGATCTCCTGCGGCATCAGCAGCTTATCCGCCTCCAGTGTCAGCACCGGCATGACCGGATTGGACTCCTTGGCGTATTGCTGTACCGCCTGCCGGAATCGCTCTACATGCTCGGTCGGCAAAGAAAATCCGCCTGCACCGGGGTGACCGCCATAGCGTGACAGCAATTCCCGACACGCGTGCAGGCAGCGAAACGCAGAAAACGCACCAAAGGAACGCATGGAGCCGCGGGCACGGTCGCCCTCAAGGGTAATCAGAATCGTTGGCTTTCCGAACTGTTCCTCCAGTCGGGAAGCCGCAATGCCGATGACACCATGATGCCAACCCTCTCCGGCAAACACCAGCACCCGTTCTTTCAGAAGTCGGGGATTCTCTGCCGCCTGCTCTGCGATTTCTTCCAGAATGCGAACTTCCTCTGCCTTGCGTGCCTGATTACGGCGTTCCAGTTCCTCTGCCAATTCTGCCGCTTCATCTTGGTCTTCACAGAGAAGCAGTTCCACAGCCGTTTTGGGTGAGCCGAACCGTCCGGCAGCATTGATACGCGGTGCAATGCCAAACGCGACTGAGGTGGAAGTGAAGCTCTTTCCCAGCAGTCCGCTTTTTTCCAGCAGTGCCAGCAACCCCACGCGTTCCGTATTCGCCAGAAGCCGCAGCCCCAGCTGTACCAGATAGCGGTTTTCGCCGGACAAATTCACCACGTCTGCAATCGTCGCAATTGCCGCCAGTTCGCCGAACTGCTCCAACGCCATTGCCGTATCGCCGCCGTCCAGTGCCGCCACCAGTTTCAACGCCACGCCGGCACCGCACAGATCATGGAACGGAGATGTGTCATCTGCACGGTGTGCATCTACAATTGCCGCCGCTTTCGGCAGTGTTTCCAACGGCTGGTGGTGGTCAGTAATCACCAGCGTCATGCCCAGATCCGCGATCAGTTCTGCTTCTGCAATGGCTGTGATACCGTTGTCCACCGTCACGATCAGTTCCACGCCGTCCTCGTGCATGGCGTGGACAGCGTCCACATTCAGACCATATCCCTCGTCCCGTTCCGGAATGCGATAAGTCACATCGGCACCCATTTCCAGCAAGTAAGAGTACAGGATCACCGTGGCAGTCACACCGTCACAGTCATAGTCGCCGTAGATGCAGATACGTCTGCCGTCGTCCAGAGCCGTGTTGATGCATGCCGCGGCAGCCTCCATGTCCGCTGTCAGAAACGGATCCGCCAGTCCGTCACACTGTAAAAACGCCGCCGCTTCCTGCACATTATGCATACCGCGTGCCGCCAGAACCTGTGCACACAGCATGGACAGATCGCTGCTGCTGCGAATCTGTTTTGCCGCTTCTTCTGACGGCTGATGAATCTGCCACTTCTTCATCTTGTTCCTCCTGCTTCCTGAAACCAAATATCGTACCTTATATTATACCCGAAAAAGTGACAAATTGCAATAGTGCCTGTGAAAAAAATAGGAAAACCTCTACGGTACTTTTCTGTATTTAACGCTGTGTTCACAAAAAGAAACAGCAAAACCGAAGAAATTGTGCTATACTAAAGCTATATTCAAATGATTCCCATATAGGCAACATTGCATGATGCCGCCTATAACAGAAAGGAAGTTCCTGTTATGGAAATTACACCATATACCCGCATGGTCTTTTACCATGAAACAGACCGCATGGACATCGTAAACCACTCCAACTACATTCACATGGCAGAAGAAGCCCGCGTAGACTTTATGGAGAAGATCGGCATCGGCTACAGCCGCATGGAAGAACAGGGCATTATGCTGCCGGTTCTGGGCGTTACCTGTGAGTACAAGCACTCCCTGCACTTCGGCGAACATCTTGCTGTATACTCTTACATCACCAAGTACAACGGCTTTAAGTTGGAACTGCGGTATGACATTGTCTGTATCGAAACCGGACAGCTCTGTGCGGTTGCCACTTCTTCCCACTGCTTCACAGACACGAAGATCAAGCCGATGCGGATTCGGGACAAATTTCCGGAAATGCATGCCTTTTTCCAGAAAGCCATGGAAGTGACTTATCCGGAACACTGAAAAAAGCTGCTGCAAATGCAAAAGCCCGGTGCGTATTTCTTATAACGCACCGGGCTTTTTCTCATGTAATTTAAGGCAATACCGCACAAAGTCGCCAGACGCTCTTTGTGCGGTATTGCCTTAAAAAATATCTTCATACAGCTTTCGATAGAGGGGGATTTTCACGTCCTTACATGTGGGAAATGCCTGCCGGAATTGTTCGGTATCGTCGGCAATGGTCACATAGACAAGCTGTTTCTCGCCGCCGCAGGTACACAGTAGCTCTCCCTCCGGATTCACCAGACAACTTTTCCCGTCGAATGTGTAAGACTGCTGCCGCCCCACGCAGTTGACACCCAGCACATAGACCTGATTTTCGATTGCCCTTGCCCGCAGCAGAATCCGCCAGTGAGCCGTCCGCTGATGCAACCAGTTTGCCGGTACCAACAGCAAGCGGTTTTTCTGTGCTGCCGCCCGAAACACTTCCGGAAACCGCAGGTCATAGCAGATCAGCGTTCCCACGGAAAACTCTCCCAGCACAGCACTGGTAAGCTTCTCGCCGCTGTGGTAGAACCGGTCTTCCCCGCCGTAGGAAAACGGGTGTATCTTCACATAATCTGACAGTACACCACCGTTTTTGTCCAGCAGAGTGTAGTGGTTTTCACCTTTTCCATGCTGCTTCTGTGAAGTCCAACCGTATCCAATCGCAATACCGCACTGCACTGCCAGCTGCCGCATTTTCTCATGAATTTTCGGGGCATATCCCGCAATCTTCTCCACCCGCATGGAAAAGCCTGTAAAACTCATCTCCGGAAAGACAATACAGTCCGCCTGTGCCGCTGCTGCCTGTGCAATCCACGCGGCGGCATTCGCCAGATTTTCCTCCGGCTGCTCAAATATGATCTCTGTTTGTGCAATGGCTATCTTCATGTTATCCCCTACTTCCGGTGAGAACCTGTCAGTTCTTTTTCCCGTTCGTTCTCCTGCGGTGCAGATGTCCGGTCTGTTTGTCTGGACTCCGGACCGTGATAGAATACAGTATCAGAACGTTTCCAGTTCTGCCGCGGACGGTCATGGAATTCGGTTGCATGGGGCACCAGATGAATCGGATCCTCCGGTGTCACGTTTTTCTTGGCACGATAGGAAGCGTAGATACACAAACCGATATACAGGGCAGTCAGCACAAATCCGGCAATGATGCCGTTGCGGAACCACGGTGAATTGGGGAAATTTTTCAGAGCATAGGCGTTAAACTTGGTAAAGGAACGGCTGACATCAGACACTGCCACAAGCGGCACCTCCGCAATGGTTTCTCCAGAAAATTTCAGTTCCATCGTTCCCAGTTCGTCCCCTTTTTTCACTGGTGCCATGACATTTTTGTCCAGATGAATAACGGTCTGTACCGCAGTAATATCCACACTCTTGCACCACAGCAAAACGCAGTCTGTCTTTGGGTGCACCAGCACATAGGAGTTCCCGTCGGAGTTCATCACTTCCACCTCTGCGGTTTCCTCACTGCTCTCCAGCAGCGTGGTATAGGCAAAGGAACGAAATGCCCAGTTCAGCAGCGATGTGGCATCGTCCAAATGATAGTACTGCAATTTTCCGTCCGCATCTTCAAAAGGTGCGTTCAGCAGAATTACCAGATATGTGTTCTCGTCCCGCGTTGCCTCGGTGATAATGCTCCGTCCGGTCTTGCTCAGGTTGCCGGTCTTGATACCCTTGGCACCCTCGTAATAATAGGAGCTGTCCTCCAGCGTCATGGAATTTGCCTGTGTCCAGTTCCATGCGGAAGCGTCAGGGTGATTTGCCGGATTGGCAGTGGTGGGAGTAAATGCAGTGGCTGTTGCAATTTCCTCAAAGCCGTCCAGCGAGAGAGCGTAGTTGGTGATCGTCAGCATATCCCGTGCCGTGGTCTGTTGTCTGGTATCGTACAGTCCGGTAGGGTTGGCGAACGTGGTGGCGGTACAGCCGATTTCAGCGGCGGTGTCGTTCATCTTGGCGACAAACCCGTCAATACTGCCGTCCCCGAACTGGTTCGCCAGAATCAGAGAAGCTTCACAGGACGAAGTCAGCATCATGGCATAGAGGTATTCCCGCACGGTCAATGTATCGCCGTTGTCAATGTCCGCATACCGCAGGTCGTCCGGTTCGTCATAGCTGTACAGCGTTTTATACAGTTCATCACTGGCAGTGATCGTTGTGCCGTCCAGATCAGTGCAGTTTTGCAGCACCACAATGGCAGTCATGATCTGCACCAGATGACCGGGCATCTGCTGCTGGTCAGCATTTTTTTCATAGAGTATCTGTTGGGTATCCCGATTGTACAGGATCGCCGCCTGACTGTGGATCGTTGCGTCTGGTGTAAAGGTATAAGCCTGTACAGAAAGTGCGTTTCCGCACAGCAGTACCGCGGCAACAATGCCGATCGCCAATGCGACACGCAGTCGTTTTATCAAATGGAACAAGTGCATAAGATGCAATCCTCCCGAAAATTCTTTATTCGTGAAAGTTTTCAAACTCCACATTCTTATTATAACAAAAAAAATCCGATTCGAAAAGACTTTTTTCGAAAATTTATTTACCTTTCACGGAAAATATGATAAAATAATCTATGTAACTGAAAATCATGCAAAAATAAACACCAGAGCATGAGATTTGATTTCACTTTTTAAGGAGGGCTTCCTTTTGGTATATATCACAGGTGACATGCACGGAGATCTGTCCCGTTTCAAAAATCCCATTTTCAAAAAAATGAAAGCCGGCGATGTTCTGATCGTCTGCGGCGACTTCGGGTTTATCTGGGACGGTTCCCGTCAGGAAAAGCAAAATCTGAAAAAGCTGCGGGAAATGCCGTTTACCATTGCCTTTGTAGACGGCTGCCACGAAAACTTTGACATTCTGGAACAAAGCTTCCGGACTGTCCGCTGGCGTGGCGGCAGGGCACATCTCATTGCCCCGAATATTTTCCACATGATGCGTGGCGAGATCTTCACCATTGACGACCGCACCTACTTCACATTCGGCGGCGGACACAGTCAGGACTTCGAGTTCCGGCAGGGTCGGAACTGGTGGCAGCGGGAACAACCCACACATGCAGAGATTCGCCGTGCCATTCACAACCTGAACGAGCACAATGCACAGGTGGACTACATCATCACCCACGAACCGCCGGCTTCTCTGAAAGACTGCCTTGGTGTCGATATGCAGCAGCGTCTGGAAATTCACACGTTCTTCGAGGACATCATCAAACAGTGCAGCTATCGGAAATGGTTCTTCGGCAAGTGCCACATGGACCGCTTTATTCCCATGAAGTTCTATGCCATGTTTGAGGATGTGCTGCCGGTAGAATCGGAAAGCCGCAGACGCAGCCGAAAGCAGACGGCTCCGGAAGAAGATTGATCCTGCACACAGACAGCCCGACAGTTTCAGCAAGAGAAACTGTCGGGCTGTTTAATTCTTATGGCAATACCGCACAAAGCTTGTGCGTAAGGTGCGTTGTCAGATTTTTCGGCAGATGAAACAATAAGGGGAATTTGCAAGCAGATGGCGTGCAAATTCGCCAGACGCTCTTTGTGCGGCATTGCTTTATCTCTTTTGGGTATCTTTTTGCTTTCGGGCTTTTTTCACGGGCAGGCGAATCCACTTCCCCTGCGATTTTTCCCGTGAGAAATGCTGCTTCACGTACTGATCCAGCATTTCCCGCACCGGCACACCGCCATGCATGGGAAAGAAGAACCGACGTACATTTTTCTTTTGCAGGGCATCGTGAATGTCCTCCCGCAGTTCTTCCACCCGTACCACGATATTGGTTTCTTTCGCAAATTCGCGGATCTTTACCATCAGGTGTGTGGAATATCCTACATCGATGAGAAAAACCCCATAGAAAAAACCGATGCCGAACGAAAACGCCAGATTTTCTGCCAGCCAGTGCAACGCATTCAAAATGTGCGGGTGGATCAGAAAATAGTACACTGCACTGAGCACCATCCAGAAAAATGTAAACAACGGACAGATAATGCCCTGGATATTGCCCCAACGGTCAGAATAATCCCACAGCTTGATTTTCATGCCGCGGATAAAGATCAGCCCTGCCACATATTCCAGTGCCGTGATCGCCAACGCCATGACCACAAAGAGCAAGACCTTTTTCAACAACGGATTTTCCACCGGCATTAGCGGTTCCAGCATCGCCAGCAGGTACAGCACACACAAACTGGAGCCATACAGCGGCAGATACGGCCCTACCAGAAATCCCGGATTCACCCAGTGGTGTGCTGAAAAGAACCGACGGAATATTACCTCCAGTCCCCAGCCGAGGACACTGCCAATCAAAAATAAAAACGCCAATGTCAAAAATAAATTCATACCAGCCTCCCCTGCACCGACACAAAACACTCACGCAATAGAACTAAGGTCATACAGTGACTGATCTGCCAATGCCTGTTCAATAATATCATAGTGGGTCTGCAACGCTCCCATACCCATTTTCAGATCACCGATCATCAGGCTCTTATAAATCTTTTCATGAATGGTTGCCTGCTTCTGCCGCAGTTTTTCCGTGCTGTCTGACAAGATCAGGTTGATCTGTGCAGAACAAATATCCCAGATGCCCTGCATCACACATTCCATGAGCCGGTTTCCTGAAGCCTTGATCAGCCAGCGGTGCATTTCTTCATCAGCACGAATACTGTCCAGTCCGTTGCCGTATCGGAATTCGTCCAGCAAGTTTTTCAATTCGTCCAGATCCAGCCGTTCCCGTCTGGCAAATACCATAGGAAATGCCGACAACTCCATTGCCCGCCGCATCTGACACACCTCATAGGGTGAAATTTTTTGTATCAGAAACATCACATGCAGCAGTTCCTCCATGCTGTCGGACATATCTTTAGAAAGTGTCATCTCCCCCTCTTTGGAACAGGACAGCACACCGGTCATTTCCAAATTCTTTAGAATTGGACGCACATCCCGCTTTTTGATAGACAGAGCTTCTGCCCATTCCTGTTCCGAGGGCAACACATCGCCGGCATGCAGCTGTCCGTTTTGCAGCCGCTTCCGCAATTCCTCGATCAGACACAAATAATGATACTGTTGATTTTTCATTTTCCTCCATCTCCTGTATTCAGTGTTTCCCCAGGTCTTACCGCGAAACGCCCCATGCATTCCGCCTTCTTTTTCCTTTTGGCAATACCGCACAAAGATTGTGCGACAGATGCGTCGTCAAATTTTTCGTCAGATGAAACAAAAAGCGGAGTGAATACTTGATGTATTCACGAGCATTTTTGTGAAATATGACAGGAAATTTGCAAGCAGATGGCGTGCAAAGTCGCCAGACGCTCTTTGTGCGGTATTGCCTTTTATTATAGCATAAAATTATAACGAATTCAACGATATTTATCGTAATTATATAAACGTTTTTGTGCATGTTTTCAAACTAAATCGGAAAAGTCAGAAACATTTTTTGCTGTTGTTCCGCGATTGCGATTTTTTCAGTCAGATTTTCGGATATGACTTGCTTTTTTGTAATCGATATGTTAAAATAGAAAAGACACTTCACGAAAAGCGAAAATTCCAATCGAAAAGGAGCATTGCAGTATGCATAACATCACACTGATCGGAATGCCGGGTTCCGGAAAAACAACATTTGGAAAAACATTGGCGGCGGGGCTTTCCTATCACTTTATCGACACCGACGATGTCATTATCCAAACCTATCACAAACCGCTGATGGAACTGATCGACGAATACGGCACAGAAGGATTCATCACACTGGAGGGAAAAGTTCTCCAGTCGATCTACACCAATCAGGCAGTGATCTCCACCGGCGGCAGTGCTGTTTACAGCGATGATGCCATGCAGTATCTAAAATCTACCGGCATTGTAATCTATCTGCACCACCAGCTGGACGTGCTGGCACAGCGTGTCGGCAATCTGGTCACACGGGGCGTTGTCTGTCACAGCGGCTGCACCACACTGGAAGACCTCTATGAGGAACGCTGCCCGCTGTACGAGAAGTACGCAGACCTCACCGTAGATTTCACCGGCTGCTCTGTAGAACAGTGCAGTGAAAAACTGCTGAAAACGGTACAGGCATATCTCAAAGAACACCCGAATTGCTGAGTACAGCTTTTATCAATATAAAAGAAACACTGAGGCAATACCGCACAAAGAGCATCTGGCGACTTTGCACGCCATCTGCTTGCAAATTTCCCGTCATATTTCACAAAAATGCTCGTGAATACATCAAGTATTCACTCCGCTTTTTGTTTCATCTGACGAAAAATTTGACGACGCATCTGTCGCACAATCTTTGTGCGGTATTGCCCTGAATAAAGCGGAACACCGGCTGTAAAAGCTGATGTTCCGCTTTGTTTTGCAATATTTTCTGTTTACGCACGGATTTTCGAGTACAGGCTCTCTTATACAAACTGATTGCGTTCCGGCTTGTATACGAAGCCAACTGCTTCCAGCTTTGCGGTGATCTCTGCCTGTTCCAGACACATAGACTTGCACAGTTCCTCCAGAGAGGCATAGTTGTCCCGCAGCTGGGTATTCAGATAACTCATCAGCATGATCGGATCGTTAGGAATGTTCGGCATTACCGTTCACCTCCCTCTGGTGACAATTCCAGCATATGCTGTACATGTGCCACATAGAGTGCCTGCACCGCCGGATATGCTCCCAGCCCCTGCATTTGCAGTGTGACAGTATAGCCGTGTCTGGTCAATACAGACTTCCACGAATCTTCTTCGTCCCCTGCCATATCGTTCTGGGCGTGGTCGCCTGCCACCAGCATCATGGGCACCAGCACCACTTCCTGATACTGCCGTTCTTTCAACTGTTCCAAAATGGTATCCAGCGTGGGATAGCCCTCTACCGTTCCCACAAAAACATTGTCGAACCCGCACCGTTTCAGCCAGTAGTCAAATGCCGGATACGCCTGATTGATGATGTGCGGCGTGCCGTGTCCCATTAACAGATATGCCTTGGTCGATGCCTTTTCTATTACGCCGTCCTGCTCCATTGCCTGAATCAGTGCCGGATAGTCTTCCGTTTCTGTCAGCAGCGGTCTGCCGATGCGGAACACCGCAAAGGCTCCTGCATACGATGCCGCATCTGCACAAAGGCGGTCGTACTCCTCGCCGGGAATGACATGAGTCGGCTGAATATACACATGGGTATACCCTTTCTGTTTCAGCTTCTCCAGTGCCTCCCGCACCGTATCTACCGCAGTGCCCTGCCGCCGCATCTTCCGAATGATCATGCCGCTGGTAAATGCCCGAAAAACGTCCATTTCCGGAAACGCCTGCTTTACAGCAGATTCCACTGCACCAATGGTCTGCTCTCTGGTGTCCGCATAGCTGGTGCCAAAGCTGACCATGAGCAGTGCGTTCCGGCACGCTGGCAGCTGTTCTTCTGTCAGGCTGGAAGCATATGCCAGATATGCCCCTTTTCCCTTTTCCCGAAACAGCTCCAACGCTTTCGGCTCCGTCAGAATTCGCAGCAGCTGCATGCGGCGAATTTCGTCCGGCATGGTTTCTTTCCATGCCCGCCGCAGGATTCCCAGACAGGTGCAAAGTTCGCTGTACTCTGCCAGCTTCGGTTCCAGTTCCCGACAGATCGCCCCCGCCAGTGACGGAGCATCACCCTCGGTTGTCACTGCCATGGTAATGTCGCCGTGTTTCCGATGTGCCGGAACAGCAAAGTCCGGCGTGCAGTCCGGCGATACAGTTACCGACGATGCCAGCTTTCCGGCAGCCTGAGCTTCCCGTACAATGCGGGCATTTTCTGCACTGTCATCAGTTGCGGCAAACACCAGCAGGTTTTCCCCCAGCAGTTCCGGTGCATAGGGCTGCTGCAAATAAGTCAGCTTTGCGTTTTTCCAGCACGCCGGCATAGGCTCCGGTGCTGCCACGGTGACTTCCGCACCAGATTCCAGCAAGCCCCAGACACGCCGCTGTGCCACTTTTCCCGCACCGAACACGATGCACTTTTTCCCCTGTAAATGCAATGCGATAGGATACATATTCTACACCTCGTTTTCTTTCCGAATGCATGCGATCATGCCGGCTATATCCGACTGTACCGCAGTTTCCGCCACAGAAAGTCCTGCCGTTTCCGCTGCCTTTGTGGTAGCATTTCCGATAGAGATCAGCTTCGCCGCAGTTTTCGTTCCCGCCGTCATTTCTGCAAAGGCACGTGCAGCGGAGGCACTGGCAAGGAAAACATAGTCCGTATCTGCCAGTTCCTGCAACAGCAGTTCCCGTTTCCGCAGGTCGGTCTGCACCCGATACAGCGGCACTGTATCGACGGCTTTCCCCGCCTGTTCCAGCAGCTGCGGCAGAATGACAGAGCCGTTTTCCGCTCGCAGCAAAAGCACACGGTCTTGCATGGTCAGCTGCGGGATCAGTGCCTCTGCCAGACTGCGGCTGTCGAAGTGCTCCGGCACACAGTCCACGAAAATGCCGTATTCCGCCAGTGCCTGTGCCGTGCCGTTTCCAATGGCAGCAAAATGCAGATGCAGCAGCCGCCGGAGGTCTACATGGGATTGCTTCAGCGATGCAAACAGTTGTTCCACGCCGTTGGCACTGGTGAGCACTGCCCACGTATACGACTGCCAGGGCAACGCCTTCAGCACGTCCGGCGAAGAAGCCTTCGGGTAGATCAGGCTGACTTCCACCGGCTCTGCTCCACAGGAACAAAGCTGTTCTGCCGCCTTGCGGGTATACGCCGGTGTACCGGTCAGCAGTACCTTTTTGCCGGACAGTTCGCCCATTCCAAACCACGACAGCTGTTGCCGCAGAGAAACCACGTCACCGATCACAGTCATTGCCGGCGTGTGGATTCCCTGCCGCTGTACTTCTGCCGCGATCTCAGAAAGCGGAGCCGTCACCACACGCTGCCGTGCAGTTGTTCCCTGCTGGATCACTGCCGCCGGTGTATCCGGAGATTTCCCCTGCTGTATCAGCGAAGTGGCAATTGCCGGCAGGTTGCTCAGGCTCATCAGGAACACCAGAGTGCCGTCCAGTTTTGCCAGCGTGGCATAGTCCAGTTCGGTATGCTGTTCCGTTTTGCGGTGTCCCGTGATAACATGAAATGCAGGAGCGTATTCCCGATGTGTCACAGGGATTCCGGCATAAGCCGGCACACTATAGCAGGAGGAAACGCCGGATACAATCTGAAAAGGGATTCCCAGCGATTGCAGCACCTGTGCTTCTTCTCCCCCGCGTCCAAAGACAAAGGGGTCACCGCCCTTGAGCCGTACCACCCGTTTTCCCTGCTGTGCCAGTTCTGCCAGCAGTTGATTGGTTTCACTCTGCTTTTTGTGGTGATTTCCCGCCGTCTTTCCCGCGAAGATCAGTTTGCAGTCCGGTCGTGTCAGATTCAGCACCGACGAACACGCCAGTGCATCATAGACCACCACGTCCGCCTGTTCCAGACAAGCCTTTCCCTGTTCTGTCAGCAGTGCCGGATCTCCCGGACCTGCTCCCACCAGAAATACCGTTCCTGTTTTCATGGGTATTCCTCCTCACTCCGCCGCATGCCGCAGCAATTCTTTTCTTGCACCGGAAATGGTAGAAATCGAAGCATCTACGTCCCAGTGATCCTCCTTATGCAAAATTTCCAGCAAATGCGAAATTCGCGGCAGACGCAGATGATGCTCCCGCAGCAGTTCCGGCTGGGCGAAAATTTCCGCCGGCGTACCATGTGCCACCATGTGTCCCTTGTCCATAACGTCGATCACATCGGCGTAAATGGGTACCACATCAATATCATGGGTAGATAAAATAATGGTGGTGTGCTGCTGCCGGCAGACATCTTGGAGCAGGTGCATCAGTTCACTGATGCCCACAGGGTCCAGTCCTGCCGTGGGCTCGTCCAGAATAATGACTTCCGGCTGCATGACCATAATGCCGGCAAATGCCACCCGCTTTTTCTGTCCGAAGCTCAGGGCGTGAGTGGGACGGTCTTTCAGGTATGTGATCCCCACCTGTTCCATGACCGTTTCCACACGGCGGTGCACCTCCTCCGCGGGCAAGCCCATGTTGACTGCTCCGAAAGAAATGTCCTGATATACCGAAGCCGAAAACAGCTGGTCGTCCGGATTCTGAAAGACGATACCCACCTTGGAACGCAGTTGCCGCAAGCCTGCTTTTTTGTAAGAAATCGGCTGCCCGCGAAAGCGAACCTCTCCCTGCTCCGGCTGCAAAATGCCGTTGAGATGCAGAAACAGCGTAGACTTTCCGGCACCGTTTGCTCCCAGAATCGCGGTAGTCTTGCCTTCTTCAAATGCAATGGACAAATCCTCAATGGCGTGACTGCTTTCGTCATAGCCATAGGTAAGATGACTTGCCTCTAAAATAATCCCCATACACTGCCTCCTATTCTGCAAAAGAGCACGGCTCCGGTCAGGAGCACACTGTATCCGACGGCGAGCCCTTTCTGCCAGCCTGTTGTTTCATATGTCAATCCCAGTGTCCGCACTTCATCGGTGTACCCTCTGGACTCCATTGCCGTATAGGTACGGTCTGCCTGCCGGTATGCCCGCAGGAACAGATTGGAGATCAGCTGTCCCATGGAGTAAAAGCTGGTCTTTAACGAGCCATACCCCAGGCGGCATTCCTGTGCGTTCCGAATCTGCGAAGCCGACTCCATCAGCACAAAGATATACCGATAGACCAGTTCCATCATCTCCACCAGAAACGCCGGCAGATGCAGACGGCGTAGTGCCGTAAACAGTTCTGTCATCGGCGTAGTGGCAGAGAGAAAATACAGACAGCTGACTGCCGCCAGACACTGTAAAAACACCTGTCCGAACTGATGCAGACTCTCTCCGGTGATGCCGAAGTACCAGCTTCCCAGATGCAGCGATACCAGCATGGACTCGCCATGATGTGAGATCTGCAGCAGGATCATGATGCACCCCAGCACAACAAAAGCCAGCGGGATCTGCATTAAGTGGATAACATGATGCCACCGGGTTTTCCCGATGGCAGTCATCGCGGTCAGCATGCAGCATAAGATCAGCACGCTCACCGCCCATGTATGTGAGATCAGGCACAGAAGCAGACTATACAGGGACACAAAAATTTTCCAGAACGGAGAAACACGCCGCAATGCAGATGCATAGGCGATCTCATCAATGAGGATTCGTTCTCCGTGACTATGGGAATGTGTATGTCGTTTCATCTGTTGCCTCCTGCGGTCAGGAAGCAGAAGTTTGCTTCTGGTCTGTCAATGCAGCATCGTCCTCTGATGCAGATGTTTTCGGTTTCCGGCTGATGCGTCCCAGCACAAAGCCGCAGATGCCTGCACCGATCGCCGACTGTACACAGAACAGCAGAGATTCGACCTCTCCCGAAGGCGGTTCCCAGAAGGACTCAAACCACGGGGTGTAGCCGCCGTTGATTTCTTCTACTACAGTAGAACCGGCATCATCAGAACCGCCGAATTCACTGTTGCCCAGCAGCATCAGCGGAATGGTGACCAGTAAAACAACACCCAGTGCCAGCACCAGATTTCTTGCCCACAATTTGCCGCGGTTGGGGTTGGAAACTGTAATGCCGGACAGTTCCTTCAACTCCTTGACGCAGTTCTTCTGAATGACATTATAGACAATGACAGTCAGAATGCCTTCTGCAATGGCAATGGGGACTTGAGTCGGTGCAAAAACGGCAATGAACTTGCCGAACGATGCCCAGAAGTTATCTCCGGGATAAGCAGCTGCAAGCTGTACCGAAGTCAGGCAGTAAGTTGCCATATCTCCGATCGTTGCCGACAGAAATACTGCCAGTCCCATCGGTGCCTTGCACTTTTTCAGCAGCTGGAACAGTCCGTAGGAAACGAACGGCCCGAAAATCGCCATGGAAAATGTGTTGGCACCCAGTGTGGTCAGACCGCCGTGTGCCAGCAGGATCGCCTGAAACAGCAGCACGATGATGCCCAGCACGGACATGATCGACGGTCCGAACAGAATCGCACCCAGTCCGGTACCGGTCGCATGAGAACAGCTTCCGGTAACCGACGGGATCTTCAGGGAAGAAATGATAAAGACGAAGGCTGCACAAAGTGCGATCAGCAGCTTCACTTTTCCCTGATACGCGATTTTCCGCTTCAGGCTGACTGCACCAGCCACCAGAAACGGAATGCAAAGTGCACCCCATGCAATACACCAGCCAGCGGGCAGATAGCCCTCCATGATGTGCATCGCAGATGCACCGAATTTGCCGCTTGCTGCCATATCGGACAGCAGCAGACAAACTGCCAGAGCAGACACCAGCACACGACATCCCGTCATGCCTCTGGTGCTGCGGTTCTGCAAAACAGAGCCATTGTGTTTGTTCATATGAAAACCTCTCCTCTCGGAACCCCTCTCCGTTGGCTCCCGGCTGAGAACAGAAAGAGATTCTCAGTTTCCGCTGTGTGCAGAGAAAAATGCATCTGCATCACCCAGCGTTTTATCTATCTCACGCAGCGTGTGTGCGTTCGATACAAAAATTGCTTCAAACTGGCTGGGACCGAAATAGTTGCCCTCATCCAGCATGAAATGAAAATATTCCCGAAATCTTGCGGTATCCGCCTTTTTGGCATCAGTATAGTTCCGCACCGGTTCCGGTGTGAAATACAGGCAGGACAGCGAACCGATACCGTTGACGATGCAGTTGCCGTGGTGCCGGCGAATAATGTCTTCCAGACCGCTGCGAAGCCGGTGGGACAGGAAGCCTACCTGATGATAAACTTCCGGATGTGCCTGCAAATACCGCAGCTGTGTCAGACCGGCACGCATTGCCACCGGATTGCCGCTGAGCGTACCCGCCTGATAGACAGAGCCCAGCGGAGCCACCAGCTGCATGATCTCCCGTCTGCCGCCGTATGCACCGACCGGCATGCCGCCGCCGATGATCTTGCCATAGGTCACCAGATCCGGTTTGACACCAAAGTGTCCGACAGCACCGTCCAGCTGCAGACGAAATCCGGTAATGACTTCGTCCAGAATCAGCAGAGCACCGTACTGGTCACAGATCTGACGGATTCCCTGCAGGAATCCCTTTTCCGGAACCACAACGCCCATATTGGCAGCCACCGGTTCCACGATCACGCAGGCGATTTCCTCCGGATACTGCTGAAACAGCTGTTCCACGCTGTCCAGATCATTATAGACTGCGGACAGAGTATCCGCGGTACAGCCTTTCGGCACACCGCTGGAATCCGGAATGCCGGCAGTCATCACGCCAGAGCCGGCTTTCACCAGCATGGCATCTGCATGCCCGTGATAGCAGCCCTCAAACTTGACGATCTTGTCCCGTCCGGTAAATCCTCTTGCGGCACGGACAGCACTCATTACTGCCTCTGTGCCGGAGTTTACCATACGCATCATTTCCACACAGGGAACGATCTGGTGAATCAGTTCTGCCATTTCCACTTCCAGTGCTGTGGCAGCACCGTAACTCAAGCCGTTTTCCAGCTGATTCCGGACAGCTTCCAGCACGATGTCCGGATTGTGTCCCAGAATCATCGGTCCCCAGGAGCCGATATAATCGATATAGACGTTGCCGTCCTCATCGTAGAGGTACTGGTCTTTGGCACGCTGAATAAACCGCGGCGTACCGCCCACAGACTGAAACGCCCGCACCGGCGAATTGACACCGCCGGGCATCAGTTCCTTGGCACGGTCGTACAACGCCTCGGAATGAGCAATGTGCATCTGTTCCATTATCCGATCCTCCCCTCGCGAATGTACTTCGCCAGTTCCATTGCAAAGTATGTGATCAAAAGATCTGCACCGGCACGGTACATGCAGACCGCCGATTCGCAAATGACAGCTTCCCGATCAATATAGCCTGCCGCAGCCGCTGCCTGAATCATGGCATATTCGCCGCTGACGCTGTACAGTGCCACCGGCTGGCGGAATTGTTCTTTCAGCGATTTCAGCACGTCCAGATACGCCATACCCGGCTTTACCATGAGAATGTCCGCACCTTCCTGCACGTCCAATTCCGCTTCCAGCAAAGCTTCTCTGGCATTGTGGGGATCCATCTGATAGCTTTTCCGGTCGCCGAACGCCGGTGCAGAACCGGCTGCGTCCCGAAACGGACCGTAGAACGCCGAAGCATACTTTACGGAGTACGCCATGATCGGCGTGTTGACAAAGCCGTTTTCGTCCAGCACCTGCCGGATACGTCCCACTCTGCCGTCCATCATATCCGAGGGGGCAACCATA
The DNA here is from genome assembly GCF_003438725.1 of Ruminococcus sp. OM06-36AC. Lineage (NCBI taxonomy): Bacteria > Bacillati > Bacillota > Clostridia > Eubacteriales > Oscillospiraceae > Ruminococcus > Ruminococcus sp. OM06-36AC. The sequence goes on from NZ_QSTT01000003.1 coordinate 25,935, forward strand.
TCCGCACCTGCCTGCACATGGGACAGTGCTGTTTTTGCCAGCACTTCCAGTGTCTTGTCGTTGTCCACGTCATGCCCGCAGAGAATGCCGCAGTGTCCGTGCGACGTATACTCACACATGCAGACATCAGTAATGACATACAGCTGCGGGAACCGGCTCTTGATATGCCGCACCGCCTGCTGGACAATGCCGTCCGGCTGCCATGCACTGCTGCCGATCTCATCTTTTTGAGCAGGGATCCCGAAAAGCAGCACGCTTTTCACACCGGAATCCACGATCTGCTGCAAGAGTTCATCTACGCAGTCCAGACTCCAGCGATACTGTCCGGGCATGGAGGGAATCTCTTCCCGAATATGCTCCCCCTCCTGCACGAACATGGGATAGATCAGTGTATCCGCAGAAATACGGGTTTCCCGCACCATGCTGCGAAGCAGAGCACCGTTTCGCAGGCGACGCGGCCGATTGGTCAGATTCATATTGATACCTTCTTACTTATTCCGTAATGGTCAGTTTTGATGCCAGCTGCTGTACCAGCAAGTCCGCATCATTTCGGTTTCCCTGCACGCTGCCGTACCGCGGCACCCCGCCGATACCGGAAAACCCATAAAGGGTCATGTCCGTTCCATGCAGCTGTGCATGACAGCCCACCGGTGCCGAGCAGTCCCCGCCCAGCAGCGATGCCAGCTGCCGTTCTGTTTTCGCACAAAGTGCCCCGTCGGGGGAATTCAGCCGGGCAAGCAGGTCGGCATATTCGCCGGCACGAGTCTGTATCGCCAGAATCCCCTGCCCTGCCGCCGGCACCAGTTCCTCCGGTGAAAAGCGGTAGGCGATCCGGTCAGACAGCCCCAACCGTTTCAGCCCTGCCTCCGCCAGAATCAGTGCACCATACTCACCGCTGTCCAGTTTTTCCAGCCGTGTCAGCACATTGCCACGCACCGGCTGTATCACTGCTTCCGGATACAGCTGTTGAAACTGCATCTTTCTTCGGGCACTGGCACACCCTACCGGCAGTGCCGGATTCCAGTGTGAAGTTTCCTTCGGGAACACCAGCACATCTGCCGGCAGTTCCCGCACAGAGTATGCCCCAATGGGCAGTGCCGGATTCTCTGTCACCGGCACATCTTTCAGGCTGTGCACGCAGATGTCCACCTGTCCGGCGAGAAGTGCCGCGTCCAGTTCTTTCAAAAACAGCCCTTTTCCGCCGATCTTGTCCAGCGTCTTGTGCAGGATCTTGTCCCCAGTGGTTTTCATGGTCACCAGTTCCAAGTCTGCTTCCGGCAGGATCTTCCGGATCTCTGCCATGACCAGTTCGCTCTGTACCACGGCAAGCCGGCTGGCACGGCTGCCGATACGAATTTTTCTTCCCATGGGTTCAAAATCTTCCTCTGTCTTTGATTTTCGCACAGCTTTGCCGCACCAGTTCCGGTGTAATTTCCGATTTCATGCTGCCCATGAGCATATCCACCGTTCGTTCCGTCACCAGCCGCACGATCTCCTCCAGCTGAGGCAGTTCTGCATAAGGTTCTGCTGCCGTACTGTGCAGGATTCGCTGTGTTGTCAGCTCTTTCAGCTGCTGCATATAGGGCACCGCGTCCCGATAATTCCGCCACATCTGAAAGGTGTCGGTATACTGTTCCGCGATTTGCCGCAGAGCCGCCAACGCCGTTTCGTCCGGAGCCGTGCTGCTGTGCAGGTCGTCCAGATTCCAGAGCGTAACACCTTCCACTGTGCCGCAGTCTGCTTCCACGTCCCGTGGCATTGCCAGATCCAGAATCCAGACCGGCTTTCGCGAGAGTGCTTCCAGCTGCTTTTTGGTAATGGTGTGATGCGGACTTCTGGTGGCACTGATGACGATCTCTGCCGCTTCCATTTGCAGGAAACGCTGTTCGTAAGGAACCGGCTGCACACCGAACGGGATCACCGTTTCCCCGTGATGATAGGAACGCAGTGTCATAAACACACGACAGCCGTGCTGCACCAGCAGAGAAGCTGCCAGCCGTCCCATGCTGCCGTTGCCGATCACCAGACAGGTTTTCCCGTCCAGTGTTCCGGCATGCTGTTCCAGCTGCTGTACCGCACTATAAGAAACCGAAAGCGGTACATTCTGCACGGACACTTGTGTCTGTGCCTCTTTTCCGGCAGAAACTGCCGTTCGGAACAGGGTGTCCAGCACGCCGTCTGTACTGCGACAGGCACGTGCCAGTTCCACCGCATGTCCCACTTGTGTGACGATCTGTTCTTCATGCAGGATCTGCGAATGCAGACCGCAGGCGACTTCCATGATATGCTGTACCGCATCGATTTCCGTCAAAACCCGCCCTGTAAAAGGCTTTTCCGGTGCATGGGCATACTGCCGCAGGAGCTCTGCCGGAGAGATGTCCATTGCCGGCTGGCTGACAGCATCGTCTTCTGCGGAAGACCGGCGTTCCTGTACGGAGAGATACAGTTCCGTCCGATTGCAGGTTGCAAGCAATACTGCTCCGCTGATGCCGTCTTTCTGCACCAGTTCTGTCAGAATCTGCCTGACCTGTTCTTCCGAAAATGCAAACTGTTCCCTAGCGGAAACGTCTGCGGAATGCACGTCCACTCCTGCCATATAAATGCACATCTCGTTGTTTCAACTCCCTGATGCAGCAAGCCGCAGGGGGGATAAAGTCACCACCCTGCAAAAAACCGGCGTACAAGGTTTTACCTGCCATGAAAAATACGCTTTCTGCTGTTGTTCCAATGCAGAAAGCACCGCCATAATTGTGCCTCCGTGTACTACTGCTGCGATATGAGATTCCTGCCGGCTTTGCAGTGCCGTTTCCAACGCCGCACAGCATCGCCGCACAAATCCCTCTCTGGATTCGCCCTCCGGAAATGCCAGCGTACCGCCGCTGTCGATCCACGCCTGATAGGACGTGTCACCGGACAACTCCTGATAATTTTTTCCTTCGAACGCTCCGAAATCGCACTCCTGTAGTCCCCATACGATTTTCTGCGGCATATGGGGAAACAGGATCTCTGCCGTCTGCCGGCAACGCTGCATCGGGCTGACCAGCACCAGTTCCGGTGCCGGAAACGACCGGCGAAATTCCACCGATTTCTGCTGTGCCAGAGCGATTCCCGCTTCGCAAAGCGGTTCGTCTGTGCGGCAGCCGATATAGCGGTGTTCCAGATTGCCGGCTGTGATGCTGTGCCGAATCAAGAGCAGCTGCATAAGTTTCCTCCAATGTCAAAAAAGCCCGTGTTTCCAGAAGAACACGGGATACAACACACAAGCCTTGTGTGATTGTCTTGGGAAATACCGATCATATTTCCTTCGTATGGGTGCAAAAAGCAGAGCCTTTGCAGTTATGCAAAGCACAGAATACACATGCACCAACAATTTCCTCTATTCTCGTAGATGGGATCTATTCCAAAGCAGCAGACCGGTATCCCGACTTCGGCTCTCCGCGGACCATACGCCTTCCCGGAACAGAACATTCCAGTGGCATGTGTATGGTGCTCCCCGACACGGTAGCGGAACTGTGCAGGATTCTCACCTGCTTCCCTGACATCTGCTGCCAATTGTTCGATAAAAAGGGCTTTTCAAATGCCCACGTACTACTATACCACATTTTTCGCAGATTGGCAAGTCTTTTTGCAAAAAAAGCAGTCCTGTACGCATATCATACAGGACTGCCTTTACTCTGCTCCTAATGCTCGCAAATGCATCATCAGTGCTTCGAAATTTGTTGTTTTTTTGGAAATCTTTTCCCGATAACGGTCAAAACACACGATCACTTCCTGCTCCCGCTGCCGGATTCGCCGCACCTCTGTCACCGGCGTGACGTGAAACAGCGGTTCGGAAACGGTACCCTCTATCAGACTGACCAGCATTCGCGGGTCGTGCAGTATCTCCAATGCCCGTTCCTGTATCTGAAACACGCTGGAAACTCTACGGGGAGAACTGTACCTTCCGGCAGATGGTACCTTTGCCGTCACCACGTACAGTTTTTCCCCATTGTACACCCAGGCTGTAAACTGTCTGCGAACTTTTCGGGAAAGCAGGAATCCTGCCACACTCAGATAGATCACTGCCGCAACAAATACCAGAAGCACGATGAGTGCCCATTGTTCCGTTTCCGGAGAAGTCACCTTGCGGACTGCATCACGGTTCCGTGCAGAATCTGCCCCGATGCAGAGAAACAGCTTGACCATGACGACCGCCAGGGCGGCAAAGACGATCAAAACATGCCCCAGCATTTTTCCGGCAATCTTGTTGCGGTCTGCCTGCGGCGGCTGGTAGATCTCAAAAGCTTCCAACATCAGCATTCCTCCACTTGTTTTATGCACCACAGAAAGCCTTTCGCTGTGCGTGCTGCGTTTTCCTGAAAATGATTGCCGGTATTCCATTCCAGCACTGTATCCACGCCGCCCTGCCGGAGCAGTTCTTCCTGTTCTGTTATGCGTTCTTTTACCGTTCGCAGCAGCGGGTTTCTGGTTTTGTGTTCTTTGGTTCCAAGACTAAGGTAGATGTGCGGTGTCTTAGGACGATACAATGCAGCATATTCTGCCCAGCCGTCCATCCAAACTGAGGGGGAACAAGCTGCCACTGCCGCAAAAGCATCGGTCTGGTACGCTGCCCACAAGCTGAACAATCCCGCCAGAGAGTAACCGCCCAAAATATACGGTATATTTTCCGGCAGATGCAGCTGAGATCGCAGTGCCGGCAGCAGCTTTTCCAGAATCCACTGCAAGGTTGCACCGGCACCGCTGCCAAACGATTCTTCTCCGAATGCCTGTCTTGCATGCCACGGAGAAAGTTCCTGATCCCAGTCTGCGATCGGAAACGACACAAACAACGCCTCACATGAGGCATGCTGTAAGATCTGTCCGGCTTCCTCTGTCAGATGTGCCTGCTCATGTTCCCCTGTGGGCTGGATCAGCACACAGACAGGCGAATCTGCGGCGGCGATCCGGCAGATTTTTCCGGCAATTTCAATGGTTTCCCACGTCATATGAACTCCTCCTGTTCCATTTTTTCTATTATAGCATATCTTTGCAAAAGTTGCAATGCTATTTCAGCTATCTGTATGATATTCAGGGCAATAATATAGGAAACAAATTTGCAACAAAACTTTTGCACCTTCCCCGCCTTGACAAATACCCCTTAGGGGTATATAATACTGGTAGGGGGTATATCCCCGATACACCGCAAATACAGAAAGGAGCCTATCCGCTATGGAACATACAGAAAAACAGGGATGTCCCTGTTGTCACAAGACAAAGGAACGCTCGCAGGAGGAATACACCAAACTGATCCACCGCCTGAACCGCATCGAAGGGCAGATTCGGGGCATTCGGGGCATGGTGGAGAAAAACGCCTATTGTCCGGATATTCTGGTACAGGTCGCCGCCGCCAACGCTGCCCTGAACGCCTTCAATAAGGAACTACTTGCCAACCATATCCGCACCTGTGTGGCAGATGATATTCGTGCCGGCAAGGACGAAGTCATCGACGAATTGGTGATCACCCTGCAAAAATTGATGAAGTAGGAGGTTTTCAATCAATGGAACAATACAATGTTACGGGCATGAGCTGTGCCGCGTGCAGTGCCCGTGTGGAAAAAGCGGTTTCCAAGGTGGACGGTGTCACCAGCTGCTCTGTCAGCCTGCTGACCAACTCCATGGGAGTCGAGGGCACAGCTTCTCCGGAAGCAATTATCGATGCCGTCCAGAAAGCCGGTTACGGTGCTTCCCGCAAGGGCGGCTCTGACGAAGCAGCGGCTCCGGACAGTGATGCCCTCGCCGACCGCGAAACACCGGTGCTGAAACGGCGGCTGATCGCCTCTGTGGGATTTCTGGCAGTGCTCATGTATATCTCTATGGGACATATGATGTGGGGATTCCCCTTGCCCCCGTTCTTCAACGGCAACCATGTGGCAATGGGTCTGGTACAGATGCTGCTTACCATTATCATCATGGTCATCAACCGGAAATTCTTCGTCAGCGGATTCCAGAGCCTGCTCCACCGTGCCCCGAATATGGACACACTGGTGGCACTGGGTTCCGGTGCGGCATTCGTATACAGTACCTACGCCCTGTTTGCCATGACAGATGCCCAGGTCAAGGGCGACATGGACGCAGTGATGAGTTATATGCACGAATTCTACTTTGAATCCGCCGCTATGATTTTGACACTGATTACCGTGGGAAAAATGCTGGAGGCACACTCCAAGGGCAAAACGACCAATGCTCTGAAAGGGCTGATGAACCTCTCCCCGAAAACCGCCGTGCTGATCCGGAATGGTGAGGAAGTCACGGTTCCGGTGGAGCAGGTGCACCGCGGCGAACAGTTTGTTGTCCGCCCCGGCGAGAGCATTCCGGTGGACGGTGTCATTGTCGAGGGTACCAGTGCCGTCAACGAATCTGCCCTCACCGGTGAGAGCATTCCGGTGGACAAGGCAGTCGGCGACAATGTTTCAGCTGCCACGATCAACCAGTCCGGTTTTCTCCGGTGTGAAGCCACACGTGTGGGAGAAGATACTACGCTTTCCCAGATCATTCGCATGGTCAGCGATGCCGCTGCCACCAAGGCTCCCATTGCCAAGATCGCAGACAAGGTTTCCGGTGTGTTTGTACCGGCTGTCATTGCCATTGCTGTTGTCACAATTGTGGTATGGCTGCTGGTGGGACAAACCGTGGGATATGCTCTGGCACGGGGCATTTCCGTGCTGGTCATCAGTTGCCCCTGTGCACTGGGACTTGCTACACCAGTTGCCATTATGGTGGGAAACGGTGTCGGAGCCAAGCACGGAATCCTGTTCAAAACCGCGGTTTCTCTGGAGGAAGCCGGCAAGGTTCAGATCGTAGCACTGGACAAGACCGGTACGATCACCTGCGGCGAACCCCGCGTTACAGATATTCTCCCTGCGGCAGATGTCACCGAACAGGAACTGCTCTCCGCCGCAACTGCATTGGAGCAGAAAAGCGAACACCCGCTTGCAAAAGCGATCTTACAATATAGCGAAGAACACCAGATTCCCGCTTCGCCGGTCACTGAATTTCAGGCTCTGGTGGGAAACGGTTTGACAGCAAAGTGGAACGGGCAAGTGCTCTACGGCGGCAATGCCGGCTGTATCGCCCAGGCGACGACCATTCCGGAGAAAGTACAGCAGCAGGCGGAAATGCTGGCGAAAGCCGGAAAAACACCGCTGTTCTTTGCCCGCGATAACCAGCTTCTGGGAATCATCGCCGTGGCAGACGTGCTGAAAGAGGAAAGTCCAGAGGCGATTCGCCAGCTACAAAGCATGGGCATTCAGGTGGTCATGCTCACCGGCGACAATGAACAGACCGCCAGGGCGATCGGAAAACAGGCTGGTGTCGATCATGTCATTGCCGGCGTACTGCCGGACGGCAAGGAAGCCGTCATTCGAAAGCTGTCCGCACTGGGCAAAGTGGCAATGGTCGGCGACGGCATCAACGATGCACCGGCACTGACACGTGCAGACATCGGCATTGCCATTGGTGCCGGTACCGATGTTGCCATTGATGCAGCAGATGTTGTACTGATGAAAAGTCGGCTGACAGACGTGCCTGCTGCCATTCGTCTGAGCCGTGCGGCACTGCGGAACATTCACGAAAACCTGTTCTGGGCATTTATCTATAATGTGATCGGCATTCCGCTGGCAGCCGGTGTCTGGATCCCGCTGTTGGGCTGGAAGCTGAACCCCATGTTCGGAGCCGCTGCCATGAGCCTGTCCAGCTTCTGCGTTGTCACCAACGCCCTGCGGCTGAACCTGTTCCAGCTGAACCGTTCCGACAGGGACAAAAAGCTGAAACACGCTGTGGCAGCCATTCAGCTGGAACAGCAGACTGGGGCAACGGGAAAAAACTCCGGCATGCAGGTCACACTGCACATCAAGGGTATGATGTGCAGTCACTGTGAAGCAACGGTGAAAAAGTGTCTGGAGGCATTTCCGGAAGTGGACGAAGCCGTTGTCAGCCACACCGAGGGAACTGCTGTGGTATCTCTGAATGCACCGGCAGATCTGGCTGCCCTGAAAAAAGCTGTGACGGAACAAGGGTATAAAGTGTTGAAATAACGTAAGTTCCTAGTACAATGTAACGGCTAAAACTATAATTTTTGAAATTTTTCTAAAACTTTAGATTAGCCTCCCTTGAAAAGGGAGGGGGACCAGCGAAGCTGGTGGAGGGATTCTGGTGAAATTTTTTCTTGAATTATAAAGTATACTAACGCAGACAAAAAAGACACCGCCGGACGGAGAAGTTCGGCGGTGTCTTTCTGCATTCTATGGAATCAACGAAAATCTCATAAAACCTGTCGTAAGAACTTATCGTGCTTTTACGCCTTAGCCCCTACGATTGCCTGCATTTCGATTTCCACCAGCTGTGTGGGACGGTTCAGTTCCTTGATACCGATCCATGTGCAGCAGGGTCTGCTTTCCTTGAAGTACTCGGAATAAGCACGGGTGATCTCGTTGTTGTAGGAAGACTTGGTGGCAAAGATGTTCACCTTCACAACTTCTTCGCGGGAAACGCCGTTTTCTTCCAGCAGACCGACCAGCTTGTTAAAGATGTACTTTGCCTGTTCGTAGGGATCGCCCTCACCGTAAACCGTGCCCTCCGGTGTCACCGATGTGGTACCTGAAACGTACACGAACGGACCAGCTTTCACGATACGGGAATAGCCTGCCACGTCCTCATAAGCGGAGCCGCCCTTGATGTTCACTCTCTCAAAATCCATTGCAATTTCCTCCTTGCCGGAAACTTTCCGAAACACGCCGTTTTGCGGTTTCACCAGTTCCTTTGATGCTTCTATTGTACCACGGTTTTTTCCGAAATAATTGAACAATTCGGACTTTGCGGCAGATGCGGAAAAAGAAATGACAGCTGACAGCATATTGACATTTTTCCAGTAATATGTTACAATCTAGACATCAACCGAAATTTTTTAAAGGCAGCACCGTGCAAAGCTTGCACGGAGTTGCTTCAAGGCAATACCGCACAAAGAGCGTCTGGCGACTTTGCACGCCATCTGCTTGCAAATTTCCCGTCATATTTCACAAAAATGCTCGTGAATACATCAAGTATTCACTCCGCTTTTTGTTTCATCTGACGAAAAATTTGACGACGCATCTGTCGCACAATCTTTGTGCGGTATTGCCTCAAGGGAACTTTCCCTGCAACCAAAGGAGGAAAAAGCACCTTTATGCTGGAATTAAAAGGCATCAAAAAAGACTATCTCGCCGGAGAAAACACCGTCCATGCTCTGAAAGGCATTGACCTACGATTCCGACGGAACGAATTCGTTTCCATTCTGGGACCGTCCGGCTGCGGCAAGACTACCATGCTGAACATTATCGGCGGGCTGGATCAGTACACCGAGGGCGACCTCATTATCAACGGACGCTCCACCAAGGATTTCAAAGACCGCGACTGGGACACCTATCGAAATCACTCGATCGGCTTCGTGTTCCAGAGTTATAACCTAATCCCCCACCAGACTGTGCTGCAAAACGTGGAACTGGCTCTGACGCTGTCCGGTGTGTCCAAGGCAGAACGCCGGAAGCATGCCAAAAAAGCGTTGGAAGATGTGGGGCTGGGCAACCAGCTTTCCAAAAAGCCCAGTGAGATGTCCGGCGGACAGATGCAGCGTGTGGCAATCGCACGGGCACTGGTCAACAATCCGGACATCATTCTGGCGGACGAGCCTACCGGTGCTCTGGATACAGAAACCAGCATTCAGGTCATGGAGATCCTCAAGGAGATCTCCAAGGATCGCCTGATCGTCATGGTCACACACAATCCGGAACTGGCAGAGCAGTATTCCTCCCGCATCATTCGTGTCCTGGACGGCAGTCTGACTGACGACTCCAGACCGCTGACGGAGGAAGAATACCAGCGGGAATTACAGGCAGACAAGGCGGAAAACGAAAACGGCAAAAAGCTGAAAAAGCCCTCTATGTCTTTCGGCACTTCATTCTCCCTGTCCCTGAAAAACCTGTTTACCAAAAAGGGCAGAACCATGCTGACTTCTTTCGCAGGAAGCATCGGCATCATTGGCATTGCACTGGTGCTCTCTATTTCGCAGGGCTTCAACACCTATATCAACACCATTCAGGAAGAAACCCTGTCCTCTTATCCCCTGACGATTCAGAAAACCAACACCGACCTGAGTGCCCTGATGGAAACCTTTATGGGCTATGCCACCTCGGACAGCACCCACAGCAATGATGCGGTGTACAAGAAGTCGGCGATCTACGATATGATGGACGCTCTGAACAACATGGAAACTTCCGAAAACGACCTGAAAAGCTTCAAGTCCTATATTGAATCGAAACGGAAAGACAGCGAAAGCGACCTGCACAGGGCAGTCAACGGCGTACAGTATTCCTACGATCTGGACATGCTGATCTACACCAAAAATGTGGACGGCACCATTATCCACTCCGACACCGAAGAACTGATGCAGGAAATGGTACTGGAACACATGGGCATTGATATGCAGGCAATGACCAATGCCAGCACTTCCATGTTCGGCGAAGACGCTACCTCGATGATGTCCATGGGTATGGGCGGTTCGTCCATGAATCTGTGGCAGGAACTTCTCCCCGGCGACAACGGCAAGCCCATCAACGACCTGCTGAAAAAGCAGTACGATGTGGTCTACGGCTCATGGCCGAACAGCTACGACGAGATCGTACTGGTGCTGGACGAAAACAACGAACTGGACGACATGACATTATACGCCCTCGGTCTGGAACCGAAAGAAGATGTGGACAGCATCATGGAAGCGGCAGTGAACGGCAAGGAACTGCAAAAGGACAACAAAAGCTGGTCCTATGCCGACATTTGCAGCATGGACTTCCGCACGATCCTGAATTCCGACTGCTACCGCTATGACGAAAGCACAGGGCTGTACACCGACCTGCGGGACACCGAAGCCGGCTTGCAGTACCTCTACGACAACGGTCTGAAACTGAAAGTGACTGGCATTATCCGCCCCAATGAAGATACCACTGCTCCGATGTTGTCCGGCTCCATTGCCTATACCAGCGACCTGACCAAGTATATCATTGAACACAGCAAGGAATCCGATGCGATCACTGCTCAGAAGGACAGCAAGAACACCGATATTTTCACCGGTCTGCCGTTCAAGGATACCTCCGGCAGCACCTCTGATGCGGACAAGCAGACTGCCTTTCTGGAATATCTGAACGAACTGGACGACGGCGGAAAAGCACAGGCATATGTACAGATAATGAGCATTCCCACCGAGGAACAGCTGAACGATTCCGTACAGCAGGCAATGCAGGGCATGAGCCGCAGCGATATGGAAGCGGCAATGCTGCAGGGCATGACACAGCAGATGAGCATGAGCGAAAGCGATGTGCAGTCCTATCTGGAATCCATGAGTGACGACGAAATCACCGACACATTCACCCAGATGATGCAGCAGCAAGTCAAGGCACAGTATGCCCAGCAGGTACAGCAGCAAATGGCTGCCATGCAGCCGGCAGAACTGGTAGGAGCTTTGAACCAGCTGCTCCCCACCCTGACCACGGAACAGTGTGCGAATTACTATGACGAAATGATGCAGTTCTCCGATTCCACCTATGAGGACAACCTGAAAGCACTGGGGGATATTGATCTGGACGACCCTGCATCGATCAATCTCTATGCAGCAACCTTTGAGGACAAGGACGTGATCGAAGATGCCATTGCAGACTACAACGAGGGCAAGGACGAAATGGCACAGATCCAGTATACCGACTATGTGGGGCTGATGATGTCCTCTGTGACGAAGATCATCAACACCATTACCTATGTGCTGATCGCATTTGTTGCCATTTCGCTGATCGTTTCCTCCATTATGATCGGCGTTATCACGTTGATCTCTGTACAGGAACGCACCAAGGAAATCGGTATTCTCCGTGCGATCGGTGCATCAAAGCGAGATGTTTCCAGCATGTTCAATGCAGAAACCATTATCATTGGATTTGCCTCTGGTTTGCTGGGCATCGTGGTCACATATCTGCTCTGCATTCCGATCAACCTGCTGGTACACCACCTCACCGGCATTCAGAATCTGAGTGCGGTTCTCCCCGTTCCGGCAGCGATCATTCTGATTGCGATCAGTGTTCTGCTGACATTGATTGCCGGATTTATCCCGTCCAAGAGTGCGGCAAAGAAAGACCCTGTTGTGGCACTGCGTTCGGAATAATTCTACAAGTTATAACACCATAAGTAAAAAGCCATACCGCAGAGCGTTTATTCTCTGGGGTATGGCTTTTTGATTTTCTCTATATCGCAATTCAGTTACTGTAGCAATTCCGCCAAGTCCTGCTCCGGTGTGGTGATCGGGGCGATACCGTAACTGTCTACCAGATATTGCAGCACGTCCGGTGACAGGAATGCCGGCAGCGACGGGCCAAGCCGGATATTCCGGATTCCCAGATGCAGCAGTGTCAGCAGAATGCAGACTGCTTTCTGTTCGTACCACGACAGCACATAGGACAGGGGCAGTTCGTTGACACCGCAGCCGAATGCCTCTGCCAGTGCCACTGCGACCTGAATCGCACTATAGGCATCATTACACTGTCCCATGTCCATGATTCGCGGCAGCCCGTCAATGGTGCCCAGATCCAGATCATGAAACCGATACTTGCCGCATGCCAGTGTCAGCACAATAGTGTCCGGCGGTGTCTGCTTTACGAATTCTGTGTAATAGTTTCGTCCCGCCTTGGCACCGTCACAGCCGCCGACCAAGAAGAAGTGCCGAATCTTTCCTGCCTTGACAGCGTTCACCACCTTGTCCGCCACCGACAGTACAGCACCGTGTCCGAATCCGGTCGTCAGTTCTGTGCCGCCGTTGATACCGGTCTGCTGCTGCGGTGCTGCATAGCCGCCCAGTTCCAGTGCCTTTTCGATGACTGGCGTGAAGTCCTTATCCTTGCCGATGTGTACCATTTCCGGAAAGCCCACTGCTTCTGTGGTAAAAACACGGTCGGCATAGCTGGGCTTCGGCGGCATCAGGCAGTTGGTAGTAAACAGCACCGGTGCTGGAATGGCATCGAATTCTTTCTGCTGGTTCTGCCATGCTGTTCCGAAATTGCCCTTGAGATGCGGATAAGCTTTCAGCTTCGGGTACGCATGTGCCGGCAGCATCTCCCCGTGTGTGTAGACGGCAATGCCCTTGTCCTTGGTCTGTTCCAGCAGCAGCTGGAGGTCTTTCAGGTCGTGTCCGGTAACTACAATAAACGGGCCGGCATCGATCTGCATGGATACCTTGGTCGGCTCCGGTGTGCCGTAGGTTTCCGTGTTGGCACGATCCAGCAGTGCCATACAGCGAAGGTTGACTTCTCCCAGCTCCAGCACTTCCGGCAGCAGTTCCTCCATGGTCAGATCCAGCCCGATCTGCATCAGTGCTTCATAGAAGAACTGATTTACCGTGTTGTCTGTATAACCCAGCACCATAGCATGATAGGCATAGGCTGCCATGCCACGCAGTCCGAACAGCAGCAGCGATTTCAGCGAACGGATATTTTCTTCCGCCTGCCACAGCTGTTCCATGTTGTAATCTTCGTTTCTGCCGCAGGGCGATGCACAGACGGCACACCGAGGAATCATTCTGCCCTGTTCCCGATGCACGCGGTCGATTTGTGCCTGAATCCGGCTGCCGTCAAAATTGACATTGGTCAGAGTCATAAACAGGCTCTCGATCATCAACGTATCTGTCTTTTCTGTAACAAGATCTTCATTGCCGTCCACGGCTCTCGCCAGTCCGATCAGAGCACCGGTCAGTTCGTCCTGTAGCTTCGCTGTGCCGGCTTTTTTGCCGCACACGCCTGCGGCTCCGGTACATGCTGTACAGCCTACAGTCTGTTCACACTGGTAGCAAAACATTTTCTGTTCCATGTTATCTCTCCTCCTGAATGGTTCCGTCTGTTCCAATCACCGTTACGTGACAAGAAATGGCTTTTCCGCTTGCCGCAATGGCACGCTGCACTGCCTGTTCGATACCGCCGCAGCAGGGCACTTCCATTCGTGCCACAGTGACACTGCGAATGGAATGTGCCGCAAAAATCGCCGTCAGCTTTTCCGCATAGTCCACCGCGTCCAGCTTGGGACAGCCGATCAGAGTGATTCTCCCGCGGATAAATTTTTCGTGAAAATTTCCGTAGGCATAGGCGGTACAGTCTGCCGCGATCAGCAGATCGGCATCATCAAAATAGGGTGCCATGACACCTGCCAGCTTGATCTGCACCGGCCACTGGGAAAGCTGACTGGGACAGGCTGCTCCTGCTGCGGGAGCAGTGCTTCGCTGAAACTGTTTGGCACGCATTCCCGGACAGCCGGAAAAGGGCTTTTTCTGTGCCAGCTTCTGGGCATGCTGCACAGCTGCTTCGTCATAGGCAGGGGCTTCCCGTTCCTCAAAAGTGATCGCATCGGTGGGACATGCCGGCAGACAGTCGCCCAGACCGTCGCAGAAATGTTCCCGCACCAGCACTGCCTTTCCGTCAATGATGTCGATCGCACCCTCGTGACACGCCCTGGCACAGGCTCCACAGCCGTTGCATTTGTCACGGTCAATGTGAATGATTTTTCTTATCATGTGTATTCCTCCTCATATCATACGCAAAAGCTTTGTACGATTTTGCTTTTCCATGCTGTTGCCTTGACTTTCTGTATCCATTATAGTATAATAACAGCATCTTGTATGTTGAAATTTCAACAAAGCGGAGGTTCACATGGAGAAATTTTTTCCAATTTTAAAGCAGTGTCCGCTGTTTGCTCACATTGCCGAAAGCGACTTGTCCGCCATGCTGCACTGCCTGCAAGTTACGGTACAGCACTATGACAGAGGGCAAATTGTGATACACGAAGGCGAAAAGGCAGAACGATTTGGCATTGTGCTGACTGGTGCGGTGCAGCTGTGGCGTATCGACTACTCCGGCAACCGGAGCATTATGGCAAACGTGGAGCCTGCACAAATTTTCGGCGAATCCTTTGTCTGTGCAGAAGTGGAATCGATTCCCATACAGGCAGTGGCATCTGCGTCCTGCGACGTGATGCTGATCGACGGCAGCCGCATTCTGCATGCCTGCGGCAACGGCTGCGAATTTCATCAGCAGGTGATTTTTCATCTGCTGCAAATCATTGCCCGCAAAAATCTGGTGTTTCACCAGAAGCTGGAGATCACCTCCAAACGTACCACACGGGAAAAGCTGCTGACCTATCTCAATCAGCAAGCCCAGCGGCACCGGTGCAGCACGTTTACCATTCCGTTTGACCGGCAGGAACTGGCGGATTTTCTGGAGGTGGACCGCAGCGGGCTTTCCGCAGAGATCAGCAAGCTGCGAAAAGAGGGCGTGTTGGAAAGCGAACGGAGCACGTTCCGACTGCTGTGACCAGATAAAAAAGCTGTGCAGGTTATCAAAAACCTGCACAGCTTTTTTGCAAATATAAAGGAGATGATATTGTCTGTATTTCGGTGCTTAGGGAACACTGCATAAAGCTTGTGCGTAAGATGCGTAGTCAGATTGCGTACAAAGCCGTCAGGCGGGCTTTATTGCAGTGTTTCCTTTTATTCCTTTACCAGTTCTGCACCCAGAGCCGCACACTTTTCCAGTGCTTCATCGTCCGGAGTTTCGTTGACGATCAAACCTTCGCCGCCAACCAGTGTTGCACCGTCATTCTTGGCACGTTCTTCCCAGTTCCGCATCCATTCGCCGTCGCCCCAGCCATAGGAGCCAAACAGAGCGATGGTCTTTCCGGACAGGTCGCCTTCGATCGAAGCGAAGAACGGTTCGAATTCGTCTTCTTCCAGAACCTCGTCGCCCATTGCAGAACAGCCAAATGCGATACGGTCATAGTCTGCAACGCTGCCGCTGAAGTCAGATACTGCGAACAGTTCTGCACCTGCTGCATCTGCAATTGCCTGTGCCATCTGTTCGGTATTGCCTGTGCCACTCCAATAAATTACTGCTGCTTTCATGCTTTTTTCCTCCTAAAAATTCTGCTGACTTTCGCCGGCAACCGGTGACATTGCAAAGCTTTTGCAATATTACCTTTATGATATTTTCAGAGCCTGCAAAATATTACAGCCCTTACTCAACTTTGCACAGAGAAATACTCTGCACTTCTCATAGCTGGCAAATGTCCGGCGTGCCTGTTCCACGTTTCCGTACACCTTCCAACAACCGCACAGCTTGCAGTTCTCCCCCTGATGCGTGATAAAGCCGTCCACATCTTCCAAAGGGTACCCCAGAAAAATTCCGATCTCATGGGGAAATTCCGGCTTCTCCGCAATGCGGTTCTGCAACCGCATCAGACATGCCGCCAGATCCATATCAGCGGTGTAACCATACCGCAGCAGAAAACGCCGGATTTCCGGCTGTTCCAGCCGTTTTTGCAGCAGCTTCGGGCGATACAGCAGTACCAGCTGCCGCTTCTGACAGCGGCACATAATCTGCATCTGCAATCCCCCGCGGACTGCCTGTGCATTAAACGCTGCCGCATACGCCGGAATGTCAAATTCCTCTCGGGACAAGGACACCAGACTGGCACACTTGATGCCCAGCAGTGTCGGTGCCGTAAAATGGGCAAGCTTTTTTTCGAATGTTCTGCACTCTCTTTCGGACATGGTTTCACCTCTGATTTGCAATGCTGTACGTTTTGTATACTTCAGGAAATATACAAGAGTTAGAAAAAGCTAACTACTTTCCCGAAAAAACAGAGCTTTTTCCTGCTCTGTGTAGTTAGTTTTCACTAACAATAGCTAGTATAGCATAACTCAAACCGTTTGTCAAGTGTTTTTTGCAAAAAAAATACGGAACATGCCACAGGGCACATTCCGCATTCACACATAAATCCTTTATATAGCGTTTCTCTTAGTATCTGGGTTCAAATTTGGAACAGGAGTTCAACGCCTGTGTCGTTCTTGCAGTCTGGTAGCAGGTCTGCTTTTCTGTCATTTCCACCTGGAAATAGTCCTTCGTTTTCATCTGGATCATTGTGCTGCCCATTGCACCGTTCCAATGACGGCACAACACGCATTTTTTTGCCGTTTTCAAAAGTGTGTACTTTGCCATATTCCTCACCTTTCCGTCCGGAATGCTCCGGTATTTCCGATATTCCTGCAAGTCGTCTGCCGCAGCTATGTACTCGCTGCATGGGATTCTCCTTACATACTCTATCATACACTTCATATCGGACAGGTGACTGTCTGTTCAAAAAGAATTTACAACATTTTGCTTTTTTCGAACAGCAAAAACGTGTTCCCGCAAAGATGCAATGCACGATTTTCCGTACAATCATTTTGTGGGAACACGTTCTACAGTTTTACAATATGACAGCCTTGTACGGTGTTGCCTCAATTAAACCGTTCGTCAATGACACGGGCAGTCTTTTTGGTGCTGCGGGGCAGTACGCCAACTTCTACCACTTTGACGATCGGTGTGAAGCCGATACGGCTCTTGACCTGCTCTGCAATGCGGCGGCTCAAGTCTGCGAAGTCCACATCACCGGTGGATTCCACATAGATTCGCATGGTGTCCTTGCCGTCCAGATGAGAGATGCGAATCTGGTACTCGCTGGAAATTTCATCAAATGTGCTCAGAATCTCCTCGATCTGGCTGGGGAATACGTTTACGCCCTTGATCTTCATCATGTCGTCGGTTCTGCCCATAATGATGTCGATACGCGGGAACTTGCTGCCGCAGGCACAGGTGCCCGGAATGATGCGGGACAGATCGTGTGTACGATAGCGAATCAGCGGTGCACCCTGCTTGACCAATGTTGTGATGACGATTTCGCCGACCTCGCCGTCCGGCAGATTTTCGCCGGTGACCGGATCGATGATCTCCAGATAGATATAGTCGTTCCAGTAGTGCATACCGCAGTTTTCCTTGCAGCTGATGCCGATGCCCGGACCATAGATTTCTGTCAGACCGTAAATGTCATACAGTTCAATGCCCAGTTCGCCGGAAATCCGGTCACGCATTTTCTGACTCCAACGCTCCGAACCGATAACACCCTTTTTCAGATGAATCTTGTCCCTGATGCCACGCTTGCCAATTTCCTCCGCCAGCAGTAACGCATAAGAAGATGTGGAACACAGCACGGTGCTCTCCATATCCATCATCATTTGCAGCTGCTTCTCGGTGTTGCCCGGTCCCATGGGAATGACCATTGCTCCAAGCTTTTCCGCACCGTTCTGGAAACCAATACCGGCTGTCCACAGACCGTAGCCCGGTGTGATCTGAATCCGGTCTTTTTTGGTGATGCCGGCAGTTTCATAACAACGCTTGAACTGGATTGCCCAGTCGTCTACGTCCTTGGCGGTATACGGGATAATGACTGGTGTGCCCGTAGTACCGGAGGACGAGTGGATCCGGACGATTTCTTCTTCCGGTACTGCCATCAGTCCCAGCGGATACGCATCCCGCAAATCTTTCTTTTCCGAAAACGGCAGCTTCGCGAATTCCTCCGGCGTGTGCACTTCTGTCATGCCGGCAGCTTCCAGCTTTTTGCCGTAAAAGCTGTTTGAGCGTATCAACGCCTGCATGCGATCGTTGACCTGTTCCAACTGTGTTTGTGTAATCTTCATTGTCAAAACCTCTTATTCTTCAATATGCAGTGCTTTCCGGTTCAATTCCCGAAACTGCGGCTTTACAGTACGTTCCATGGTTTCCGTCACTTCTTCCAATGTCAAAGGCAGTACCCCGCTGCGGAGTACGGCTCCCAGCATGACCATGTTCAGCACTTTCGGGGAACCGATCTTCCGGCAGGCAGCATCGCCGTCCAGCATCGTCAGATTGCCGGCATGCTTCTGCAAATAGGCAATCATTGCCGCGGCATCATAGGCACCGCCGCCCAGCGTTGCTGTTACCGGCTGAATCGGGTGCGTGTTGAGAACAACTGTTCCCTCCGATTTCAGATAAGGCAGCATGCGGACAGCTTCCGCCGGCTCAAAGCCGATCAGAAGATCTGCTGTGCCCTTGGGGAACATGGGGCTGTACAGCTCCTCTCCCATGCGGAGAAAGCTGAACACGCTGCCGCCCTTTTGTGCCATGCCAATGGTTTCCGCACTCATTACCGGAATGCCCTTTGCCATTGCCGCCGCTGCCAGCAGTTTGGAAGTCAGGACAATGCCCTGTCCCCCGACACCGCAGAGAATGATATTCTTACGCATGACAAGCACCTCCTATTGCCGCAGTGGGGCAGACCTGTGCACACAGTCCGCAGCCGGTACAAAGTGCCTGTTCGATCTGCACCTTGCCGTCCTGTAGCATGATCGCCGGACAGCCCAGTGTCCGGATACATTTCTTACACTGTATACATTTGCTCTCTTCGATCTGTGCCGGTTTGCCGGACTTGATGAGTACGGCACAGGGCGACTTGAAGATGATCGCCTTTACACCGTCCTGCACAGCCACCCGCTTTACGCAGTCAATTGCCTCCTGCAAATGCAGCGGGTTTACGGTTTCTACGGTTTTCACACCGATGCCGTGGAGCGTGTCCTCGATGCTCACCTTGTCCACCACTTGCCCCATCATGGTTTTTCCGGTGCCGGGGTGAGGCTGATGTCCGGTCATTGCTGTGGTGGAATTGTCCAGCACCACCAGCGTCATATTTGCCTGATTGTATACTGCGTTGACCATGCCGGTAATTGCCGACGCAAAAAATGTGGAATCCCCCACGAAAGCAAAACAAGTGGTATCCGGTTCGATTTTTCCAATGCCCTGCGTCATGTTGACACCGGCACCCATGCACAGACAGGTATCCACCATGTCCAGCGGCATGGCGTTGCCCAGCGTATAACAGCCAATGTCCCCGCAGAATACGCTCTTTTTGCCTTTCATCGCTTCTTTTACGGCAAAGAACGAGGCTCTGTGCGGACAGCCGGCACAGAGCACCGGCGGACGTACCGGCAGTTCCGGCGGCTGGTCTGCTGTGTTCTGCTCCGGCGGCTGCCAGCCCAGAAAGGCTGCCAAATCTGCCGCCACGCTGTCGCAGGAATTCTCTCCGGCAAGAGCCACGTCCTCTGTCAGCTTGCCGCGGATACGGGTGGGCAGGTGGTACTTGCCGCAGAGGTACACCAGTTCCTGTTCAATGACAGGATCCAGCTCCTCCAGACACAGCACCTCGTCCAGCCCCTGCAAAAACTCCACTGCCAGCTGTTCCGGAAACGGGAACGGTGTTGCCACTTTCAGCAGCCGCGGTGCAGCTTTGCCGTGCAGGGCTTCCATGGTATAGGAAAAGCTGATGCCATGGGTGGCAATGCCCTTCTGACATGCGGTATCTGTTTCCGGATAGATCCGGTTGCGGGGATAGTCGGAAAAGACACTTTGCAGTTCGGTATTCCGCTTTTCCATACGAATATGATTCTGATAGGACAGCTTGGGAAAAATCACCCACTTGGAGGAGTCTTTCACAAACCCCTCCGGCGAGTTGACCTGATATTCTGCCGCATCTTTCACCGTGATCGAAGCGTAGCCATGACAGACTCTGGTCGTCGGGCGGAACAGCACCGGTGTGTGGTAACGCTCCGAATAGGCAAACGCCTCCTGAATCATGTCATAGGCTTCCTGCACGCCGGAGGGGTCGAAGCAGGGCAGCTTGGAGAACGCCGCAAACCGCCGCGTATCCTGTTCGGTCTGCGAGGAGATCGGCCCGGGATCGTCTGCCACCAGTATCACCATGCCGCCTTTGACACCAATATATGCCAAACTCATCAGCGGATCAGAAGCCACGTTCAGCCCCACCTGCTTCATGGTCACCATGGTTCGTGCACCGCAGTACGCCGCACCGGCAGCCAGTTCCATTGCCGCTTTTTCGTTTGTGGACCACTCCACATAAATGCTGCCGTCATTGTGCTTGGCAGTCGTTTCCAGCACCTCGGTAGACGGCGTTCCGGGATAACCGGAAACCACGTTCAGACCTGCCGCAATGGCACCCATGGCAATCGCAGCATTTCCCATTAAAAATTCTGTATGCATGTTAACCTTCCAATCTGTTTTGGGAATCCCAGTCCGCTGGGAACGGCTTTTCGCAAGTCAAGATGCACAAAAGCCTGTCTTTTATTATAACGGAATTTGTTTGCAAAGTCAAGTGTTCTGCAATAAAACAAATCCCATTTTATTACACGTGCAACAAAAAACCGCCATGCACAACTGCACAGCGGCTCTCTATTTCAGGAAAATTAGGGAAACGCTGCATAAAGCCCGCCTGTCGGCTTTGCATTATTCAGTGTTTCCCTAGGAATTACTTTCTGCCCAGCACGAAGTCCCAAGTCGGATTCTTGCCTGCACCCTGCAGGGCAACGTAGTAAAGGATATAGTACACGTCGGTGGAATCTACCGAGCCGTCACCGTCAATATCGGCAGCGGCGATCTGGTCAGCGGTGAGATTGCTGGACATGCCTGCACCGCGGTATGCCACGCAGAGCATGGCTTCGAATACATCGTTGGTGTCGAGCACGCCGTCACCGGAAGCGTCACCCTTTGCAGCTGCCGGAGCCGTTGTGGTAGTGGTTGCAGTCGTTGCGGTTGTTGCTGTGGTGGTGTTGGTGGTAGTTGTTGTAGTTGTAGCTGTAGTTTCTGCGGTGGTGGTTGTGGTTTCGGTGGTGGTAGCAGCTGTTGTGGTTGATGCGGTGGTCTGCTCTGTGGTAGTCTGTTCTGTTGTGGATTCCGTGGTGGCAGTAGTGGTTGTGGTGGTGGTTGTAGTAGTCGTTGTGGTAGTTGTCATGATAGGCTGACCGGGAATCTGTTCGTTGGGATCCCAGTTATAGTGGTGTTCTGCACCACCAAGAGCACCTACACCCGGAATATCATTCCAATCTTCCTCAGATCCTGTATAATACACATCAGTCAGTTTATCACAGCGGTTAAAACAAAGGGTATTGATTTTTGAGAGTCCCTTATAAAACAAAATACTTTCCAGGCTAGTGCAGAAATAGAACGTACCGTCCTTCAAGGTCAAAACATTTTCCGGAATCGCAATAAATTTCAGAGCGGAACAGCCGTAAAAAGCGTTATTCCCTAGGCTCATAACGCTGTTCGGAAGATAGATATATTCCAGTTTGCTGCACATATTGAAAATATTATCACCGATAAAAGTGACGGAATCCGGAATAACAATACTTGTCAGTCCATCGCATTTGGCAAAGGCAGAACCGCAAATGTCGGTTACGTTCCCCGGAATTGTGATCTCTGTGAGTGCATCACAATTCCAAAATGCACCACCTCCGATTTTCTGTAGGCTGTTCGGCAATTTCACATCTTTTAAGCTGCCGCAGTTGGAAAATGTGCCGTCTGCCAATTCAGTGAATCCCTCCGGAATTTCCGCGGAAGTCAGAGAAGAACAACCGGAAAATACTTCTTTTCCTGTACTTGTCAGACCGTTCGGCAAAGTCACCTGCACCAATCCGGAACAATTATAGAATGCACTGGCACCCATACTTGTCAGACCTTCCGGAAAAGTTATCTGTTCCAATCCGGAACAACTATAGAATGCACCTTCGCCGATCGTTGTCAGACCTTCCGGCAGCGGTATCTGCTGTAATTTCAAACAGTTTTTGAATGCACGATACTCGATGGAAGTGACAGAATCCGGAATTTCCACAGAGGTCAAAGCAGAGCAATCCGAAAACATACTTTCGCTGATGCTTGTCAAGCCATTGGGCAAGGTCACCTGTTTCAGCTTGCTGCAAGATGCAAATACACCATTTCCTATCGTAGCAACAGAATCCGGAAGTGCCAGTTCCGTTAAAGCACTGCACTGGTTAAATGCCGATTCACCAATTTCGGTCAGATTTTCCGAAAGGGTAATGCTTGTCAATTCGTTACAGCCTGAAAAAGCAAACGTTCCGATTGTTTTTACACCATTTCCCATGTCCACACTTCTCAAATGACTACAGTCATTAAAAGCACGGCTTTCGATCGTGGTCACACTATCCGGTAATGTTACTTTCAGCAACTTGGACTTTGAGGACAATGCACGTTCTGCAATCGTTGTTACCGGCTTTCCCTCGATCTCCGACGGAACGATGACTGAAGTCACATCATCACAGCCTGTGATAGCCACCTCTGTACTGTCGTTAATCAGTTGGTAAGTCAACCCGTCTGCGGATTCCGCACTTGCCGCAATGGACACCCGCGGCAAAGCAACCTGCACTGCCGGCAATGCTCCGACACACAAGGTCACCGCCGTCAAAGCGGCTAAAATTTTTCCGATTTTCTTCAACTTTATTTACTCCTCTCACAAATTTTCCATGATACGAACGTATATCTTTCCACTATATATGCTAGCATTTTCTATTATACCGCAAAAAAATAAACAACTTTTTTGAGAATATTCTGTGAATTATGAAATTTGTGTTGCTGCAAATGCAAAAAACAACCCTGTATAAAACCATAAAACAGGTTCTGTACAGGGTCGCTTTTCTTTAAGAGAGGAATATTTTTGAAAGGGATTGCCTAAGGCAATACCGCACAAAGAGCATCTGGCGACTTTGCACGCCATCTGCTTGCAAATTTCTCGTCATATTTCACAAAAATGCTCGTGAATACATAAAGTGTTCACTCCGCTTTTTGTTTCATCTGACGAAAAATTTGACGACGCATCTGTCGCACAATCTTTGTGCGGTATTGCCCTAAAATTTATTCTGCCATTTCCGGCAGGTTGTTGATGATTTGCACCAAGAACCGGAGCAAAACGGTTGCGTCATTGGTATCTGTCATGCCGTTGGCATCGCAGTCTGCGTTCTGCCGTGCAGCATCATTCAAGGTTACCACGCCGGCAGTCGCCTTGTTCAGCAGCACTGCGTCTGTGATGTCTACTCTGCCGTCCAGATTCACGTCACCATACAGCACCTGTCCCAGCACTTCGGAAGAAGATGCAGTTGTCTGAGCTGTGGTTTCTGTGGTGGAGGCAACGGTTTCTGTGGTATTCTCCGAAGAAGCGGTTTCACTTGTGGTGTCTGCCGCAGAGGAAGTGGTTTCTGTTTCTGTGGTCGTGGTTTCTTCTGTGGTCGTGACTGTGGTTTCGGTCGTGCCGGACTGTCCCAGCACCTGAATGGTCAGAACAACGTCCGGACAAGTGGCAAATGTCACATGCAGGGTGTGCTTGCCCTCTGTCAGGGTTTCCAGATAGGAGCGATTGAAGCGGAACTGGCTGCCGTTGACAGCGTAATCCGTTCCCTGCTGCAATGCATTTCCGTCCTCGGTAATGCCGGTCAGCACATGTCCGTTAGTGATAATGGTAAAGATGATGTCTGTGGGATCCTGCGGATCAAAGGTCGCTTCTGTTTCTGTTGCTTCTGCATCGGGTACCGTGACCGTACCGTCATGGTACAGACCGATGTCATCGAAATACCATACACCGGTTCCCGGATTGCCGTTCTGTCCGGTGTAGAGAGAGAATTCTTTCACACCGCTCAGTGTCGGAGTTTCTGCGGCAGTGCCCCATTGCTGCACATAGAAGTCTGAGAACGGGATCTTTACCTCTGTCCAGCCTTCCTCGGCAGTGACTTTCTGAACGCTCTCCCAGTATGCACCGGCACCGTCCACAAACTGGAATGTAGTTTCGCGGTTGCTGCCGTCCGACAGGATCCAGAAGCGAATGCCGTCGAAGCCGGTCCAGTCTGCACTGCCCAGATTCTTGGTGGCACCGCAGTAGCCTGCACCGCCGTCTGTTACGCTGTAGTCGTATTTCAGGGCAGCCTTGCCGTTCTTTACATGTTCGGTGTCCAGCGAAAGGGTCAGGCTGTCACCACTGGAATTCCGCTGATATGCTGCGGCAACTGCTTTGCTGTCTGCATAGCTTTCGAAGTCGTCGATCACGCTGCGGGACTGTTCCTCCGCAGTGGAATCGTACACGCGAATCAATGCGGTCGGCTGTGCACCCTCGGTGGTAAGCAGCGTTACCTTGTGATTGCCCAGTTCCAGCGATTGCAGTGCATTTTTCGAAATGGTAACTGTAGTGCCGCTGATGCTGTAGTCGGTGTCAGCAGTCAGTGCGGTGTCGTCCAGCTGTAGTCCGGAGATGCTGCCCAGTTTGATCGTTGCCTGCAAGGTCACATCTTTCGGGTTCACAATGTCAAAGTCTGCCTTTTTCGGAGAAACGCTGTTCTGTGCATTGCGGGCATTCATACGCTCTGCATGTGCCATAATGACATCACGTGCATCATTGGTTTTCGGGTAATCCCGAAAATAAACGGTATATCCGTCATAGTCCTGATACAGGCTGCCGCCGTCCATGGAAGCCAGCATCCAGTAGTTGGTTCCGGCGAATTCTACGCCCTCGTAGGTGTTGCCCTCGAAAATGTTGAACCAGTCTGTATAAACATCGGCTCTTTCGCCCTGGTCTTTCCAGCCGAATTCTTCTGCGATCAGCGGCTTATTCATTGCCGCGGTGTCCTCGCCGTGCTTCTTGAACCAGAATTCGCCCTGTTCCTTGGTCAGTCCCCACTGGTCGCAGTACACATGCAGAGTGCCGAAGTCAATATCCGGAATCGAGGTCAGCTGTAAATAGTCCATACCGGAGCTGCCGTGGTATACATACTTGTGGTCGCCCTCCGGAAAATCGTTGTAACCATAGTTATAGAAACCTTCGTCACCAACAGCCAGCATGTGGTTGTTGTCGATAGACTTCACATAGGCACTCATTTCGGTTGCCCACTTTACAACGGTGTTGTTTTCACAGCCTGCATCGGATTCACAGCGAGGTTCATTCGCCAGTTCCCATGAGAAGATCGTGGGATCGTCCTTGTACTTTACGCCAGTATATACGTTCTCATGATTGAGCAGTGTCTTGATGTAATCCTTATACCAGCCCTTAATGGTTTCATTGGTGTAGAAGTCATCGTGACCGCTGACATTTTCCCCTGCCAGCTTTGCCCACTGGACATACTGTCCCATGCCGCCGAATGCTTCCCAGTTATTTGTAAAGGTGATCAGCAATCTGATACCTTCCTGCTCTGCCTTGTACAGTGCATAGTCCAGCTTCTGCAAGCCGTCCTCGCCTTCGTTGACGACCGGTCTGCCCAGATCGGCATCGAAATACTGATAGTACACGCCTTCCTTTTCGCCGGAGCCGTCTACGCTGTCGGTGAATACGGTGTAACCTTTATCAGAAACCTTATCCGTTTTCACACCGGCATCTAAGTTGCCCCATGTGCGGACAACTTTCAGTCCCATTTCTGCGGCATCTTCCAGCACTGCATCTACGCTTTCCTTCGGCTTGAAGTTCAGGTAGTAGTTATTGGTGCCGGCATAGTAGAATGTAGAGCCATCCAGCATGAACTGGGTGCCGTTGGTGGTAACGAATCCGCTGCGGGTATCAGCTGCATTTACGGTAAATGATGATGCAAACGGCATCATTACGGTGCTGCAGCCGAGAACGACACTGCTGATTGCTGCGATCCATTTCTTCTTCATTTTGGTTCCTCCTCATAACAATTCCAAAAGAGTGTTATCCCTGTTGATGCATAAATTCCAGATTCCGGTCGATCAGATCACACCGCTGCTTGACACAATCGGCACTGCGAAGCGGGTCCTGCGGGGTGTGAAAAGCGTAATCCAACAGTCGCTTGATGTCGGTAGTGGCAACGTGCAGCCGTGTGTCTGATGATGCATAATAAATGTATACCGTGCCGTCCGGCCGAACGATCGCACCGTTGGTGAATACCACGTTGGAAACGTCACCCACCCGTTCTCCGCCCAGCGGAGCCAGAAAATAGCCAGACGGTTCGGCAATCACTTTCCACGGCTCGTGCAGGTCTGTGACAAATACATACAATACGTAGCGAAGTCCTGCTGCCGTATTCCGCACGCCGTGTGCCAGATGCAGCCAGCCCTGTTCCGTTTCGATAGGCACCGCACCGGCTCCGTTTTTGGATTCGGTAATGGTGTGATACTTCCGCAGGCTGGTCATACGTTCTTCTTCAATCACCGCATGGGTGATGTCCTCTGCCAGTCCGAACCCGATACCGCCGCCGGAACCAGTTTCAATGAAGCCGTCCATCGGTCTGGTATAAAACGCATACTTCCCGTCTACGAATTTCGGAAGCAGGCAGACGTTCCGCTGCTGGGGGCTTTGCTTGGTCACCAGATTCGGCAGGCGTTCCCACGTGTTCAAATCCTTGGTGCGGACAATGCCTGCTGCCGCCACTGCCGCTGACAAATCGGCAGGGTCTTTGGCACTGGATTCAGAACAGAACACACCGTAGATCCAGCCGTCCTCGTGCTGAGTCAGCCGCATGTCATAGACATTGGTTTCGTCCGGATACAGATCCGGCAGCACAACGGGCTTTTCCCGAAAGCGAAAATTGTCGATGCCGTTGGTGCTCTCTGCAACTGCAAAGAAGCTTTTTCGGTCATTGCCCTCTACCCGAACCACAAGACAATACTTGCCGTTCAGATAAATTGCTCCGGCGTTGAACACCGCGTTGACTCCCAGCCGTTCCAGAAAAAACGGGTTCGTTTCCGGATTCAGATCGTACCGCCAGTGCAGCGGCACATGGTCACGGGTGAGCACCGGATTTTTCCACCGCAGGTAGATACCATTATAAAAAGAAGATTTCTCATTTTTGCGGCGGAGCAATTCTTCCTGCTTCTCTTTCTGCCGCAGATATTCAACATGATACATCTGGATTCCTCCTTATGATCTCCATACACATTCTGCCATTATGATACGGACACTTCCACGGGTCAACGATCGTCAGCTTTTTCACCGGTTTGCCGGTGATGTCCACTTTCCAAAACCATTCGCTGTTTTCCCGCGAGTCCACCAGCTGCCGCAGAATATACTTCCACACTTTCGCGGCGGCTTCGCCGTACTGTTTCTGTTCAGGATGTTTTTCCAGCATATGGACAAATCCAACGATCGCCTCTGACTGCACCCACCAGATCCGGTCTGTATCTGTCACACCTTTTTCGATTTCGTTGCAAACGGCTTCGCCGTCAAAGCCGCGTTCCAGTACAGACTGTGCCAGCACATCGGTCATGCGGTGTACCTTTTCAGCCAATGCCGCATCTCCCAGCAGATCACAGCCCCAGTCCAGTAGCCATGCACTTTCAATATCGTGTCCGTAGCTCTGGAGATCGATCAGACTGTGATAGTTCTTATCAAAGAATACCTCCTGCCGGCGTTTTTCCGGTTGGAACATGTGCTTTCCCCAGATGTCCAGCAGGGCACGCAGTTCTGTTCCCACTTCCGGTGCCTGTGTCGCCTGATACAGTCCGCTGTAGCCTTCAAAAACATGGAGCAGGGTGTTCATGGTACGCTCTGCCATAACACCGTTTTCGGAAAGCTTTTCGTTAGATTCCGGATTCCAGAAACGGTCATAGGCTTCTCCATAGCCGCCTGCATCGCGGCAATGGTTTTCCACGCACTGAAACAACTGATTCGCTGCAAACAACGCCTTCGGATTTCCGGTCAGCCGATAATAAGCAGACAGGGCGTAGATCGCAAACGCCTGATTGTAAGTGTGCTTGGTGGTGTCCAGCGGTTTTCCATCAAAAGTCACCGACCAATACACGCCGCCGGCTTTGCGATCCATGCAGTACCGCATCAAAAACCGGTACGCATGATCTGCCGCCTGCCGCAGGTCCGGACGTTTCAGCAGCATTGCCGCTTCGGAAAAAAACCAGAGGATCCGGCTGTTGAGAATACAGCCCTTTTCGGCTTTTTCATTCCGCCGCAGGTTCAGATCCACATAACTGACAAACCCGCCATAATGATCGTCCTGCAGCGACAGCCAGAACGGAATGATTTTTTGTTCCAGCATCATTTGCACTTCTGCGGTCAGTTTCATGTCCATCCCTCCTATTGTTGGCATATCTGCAATTATCGTCTGCCCTCGCTGCAGTCATCATCACAAGCCGCATCATGGGACTGAATGTATTCGACTACAGTCTGTACATCAGTAAACGCCAGACCCACATAGCTGTCTGCACAGCCATAGTAAATCGCAATTCTGCCGGTGTCGCCGTCCTGCAGGGTGGCACAGGGGAAACAAACGTTCGGCACAAAGCCACGTTCTTCGTACCACTGTTCCGGTGTCAGCAGGAAGTTCTCACAGCGGTATTTCACCCTGGACGGTTCGTCCAAATCCAGAATGGCACCGCCGATGCTGTAGACGAATCCGTTACAGGTATTGGTAACACCATGGTAAAACAACAGCCAGCCCTCACTGGTTTCGATTGGTGCTGCTCCGCCGCCAATTTTGGTATTTTCCCACCAGCGGCTGCTCTTGCCCATAACATGACGGTGGTGTCCCCAGTATTCCATGTCTTTGCTTTCGCTCAGGAAGATGTCCCCGAACGGGGTGTGTCCGCTGTCACTGGGACGGGACAGCATCAGATATTTGTCGTTGACCTTTCGCGGGAACAATACCGCGTTCCGGTTAAACGGCAGGAACGGATTTTCTACCCGCACAAATGTCTGGAAATCGGTCGTCTTTGCCATGCCGATCGCTGCACCATATGCGTCCTGACACCAGATGACATAATAAGTTCCGTCCACTTCTACCAGTCGGGGATCATATGCGTAGATCGGCTGAAACGGCTCGCCGTTCTCATCTACAAACTGGATCTTATCCGGTTCGAACTCCCAGTGGATTCCGTCGCGGCTTCTGCCGAAGTAGATAAACGGAATGCCGTTCACCTGCTCTCCGCGGAACACACCCACATAGGCACCCTGATAGGGAATCACAGCACTATTAAATATGCGGGCAACATCGGGAATCGGATTGCGGGAAATGATAGGGTTTTCGGTATAACGCCACACCGGTGCAGAACAGTTTCCCGGTCGGTTCTGCCACGGAATATTCGGCAGGCTGGCTGCCTGTGTCAAAGTCGGGTTCATATATATTGCCTCCTATTATTCCTTTACAGCACCCATTGCCATGCCGCTGTAGATCTGTTTCTGACAAAACAGGAAAATAATCAGAATCGGAATCATGGTGATAATTACGCCGGCACAGATATACTGATACTGGCTGCCCATAGGTCCGGTGAATGTGTACAAAGAAGTGGATACCACCTGATACAGGTTCTTGTCCTGCAAATACAGGTTTGCCATATAGTATTCGTTGTAGGTGCCGACACCTTTCAGAATCGCACTGGTAACGATCGCCGGTTTCAGCAGCGGCAGCAGGATTCGGAAAAATACGCCGAAATAACTGCAACCGTCCAGAATTGCCGCCTCGTCCAATGTCTTTGGCAGATTCTCGAAAAACTGCAAAAAGATATAAATGGCGATAACATCAGTCCCAAGCATCAGGAAAATGTAGCCGTAAAGCGTATTGACCAGATGCAGAACCGTCATGATCTGATAGACGGTGACCTGTGTGGCAATTCCCGGGATCAGTGCCGCAACCATGAACAGATTGCGAATCAGGTGATTGCCGCGGAACTGGAATCGGTTCAGCACATATGCCAGCATGGCGGAAATCATGGTACTGCCCACCAGCACACAAACCAGAATCAGAAAGCTGTTGAGAAACGCTTTTCCCATGTCTGCCTTTTCCCATGCCACCTTGAAATTCTCAAAGTTCAGCCAGCTTTCCGGCAGTGTCATAACACTGGTCGTGCGGTATTCTTCATCGTTTTTAAATGCCGTTGTCACACAGCTGACGATCGGCACCAGTGCACAGAATGCACCCAGCAGCAGAATCGCATACTGTAGAATCTGCTTCGGCAGTTTTTTTAGAAAGACGTGTCCCTGTTTCATTTTCTCGCCCTCCTCTTACTGGTGCGAATACCAGAATCCAACTTCTTTTCTGCCAACTTCTGCACAGCACTGACCAACAGGATCAGCACCAGCAGTACCACTGCCATTGCCGATGCCAGACCAACCTTCTGGTTGGCGTGTGCCAGCTTATCCATTAAGACAAAATAGGTCGATGTTCCGAAGCCGCCGTCTGTGATTACATAAGGGATTTCGAATACGGACAGCGAACCGGAAATGGCGAGGATCATATTCAGTACTACGATCGTGCGAATGGACGGCAGGATAATGTAACGGAACCGATGCCATGCGTTGGCACCGTCAATGGCTGCGGCTTCGTACTGAGTCTTGTCTACGCTGGCAATCGCTCCGATAAACAGTACCATGTTTTGTCCCATGTACCGCCAGATAGAAGATGCCACCAGCACCCAGTTGTTGATGCGGGTATCTTTCAGCCAGAACGGCAGCATGTCTTCGGGAATTCCCAGCAAGCCCAAAATGGAGTCCAGCACGAATCCGTGGGTATAGAAATACTTGAAAATGAATCCCACGGCAATGCCGCAGACCAAACTCGGAAAGTACAGTGCTCCGCGGAAAAAGTTTCCGCCTTTTGGATTAAAGCTGAGAATCGTTGCAAGCAGCAGTGCCAATGCCAGCTGCACAACGGAACCAACCATATAATACAGGCTGAGTTTCAGGGCATTGAAGCAATCATCTCGTGTGAAAACGTCCACATAGTTTTGCAGTCCCACAAACTTTCTGGCACCGATATATTTCATGTCGTAAAAGCTGAACTGCACCATTTTGAAAAACGGCAGATATGTAAACAGTACCAGCAGGAACAATGGTACAAACAGAAATGTCAGGGTCACTACCACTTTCTGTACATTCACATTGGACCATTGCAGCCGCCGCTTTCGTTTGGACAATCCGACTTCTGTGTGATGTTCTGCCATGTCCATGCACTTCCTTTCTGACTTCAAGCGTTATCTTTATTCCGGAGTTACACCGTTCTTTTCCTGTGCACTGGTCCATGCAGCATTCCATTCATCGGCGATTTCTTCCATCGTTTGATTGCCGCCGATGGCTGCTTCTATAATCGAAGCCACATGCGTGGAATCAGAATCCAGAGAAATTTCAGAATCGTTGTTGATCTTACCGAACAAGTCTTCTTCTCCGGCAGGAGCAGGATTATCGGTCACCAGCGTGATACTCTGAAAGCTTTCCAGAGAATCCGGATACGCATCGCCCTTTACGATCGGGATACCGCCCTGAGTTTTCGCAAAGCCGGAGGACTCGGTGAGCCACTTGATGTACAGCATCGCTGCCGTTTTTTCTTCGCTGGTACTGTTCACATTGACACCATAGCAATAGTCTGCACTTGCGGAAGCATACTGTTTGCCGTCCACGCTGATCGGGAACGGCATATAGGCGATGTCATCTGCATTGGGACCGCCTGCCTGCATCTGCGGCACTGCCCAACTGCCCAGAACCATGCAGCCAATATTGCCTTCGTTGATCTGTGCCTTACAGCCCTCCCAGTCAGTTGTAGTCGGGTCTTCTTCCGTCAGCCCCTGCTTTACTGCTTCATACAGAGTATCGTATACGGCAAACGGTCCGGTCATATCGTCATGCTTTGCAAACGGATCCTTGGAGTGTACCAGCTTGTTGTTTTTGAAATCCGCATCTCCCGTTGCACCGCCGCTGATATAAGCATCCCATGCTGTTAATGTCCAGCCGGCAGCGTAGTTGGTATACAGCGGAATGGCATCAGTTTTTTCCTGAATCAGCTTCAGATCTGCCAGAAATGTTTCCGGATCTGTCGGCAGTTCTGTGATGCCTGCCTTTTCAAAAACCGCTTTATTGTAAACGACACCGCTGACATTGCCCATGGTAGGGATACCGTAGACTTCATTATTAAACATCTGCTTATCTGCAAATTCGTAAGTATCCTTGAAGTCACCGTAGTCACCGATCTTTTCAAAATAATTACTCAGTTCGCTCTTGTCTACCGTAGTTGGAATACAGCAGATGTCACCCCAGTCACCGGAAGACAGCCGTGTTGTAGCATCAGTATCGTAATCGGTAATACCTTCATAGGTAATTGTGATGTTCGGATACATGGCATTGAATTCGCTGATGTAGTCCTGAAAATCGGAATCCACCAGATCGGTGCGGTTGGTCAGGATCTTCAGGTCTGCCTTCAGATCAGTAGCCGTTTCGCCTACCTGCATGTCCTTATAGGCAACGGTCGGCTTTGCGTCTGCATTTTTGCTGGTTTTGCTGTTGGTGCTTCCACACGCGGTCGCCGCAGCAGTGAGCATGCCTGCCAGTACCAGAGCCAGAATTCTGTGTTTCATAATAAGTTCCTCCATTTCGGTATTGCGTTCTCGTGCCGAATCGCAATTTTATGCTGATTTTTCACGTGTAGGTTTCCGGAATCTTTTTTATATTCCGTTTCTCTATGATCCTATCTTACTCTATTTTTACCTAAAAGTCAAGCTAAATTTAAGCTTAAAACAGCTTTTCTGCATTTTTCACAAAAGGATTCTATTCGAATTAGCTATATTCAACAAACATTTCGCCGGATTTGTTGTGCAATTCGGTATCGTGATTCGGAATTTCCGATTTTTTAGCTAAAAAATAAGTCCGACAGAGAAATTCTCCCCTGTCAGACTGACATATAAGCAAAATTGTTCCTAAGGAAACACTGAATAAAGCTTGTGCGTAAGATGCGTAGTCAGATTTTTCGACAGATTTCTGAGCAATATGACGGAAAATCTGCAAGCAGATTGCGTGCAAAGCCGTCAGGCGGACTTTATGCAATGTTTCCTGAATGTTTCTGCACGCTTTCCCGAATCACCAGTTTTCCGCTGACGACAATGCGGCGAACTTCGGCTTCGGGCTTCTGGATCCGGCGAATCAGCTGCTGGGCACTGACTTTTGCCATATGATCTACGTCAATGGCGTAAGTCGTCAGCGATGGAACAGCCAGATCTGCCAGAATGTAGTCATCGAATCCCACCACAGAAACGTCCTCCGGCACACGGATCCCATTTTCTTTCAGAGCATTCAGCAGCACATATGCAGTAACATCACAGTTACAGGCAAACGCAGTGGGCAGCTTAGACAGACGTTCCAGAGAAACTGTCACCTTTCCTTCTGCATCACGATCCGGGAGAATACGATCTTCCGTCACAGTCACACTAGCTTCCCGCATGGCACGGCAATAGCCATAATAGCGGTCAGTGATACTGCTGGTGGCATTGACAGAACCCACAAAGACAATATCTCGATGTCCCATTTGCAGCAGATAATCCACCATGGTATACATGCCGTAATAGCCGTCGGAAATCACGGAGTCCCGATGATACCGTGCGTCAAACGCGTCCAGCACAACCAAGGGAATTTCAGTTTCCGCCAGCATATTTCGATAGGCTTTTGAGAAATTGCCCATGACGATCACGCCGTCCACCCGTTCTTCCTGCACCAGCCGCGGCACCTGACAGTTTTGCTCCGCAGTATCGTTCACCACTTCCAGAATGCCGATATGTCCGGTCTGTGCCAGATAAAACAGGATCCGCTCGTACAGACTCCAGTAAAACGACTGTCCTTTTTCAATATATCGATAAGATGTCACAATTCCCAGCGTATAGGTTTTCGCCGCAGCCACCGGCTTGGCTTTCTTGTTCTTGTAACCCATTTCTTCTGCCAGCTGTAGAATTTCCTGCCGCAGCTCCTCGCTGACACCGTCCTTTCCGGCAAGTGCCTTGGAAACTGTTACAATGCTGACATGCAGCCGCTCGGCAATGTCAGACATTCGTACTGCTTTTGCCACGTTTCTCCGCCCTTTCTTTTTGCAAAGTTGCTTTTTTAGCTAATTATACAGTAATTTAAGTAATTTGTCAAGAATTATTTTTCGAACAGCAGACGAATATTTTGTGCAGTGTGGGGAAACTGAAAGAACCGCTGTACATTTCTGCACAGCGGTTCTTGTCTGGTGTAAGTGATGCGTGAAATTTTACCAAAAAACATATATCTGAAAACATTCGAACACCATTTGCATTTTCTCCAAGCCTATGCTATAATATAGTTGTATTTTATCATTAGGAGAAAAGCTATGGCAGAAATGATATTGGTTGTCGATGATGAAACAGAAATTGCAGACCTTGTGGAGGTCTACCTGAAAAACGAAGGCTATCTGGTGAAAAAGGCTTCCTGTGCCGCAGAGGCTCTGCATATTGCAGACACCCAGCCCATTGCACTGGCACTGCTGGACGTGATGCTTCCGGATCTGGACGGCTTCACCCTCTGCCGGAAAATTCGGGAAAAGCATTTGTTTCCGTTGATTATGCTGACTGCCAAAACGGAAGATGTGGATAAGATCACAGGGCTGACACTGGGTGCAGACGATTATATCACGAAGCCGTTCAACCCGCTGGAGGTCGTTGCACGCGTCAAGACACAGCTGCGACGATATATCCGGTACAACCAGACTGCACCGGAACCTGCTCCGGCGGCAGTGTACGACTGCGGCGGACTGTACATCGACCATGAAAGCCATACATGCACCCTCTACGGCAAACCGCTTTCGCTGACACCGCTGGAATTCGAGATCCTCTGGTATCTCTGTTCCCGCAAGGGGCATGTGGTTTCTTCCGAAGAACTGTTCGAAGCAGTCTGGGGCGAAAAATATCTGGACAACAACAATACCGTTATGGCACACATTGCCCGCCTGCGGGAAAAAATGGGCGAACTGCCCCGCAAGCCCAAGTGGATCAAAACGGTATGGGGCGTGGGGTACAAGATCGATGAATAAGCAAAACAGCAAACACAAAAAACTGGTACAGTTCTGGCTGTGCGGCATCGGCTTCACCATTGGCATGGTGGTCTTGTTTGGACTAGGGTATATTCTCTGTCATCTGGTCACATGGCAGTCCTACGAAACGCCCTATATCCTGTTGAAAATGGCGGAATTTGGCATCGCACCAGTACTCTTTCTGGCAGGCTGGGGGTTTTTGATTTACCGTTTTTTCTTCTATGTCCCCAGAGCAGTTTCTGACCGTTCCCGTGCCATTCGACGGCTATGGCTGCGAACGGTACTGCTGTTATTTCTGTCGATCGTGCTGTGGCTGGGACTAATGATTCTGCTGCTTGTCGGCATTTCGTCTTTGCTTCGCTGGGATATTGTTTGGAACGGTTCGGCTTCCATGGCATATATCTTGCAGACAATACGTTTTTTGACTCCGTTTCTGGCAATTGTCGGCGTGGTCGTCATTTCGCTGCTGCTTTTCCGAAAGCCGTTCTCCTATTTACAGGAGATCGTACAAGCAGCAGAGCAAATGCAGCAGGAACCGGAAAAACCAATTACCCTTTCCGCACCAGTCAAGACGATTCAGGACGAACTGAACCGCCTGCGGGAATCCTCCAACCAAAATGCACTTGCCGCAAAGGAAGCCGAACAGCGGAAAAATGATCTGATCGTCTATCTGGCACACGACCTGAAAACACCGCTTACCAGTGTGATCGGCTACCTTTCTCTATTGCAGGACGAGCCGGAAATTTCACAGGAACTGCGTGCAAAATATACCGGCATCGCTCTGAACAAGGCACAGCGGCTGGAAGAACTCATTAACCAATTCTTTGAGATCACCCGTTTTCAGCTGACGCATATGGAACTGGAATGGGAAACGATTCACTTTTCCCGTATGCTGGAGCAAACTGCCTTTGAATTTCAGCCGATTCTGGAGGAAAAGCACCTACAGCTGCAAACGGAAATTGCCCCTGATGTGAAACTTACCTGTGATCCGGATAAGCTGGAACGGGTTGTAGACAACTTGATTCGCAACGCTATCAGCTACAGTTATCCCAATACCGCCATTTCACTGGAGATGCACACCACCGAGGAATATACCGTGCTGACGATCTGCAATACCGGACGCACTATTTCACCGGAAAAGTTAGACCGCATTTTTGAACAGTTCTTCCGCGGGGACAGTTCCCGTGCCACTGCTACCGGCGGGGCTGGATTAGGATTGGCAATTGCCAAGCAGATCACCGAACTGCACGGTGGCACAATAAAAGCAGACAGCCGGAACGAGCAGATTCGATTCACCGTAACGCTCCCGCTTCGTCAGAAAATCGTATGATTTTTTTCAGAAAAAAAACAGAAAGCCATATGCATTTCCGCAGGCACTTCTTTCGCAGATGTGATACAATCAGAAGCGAAAGGAGTGCTTTTTATGACTTCACAAAGACACAGATTTTTTCGTTTTCTGTTTATTCCCCTGCTGATTCTGGCAGTGCTTCTCGGACTGGTGCTGTTCCGACAGCATGCCGGTTTACCTACCAGATTTTCCACGCAAAGCAACACCCCGTGGAATCTGATACTGGTCAACAATGAACACGCCTTGCCCAGAGGATACTCGCCGGAACTGACGACACTTTCCAACGGTGTGCAGGTGGATTCCCGCATCTACCCTGATTTACAGAGTATGTTTGATGACATGCGAACGGAAGGTGTCTACCCTGTTGTCGGCGAGGGTTATCGTTCGGAGCAGCAGCAACAGGAGATGATGCAGGAAAAAATCGATGCCTACCTTGCAGAGGGCTACAGTGAACGCAAAGCACGCAAGGAAGCGGAAAAGTGGGTGGCAAAGCCAAACTACAGCGAGCATCAGCTGGGACTGGCACTGGACATCAACGCCGACAAGAGCCGGTGCGACAACGACACCATTTATCAGTGGCTGTCACAAAACGCCTATCGCTACGGCTTTATTCTGCGGTATCCGGAGGGCAAAGAGGACATTACCGGCATTGACTACGAACCGTGGCACTATCGCTATGTGGGAAAAGAGGCAGCACAGGAAATCCAGTCGGAAAATGTTTGCTTGGAGGAATACTTAGAAAAGACATAACTGCTCCGGCAAATCCAGCAAAAGTTTTTCTCTGTTCTCCGATTCCCACAAAAACAATTGACATTTCCCACAAATTGTGCTACAATATAGGCAAAACAGAAATCAGCCGCGGAAGCATTCCGCACGCACATGATACAGGGAGGACTTTATGCTGCATCACATTTTTCAGAAATTGCTGCTGCCGGCAGCTCTGGCGGGAACCATGCTTGCCGGCACAGCGGCTCCGGCGGTGTCCCTCGCGGCACAGGCTGCCACACAGCCGGACAGCTACCACGACGACTGGCTGCACGTCAACGACAACGCCGAAATCGTAGACAAGGACGGCAATCCGGTCTGGATCACCGGCTGCAACTGGTTCGGCTACAATGTCGGCAGTCAGGTTTTCGACGGAGTATGGTCCCAGAACATGCACGATATGCTCCGGCAGATCGCCGACCACGGATTCAACTTTCTCCGCGTTCCCATGTCTACGGAAATTTTGCTCCAGTGGAAAAACGGCGACCCTGATCCCGCTACCCCCAAGGTCAACCAGTACACCAATCCGGAACTGACGGAAGAAGGCATTGAGGGCGGCACGATCAAGTACAGCTTCGACATCTGGAACATGGCGGTGAAGTGGTGTCGGGAACTGGGCATCAAGATCATGATCGATATTCACAGTGCAGAAACGGCTTCCGCCGGTCATCAGATCAGCCTGTGGTATACGGACAAATTCAGCACAGAGGACTGGTGCGATGCACTGGCATGGTTCGCAGACTATTATAAAGACGATGACACCATTCTTGCCATTGACTTGAAAAACGAACCCCACGGCACAGCTGATGTAAAAGACCAAATGGCAAAGTGGGACGATTCCACCGACCCTACCAACTGGAAATACGCCGCAGAAACCTGTGCGGCACGGGTACTGGAAAAGAATCCGGAACTGCTGGTCATGGTAGAGGGTACGGAAGTCTACCCCAAAGAGGGCTATGACTGGACTGCTCCGAGAATCGACTACACCACCATGACAGAATATTATTACGGCACATGGTGGGGCGGCAATTTCCGCGGAGCGAAAAAATATCCCATTGATCTGGGCAAATATCAGAGCCAGCTGGTCTATTCCCCTCACGACTACGGTCCGCTGGTATGGGAACAGAAGTGGTTCTACGACGGCTTCACACAGGAAACGCTGCTGAAAGACTGCTGGTATGACAACTGGTTCTTCCTCCAGGATGAGGGCGTGGCTCCCCTGCTGATGGGCGAATGGGGCGGATTTATGGACGGCGGCAAAAACGAGCAGTGGATGACCTATCTCCGCGATTTCATGATCGAAAACCGGATCCACCACACGTTCTGGTGCTTCAACGAAAACTCCGGCGACACCGGCGGACTGGTCTACGACAACTTCGGCAAGTGGGACGAGGACAAATATGCTCTGGTCAAGCCGGCATTGTGGCAGGACGACAACGGTAAGTTTATCAGTCTGGATCACACAATTGCTCTGGGTGCCAACGGCATTTCCCTTTCCGACTACTACGGCAGCGGAAACAGCAGCACAACAGCACCGGACAGCAAAATAATTGCAGGTGATGTGAACA
Organism: Ruminococcus sp. OM06-36AC; assembly: GCF_003438725.1. Lineage (NCBI taxonomy): Bacteria > Bacillati > Bacillota > Clostridia > Eubacteriales > Oscillospiraceae > Ruminococcus > Ruminococcus sp. OM06-36AC. The sequence goes on from NZ_QSTT01000003.1 coordinate 65,161, forward strand.
GTGACAAGCTGGTCAACGGTGTGGATCTGACACTGATGCGGCAGAACATCACCAAATGGCAGAGCACAGAGGATGTGCTGACTGCCAGCCCGCAGGACACCAACGGCGACGGCGTATTCAGCGTAGCGGATATTGTCCTGCTGACACAGTATCTGCTGGGGAAAGACGTCACACTGAAAAGCTACACTTTGTAACAATACCATTCTATAAAAAAGCCCCCTGACTTTCACGGTTTGAACCAGAAAGTCAGGGGGTTTTTTATGTATACAAAGCTATATCAGACAAACGCTTCCCTGATGCTGTCATAGTGCAGGAAAATGCCCTGTGCAGCAATAGCACGGATCTCCTCGGCAGTTGCCAGTGCGAATTCTGTTACCTCGTCCGGCTGTACTTTTACATCTGCTTCGGTAAAATCCAGCACGTACTTGTAAATATCCACAAAGTAATTGTTCTGTTCTTCCGGATTGACACGCTTATAGGAAAACGCATAGCCGCCCTTGGCACCGGTGACATCAATGCCAGTTTCCTCCAGAATCTCACGTTTTACGGCATCGGCTCCGTCTTCTCCGGCACGAACACCGCCGCCCGGAACTTCCCACCAGCCGGCAGCCCATTCCTTGTCCAGATTACGGCGTGTAATCAGATATTTGCCGTCCGGACGCTGCAACACTCCCAGCACGGTCAGGTGAAACTCGTCCGGCTTCATGTGCCAGTCATTCCGGTTCATTGTGCGTCCGGTCTTTTGTTTGTTTTCATCGTAAATATCCCACTGTTCCATGGATTTTGCTCCCTTTTCTTTTTTTTGCCTTTTTATTGTAGCATAGTTGAGGGGCTGTTGTCAAGGCGAATTTGATGTTTTGCTATTGCATGGAATAAAGGAAACGCTGAATAAAGCCCGCCTGACGGCTTTATGCAGTGTTTCCTTAACTCTTGTTTGCTGTACATAACAGTTAATTATCCCTTTCCAAAGTGATATGATTTAAATAATTTTTGCTGTGGTGATGCTTCCCTCATGATAAAATTCTATTATCCGCTTCATATCAGTTGATATTAGCCAAGTATCAAACGAAACGGCTAATACATCATAAATATTATCTAAAATATCCTCAATATTGCACTTGATGATCGGAATTGCTGCGTTATCCCATATGACATAATATTCACTTTCATCAGATAACTGACGGATTTCCTCAAAGTTAATTTCATGAGCGTCCGCATACTTTGAAAAATCAATTTTTCCATAAAATGTAGACTTTAAATTAGAAAGAACTTGTTCTTCCAATTCCTTATCCTCTATGATGCTGTATTTTTTTAAAACATCCAAGCATTCTTCCAATAAAGTCATATCAGTTGCCTCCACATTTTGTGCAGTGTTTGCTTGTTTGTGTATAGTCATGTGCTTTGCTTCATGAATGTTCTATTGTATTATACCATAATTGAGTGGGGAAAGTCAAGGTGGTGATTCTATGTTTCGGTGTAAACGTGTGCAAGAAACAGGCAAATTGATGAAGTGCTCTTTTCATACGAAAAAATTACAAACTTTAGGCAACACTGAATAAAGCTTGTGCGTAAGACGCGTTGTCATATTTTTCGGCTTTATAAAAAGCGGCTTAAATGCGTCAAATTTCGCATTTAAGCCGTTTTACATATGGTCGAGGTGACAGGACTCGAACCTGCGGCATCTTGGTCCCAAACCAAGCACTCTACCAAACTGAGCTACACCTCGAAACTGCCGTTATCTGTTTTATCAGATAACGAACAATTTTATTATATCACAGATTCCCGATTTTGTCAAGTCTTTTTTCAACAAGCAACAAAAAAGTCCTCAAAATCGCCTTATGGCAATACCGCACAAAGATTGTGCGACAGATGCGTCGTCAAATTTTTCGTCAGATGAAACAAAAAGCGGAGTGAATACTGGATGTATTCACGAGCATTTTTGTGAAATATGAGAGCCTGTTTCGTATCTGACGTATGCAGATTGCGTCGTCAGATTTTTTGAGAGATGAAGGGAAAAACGGAGAAAATCCTTTGTGGATTTTCGAGTATTTTCCCGAAATATCTCGGAAAATATGCACGCAAGATGCGTGCGGGAAGATACGAAACAGGCTCTGAAGGGAAATTTGCAAGCAGATGGCGTGCAAAGTCGCCAGACGCTCTTTGTGCGGTATTGCCTTATCTTTTCACGCCGTATTTTCGATAAAACGCAGCAACATCCGCCTCGTTCCGCACCAGCTCCGCATAGCAAAGCCGCTTTTCTGCCGCATCATAAAAGCCGATCACAGTTTCACCAGTACACGTGCTGGATTCCATTCGAATATCCGCCGCCGTGAATCTATCCGGAATCGCCTGCGATTTTACTCGCTTTTGAAAAAGCTGCATGCAAACACCTCCATATCCAAAGTGCCGGCGAATGGTATATCCGCCGGCACTTCAGAAATCATCAATTGAAAGCGTGTTTCAGGTAGCACTGCACAAAGCCGTCAGGCGGTGTCGCCTTAAGACGCAATAAAGGTGCAGAATGCACGATAGGTCATATAAACGTCCAACTTGGAAACCACCTCAAAAGGTGCATGCATGGACAACACCGGCACACCAACGTCAATGGTGTCGATGTCCAGATTTGCAATATATGCCGCAACAGTTCCGCCGCCGCCTGCATCAACCTTGCCCAGCTCGCCGGTCTGCCATACCACATCGCCTTCGTCCAGAACACGGCGAATGGTGCCGACAAACTCAGCCGATGCATCAGACGTGCCGGACTTGCCCCGTGCACCGGTGAACTTGGTCACGCAAACGCCGTGGTTCAGATATGCACAGTTCTTCTGTTCCATTACGTCCGGGAACGTGGGATCAAATGCTGCGTTGACATCAGCAGACAGGCACTGGGAAGCGTGCATCACATGGCGGCCCTTTGCTCCGAAGCAGTCTGCCAGATCTTCCAGAAAATACGGCAGATAAGAGGAGCACAGACCAGTGTTGCCGTCGCTGCCGGTTTCTTCCTTGTCCGTGAGAATCGTCACTGCGGTGTGTACCGGTGTTTCGCAGTCCAGCAAAGCACGAAGTGCCGGATAAGCACAAACGCGGTCGTCATGACCATAGCCGCCGATCATACTGCGGTCAAATCCCAGTTCTCTAACCGGAAATGCCGGAACGGCTTCCAGTTCTGCCGACAGGAAATCGGTTTCGGTCATACCGTATTTTTCATGCAGAATGTTCAGGATATTCAGCTTGACCTGTTCGCTCTCCTCGTCCTTGTTGAACGGCATAGAGCCTACCAGCAGGTTCAGTTCTTCGCCGCGGACAATTTCCGTTGCCGGACGCTTCATCTGCTGCGGTGCCAGATGCGGCAGCAGGTCGGTCACACAGAATACCGGATCACCGGCATCTTCCCCGATGTTTACCTCTACCGAAGTACCGTCAGCCTTTACCACAACGCCGTGCAGGGACAGCGGAATCGTAGTCCACTGATACTTCTTGATACCGCCATAGTAGTGGGTCTTGAACATTGCCAGTTCGTGATCCTCATACAGCGGATTCTGCTTCATATCCAGACGCGGAGAGTCGATATGTGCCGCACAAAGACGCACACCTTCTGTAATCGGTGCAGTACCGATCACTGCTGCAATAATCGCCTTGCCGCGGTTGTTGACATAGATCTTATCCCCTGCCTTCAGCTGCATATCCGGTGTGAAAGGCACAAAGCCCTTTTCTTCCAGCAGTGCAGCTGCATTCTTGGCTGCTTCACGTTCTGTCTTGGACGCGTTCAGAAATGCCATGTAGTCCGCTGCAAACGCATCGCTCTGCTTCTGTGTTTCCGCAGAAATGCGGGTCGCACCGTGCTTAGACTTCATGAAAAGCTGGTCTTTTTTCTGTTTTGCCTGTGTTTCTTTCGATTCCATTTGAAAAGCCTCCAATTCTTGAACATATTCCGTATTCCAGAATATGAAACCCATTTTTATACAAATGCACCGTATTCCGTTTCGTAATAACAAATCAGCTTGGCGGAAAGTTCCTGTGCAGCGTCCCGCAGTTCGGAAAAGCTTGCATTATTTTCCAGAACTGTGTCCGAATGCAGCCGGAAGAATTCCTCTGTCAGCTGCATTTCCATACGCTGCTTCGCCGCCGCCATGGAGATATGATCTCGTTCCATGATCCGCTGCATTCGCAATTCTGGTTTTGCCACCACAGAAATGATCAGGTCGCAGAAATCGTCCGCCCGACTTTCAAACAGTGTCGGTGCGTCCAATAAGATCAGCTTGTGGTTCTGCTGGGAAAACCGATGTATCATTCGCAGAATTTCACCCATGATATAGGGATACATAATGGTATTGAGCATTTCGAGCTTGTGATGATCGGAAAAAGCGATCGACGCCATCACCTGCCGGTCCAGTTCCCCGTCCGGCGTCAGGATCCGGTCGGTAAAGCACTCCTGCAAGTCTGCCAGACAATGCGAGCCGCGTGCGACCACATGACGGGAAATCGCATCTGCATCAATGAGCCGGAATCCGTTCTGCACAAAGACCTTAGAAACAGTGCTCTTTCCAGCACCAGTCTGACCGGTCAGACCGATCACCATCACACCGTCCAGCGTGTTCATACCTGTATCACCTCAAATCCTGCTGCACGAATCAGACGATTGTACACCGCCAGCCCGATTCCCTCCGGCTTCGGAGCACGCACGTACACTTTCTGTGCACCGTCGTCGTCCAATTCCCGCAATTTTGAAAAAATCTGCTGTGCCTGTTCCCTGCCGGATCTTCCGTAGGTCAGACATGGCAGGGAGAGCATGGTTTCCTCCCCGTCGAACACCAGTGCATAAACGCCGTCTGCCCGATTCTGTTCCGCCAGTGCCGCAAAGTTCTGCCAGCTGCCCTCCACCAGAATCACGTGAGCACGGGGAGAGTAATGCTGATACTTCATGCCGGGAGAACGCACAGTCTGCCCTTCTTGCAGCTGGTGCAGAATGGCAGGATCCAGTGTCACTTCCGGAGCCACTTCTTCCAGCATCTCCTTTGTGACAAAGCCCGGACGCAGAATCCGCACTGTACCGTTTGGCTCCAGTGCAATGACTGTGGATTCAACGCCCACGGAACATGCTCCGCCGTCCACAACTGCGGCAATTTTGCCCTGCATATCCCGCATGACATGCTGTGCCGTTGTCGGGCTGGGATAACCGGAAATATTGGCGGAAGGAGCTGCGATCGGTACACCGGACAGCTGGATCAATGCCCGTGCCACCGGGTGAGAGGGCATACGAATGCCCACCGTATCCAGCCCGCCGGAAGTGATCTCCGGTATCTCTTTCCGCTTCGGGAGAATCATGGTCAGAGGGCCCGGCCAGAACCGTTCTGCCAGTTTTTCCGCCAGCGGCGGCACCGTTGCCGCCACCTGCTCCAATGCCCGCATTTCTGCAATGTGCACGATCAGCGGATTGTCTGCCGGTCTGCCTTTTGCCGCAAAGATCTGCCGCACTGCCTCCGGATTTCTGGCATCTGCCGCCAGTCCATAGACGGTTTCCGTGGGCATTCCCACCACGGCACCGTTTCGCAGCAGTTCTGCCGCTTCCAAAAGGTCTTCTGCATGATCTGAAAGTAACTTTGTTTCCACCGTGTTTACGCCTCTCCCTGCTGTCCTGCCAGCCGTGCCAGTTCGTCGGCTGTGGCAAGGGCATCGAATACTTCGTCCAGATTTCCGTTCATAATATCTTCCAGCCGGTACAGTGTCAGCCCGATGCGGTGATCGGTCATGCGTCCCTGCGGGAAATTATAAGTACGGATTCGCTCGGAACGATCTCCCGTTCCCACCTGCATTCTCCGTTCCGATGCGATCTTGTCGTTCTGTTCCTGAAGCATCTGTTCATACAGACGGGAACGGAGAATTTTCATTGCCTTATCTTTATTTTTATACTGGCTTCGTTCGTCCTGACATTCTACGACCAGACCAGTGGGAATATGCGTGATGCGAACTGCTGATTCCGTTTTGTTGATATGCTGTCCGCCGGCACCGCTGGCACGGAACACATCGATCCGCAGATCTGTGGGATTGATGTCCACTGCCACTTCGTCCGCTTCCACCAGCACCGCAACAGTGACTGTGGAGGTGTGGATTCGTCCCTGTGATTCCGTTTCCGGCACACGCTGTACCCGATGCACACCGCTTTCATATTTCAGACGGGAGTATGCTCCCTCACCCAGAATGGAAAAGCTGATTTCCTTGTAGCCGCCCAGTTCCGTTTCGTTGGCACTAAGCACTTCCTGTTTCCAGCCCTGTGTTTCTGCATACATGGTGTACATGCGGTAGAGGGACGCGGCAAACAGAGAAGCCTCCTCACCACCGGCACCGCCGCGAATCTCAATGATGACATTGCGGTCATCGTCCGGATCTTTCGGCAGCAGCAGACGCATCAGTTCGCCGTGCAGTGAGTCCATGCGTTCCTTGCTCTGTTCCAGCTCTGCCTGTGCCATTTCCCGCAGTTCGGCATCTTCTTCGCCGTCCAGAATTTCCCTGGCTTCTGTAAAATCGTTCTGTGCCTGCAAATACTCGTGATATTTTTCAATGATCGGCTGCATATGCTTGTATTCCCGCATCAGCTGGGCGTACTGTTGATTATCCCCTACCACAGCAGGATCCATCATCTTTTCCTGCATCGCGTGATAGTTTTCTTCCATTTGCCGAAGCTTTTCCAGCATATCTGCGTTCCTGCCTTTCTTTCTGTCACGATATGTACCGGCATGCACTCCGATACGTCACGATTCGGGGGCTTCTCTCCGAATCTGTTTGATTCGCCGTTCGATCTTGTTTCGCGGCACCATGAATTCCCTGCCGCAGCCCGTGCAACGCAGCTTGAAATCCATACCCGCACGAATCACATACATGGTCTGGCTGCCGCAGGGGTGCGGCTTTTTCATTACCAGAATATCCGCCGGACGAACGTCCATTTTCAGCCCTCCCCTTTTTGCATCATAAGTACATTATATTATACCCCATTTCTCGGAATAAGGCAATATTTTCTGCGGATATTTTTTTCGCTTTGTTGAAATGCTATAAAATCCAAACGTGAAATCCGGTGAAGTTTCATAAAAAGCAATTTGCATTTTCCAATTCTTGCATTCTTCATTTCAATGCTGTCCGCATATTTCAGGCTTCTCATACATACACTGGAACAGCATCAGAGAACGGCAGCACTACGTTGCCGAAACACGATTCTTTCAGGAAATTGTCAGGAGGTCAAAATGCAATACTTACCAGAAGGCAGCCGGCTGCACACGCCGGAAAATCAAGCTGCACTCCGCAGCGTTGCGTCCATGGAGCGTGCCATGCACGCCGGAACCATTTTAGAAGCCCGTGCCGTCCTCTGCGACAGCGGACACAATCTTACCGTACAGCTGCCCTGTATGCGGGGCTGGATCCCCAGAGAAGAAGGAGCCATGGGCATCACAGACGGCACCACCAAAGACATTGCTCTGATCGCCCGTGCCGGAAAGCCCGTTTGTTTCCGGATCCTCCGCATCAGTCAGGACGAAACCGGTGCTCCTGTGGCGATCCTGTCCCGCCGTGCCGTACAGGAAGAATGCTGGGAACAGTACCTCTCCCGCCGCCGCGTAGGGGATATTCTGCCCGCCACGGTAACGCATCTGGAAAAGTTCGGGGCGTTTGTGGACATTGGCTGCGGGATCCCGTCCCTGCTCCCGATCGACACCATTTCTGTGTCCCGCATCTCCCACCCCCGCGACCGGTTTGTCATCGGACAGAAAATCCGTGCGGTGGTACGGCAGACAGAACCGCACCGCATTCACCTGACGCATCGGGAACTGCTGGGAACATGGGAGGAAAATGCTGCCGCTTTCTCTGCTGGTCAGACTGTCGCCGGCATCATTCGTTCGGTGGAAAGCTACGGCGTTTTTGTGGAACTGGCACCCAACCTTGCCGGACTGGCGGAGCCCTGCGAAGATGCTGTTGCCGGACAGTGTGCCAGCGTCTATATCAAGGCGATCCTGCCGGAAAAAATGAAGGTGAAACTGATTCTGATCGACACATTTGCCCAGACTGACCCGCCGCAGCCACCCCGTTATTTCGTGCCGGAAAGTCAAACACATCTGGACTACTGGCGGTACACGCCGGAATCTTCTCCCCGCATTATCGAAACGGATTTCCGTTTTCCCAACAGCATCTGAAAATCAAAAAGCACGCAATTTTCGTTAGAAACTGCGTGCTTTTTTTGCTTTTTTCCTTGGGAAACACTGAATAAAGCTTGTGCGTAAGATGCGTAGTCAGATTTTTCGGCAGATTGCACAGAAATTCCGCTGGCAGACTTGGTGTCTGGCAAGGGATTTCTGGGCAATATGACGGAAAATCTGCAAGCAGATTGCGTGCAAAGCCGTCAGGCGGGCTTTATTCAGTGCTTCCCTTATTCTTCCGATTCTGCAAACGCTTTCTCCCGCTGTTCCATTTGTTGTGCGATCACTTCCTGCTGCACTTTGGAGGTCTTTTTGATGTGGTCGCCGATGATTTCCGAGATGTCCGAAACCGTAATAAAGGCACTGCCGTCATACTTTTCCACGATTCGCCGCAGTTCCATGAGTTCCAGTCGGGTAATCACGCAGTACATCATATCTTTTTTGCCGCTGATGAGTCCATATGCGTCCAGAATGGTCATAGTACGCCCCAGCTTTTCATAGGGCAATACCGCATAAAGATTGTGTGGTATTGCCTATATCATATTTTAAAGATAAATGCAACTGCACCAATTCCGTAAGCTGTGCATACAGTGAAATGGAACAGGAACGACAGCCCTGTACAAAAACATTGTACAGGGTATCCACAGAAAGAGGTGTCGAATTATGCCAAAAGTTTTTCTGAGCCCTTCCACGCAGGAGTGGAACCCCTATATTGACGGCGGCAACGAGGAACAGTACATGAATCTCATTGCCGACCGCATGGAACCCTATCTCCGTTCCAGCGGCATCACCTATGTCCGCAACGACCCCGACCGGAATGTTGCCGGAGCCATTGCAGATTCCAACGCCGGCGATTTCGACGTACACCTTGCCATTCACAGCAACGCCGCACCGGAATCCATGGCAGGCATGCTGCGGGGCATTGATGTATACTATTCCCCCTACGACAAATACAGCGAAACTCTCGCGGTCATTATTGCCAACAACTTTATGAGCATCTATCCCCTGCCGGACAAATGCTCCGCAAAACCCACGACCACGCTGGGAGAAGTGACACAGACCAAAGCTCCGGCAGTGCTGTGCGAGATCGGCTACCACGACAATCGGGAAGATGCGGACTGGATCCGGAACAATCTGACGGCAATTGCAGTCAGCCTGACCCAGTCCCTCTGCGATTACTTCGGCATTCCGCTGATCGAAGCGGGACCGGTTTTCCGCGGCACCGTCGTCACTGACGGCAGCAATCTGAATCTGCGGCAGTTTCCCTCCACACAGGGAGCCGTGATCGGTTCCATTCCCAACGGCAGCGTTCTCACGGTGTACAGCCGTTCCAACGGCTGGGACGTGGTTTCTTACCGCGGCACCGTGGGTTATGCCAGCAGCGAATTTATTGTGATTTAGGGCAATACCCTTGCAATTTTTTCAAATTTCCGGTATAATAAAGGAAACACTGAAATCAAGGAGCGATTGCCATGAAAGACGGATTTTTGAAAATTGCCTGTGTCACACCGCCGCTGCGGGTGGCAGACTGTGCCTATAATGCCGAACAAATCATTGCCCACGCCAGAGAAGCCGCTGCTGCCGGTGCAAAACTGGCGGCTTTTCCGGAACTCTGCCTGACCGGATACACCTGCGGCGACCTGTTTCTACAGGAGCCCCTGCTCTGCGGAGCAGAGGACGGACTGGTACAAATTTTACAGGAAACCGCTGACCTGTCCATGCTGCTGGTGATAGGGCTGCCCTATGTCTGCGGCGGTGCCCTGTACAACTGTGCCGCAGTCTGCTATGCCGGAAAGATACTTGGCATGGTGCCCAAGCAGAATCTGCCCAACTACAGTGAATTCTACGAAGTCCGGCACTTCACCGCCGGACCGGACGCAGAAGCTGTTCCACAGCAGCAGTCCCTGCACCACCATACCGGATACACCTTTCCCTTTGGGGCAAAGCTGCTGTTCAGCTGTGCAGAAATGCCGGACTTTACGTTCGGCGTGGAAATCTGTGAAGATGTCTGGGTAGGCGATACGCCGTCTGTTGCAATGGCAAAAGCTGGTGCAACTCTGATCGTCAACCTGTCGTGCAGCGACGAGATCATTGGCAAGGAAGATTACCGCCGCACCATTCTCAAGGCGAAATCCGGCAGCCTGCTGTGTGCCTATGCCTACGCCGATGCCGGCTTCGGAGAATCCACACAGGATATGGTCTTCGCCGGACACGATCTGATTCTGGAAAACGGTTCTGTTCTGGCGGAATCCAAGCTGTTTGCACAGGGCATTCTCTACGGAGATATTGACGTGCAGCGGCTCGCCGGAGAACGCCGCCGTTCCAACACCTTCCAGTCAGAACCCTTTGGAACACCGGCTGTGAAATTCTCCATGCCGCTGACAGAAACCGTGCTGCAACGCTATGTGGACGCTGCCCCCTTTGTTCCCAGCGGCACCGATGAACTGACACAGCGTTGTGAAAAGATCCTCACCTTACAGGCAATGGGGCTTGCCACACGGCTGCGGCATATCGGCTGCAAAACAGCTGTGGTGGGGCTTTCCGGCGGACTGGATTCCACGCTGGCTCTGATCGTCATGGTACACGCGTTCCGCATCTGCGGGCTGGATCCTGCCGGCATGCTGGCTGTGACGATGCCCTGTTTCGGTACCACAGACCGCACCTACCAGAATGCCTGCCGGCTGGCGGAAGCCTATGGGGCAACCCTGCGGGAAGTGCCGATTCAGAACAGCGTCCGGCAGCACTTCGCCGATATTGGACACGACGAATCCGTCCACGATGTCACATATGAAAATTCGCAGGCACGGGAACGGACACAGGTACTAATGGACATGGCAAACCAGGCTGGCGGCATTGTGATCGGTACCGGCGACCTGTCGGAGCTGGCTCTTGGCTGGGCGACCTATAACGGCGACCACATGAGCATGTACGCGGTAAATGCTTCCATTCCGAAAACGCTGGTACGCTATCTGGTGGCACATGAAGCTGCCCAGACAGAGCCGGCTCTGAGTGCGGTGCTGCGGGACGTACTGGATACGCCGGTCAGTCCGGAACTGCTGCCGCCGGAACAGGACGGCACCATTGCCCAGAAAACCGAGGAGCTGGTAGGGCCATATGCTCTCCACGACTTTTTCCTGTACTATGTGCTGCGTCTGGGATTTGCTCCCCATAAGATCTACCGGCTGGCAAAGCTGGCTTTTGCCGGCACATATGACAACGCCACCATTCTGAAATGGCTGAAAAAATTCTACTGGCGGTTCTTCTCCCAGCAGTTCAAACGCAGCTGTCTGCCAGACGGTCCCAAGGTGGGCAGCGTAACGCTCTCCCCCAGAGGAGATTGGCGAATGCCCAGTGATGCCTGCGTGACATTGTGGCAGAAAGATCTGGAGAATATTCCGGAAGAATAACGATTAAAACACAGAAAAAAACAGCGGGTACCCGATTCGAAAACGGGTATCCGCTGTTTTTATTCGAAGATGAAAAAGCCTTCAGTTTATGCCCCAACCCAGGTACGCACTGCTTCCGGCAGCCAGCTGATGCGAAGCAGCAGCGGCATCACTGCCAAGGCTGCCAATCCGAACAGCACTCCCAGCACTGCACCGCACAGCACATCTGACGGATAGTGCACACCCAGATACATACGGGAAAAAGCGATGAGCACAGCAATTGTCAGTGCCGCAACACCTACCCACAGGGGCAGCATTGCCAGAAACACAGTCGCTACTGCAAACGAGCTGGACGTATGACCAGAGGGAAATGAAAAATCGTGAGGTTTCCGAATCAGAAATTGCAGGCTTGGAATCTTGTCAAACGGTCTGGCACGCTCCACCAGATTTTTCAAGAAAGCATTGCAGACCAATGCAGAAAACACCAGTGACAGCAACGCCGTCAGAGAAGCACGTCTTGTCTGCTGGCGAAACAGCAGGCAGGCACACGCCGTCAGCCAGAAGATTCCGCCGTTCCCCAAAAATGTTGCCGTTTTCATCGCCGCTGTCAGCCATGCACGCCGCAGCCGTTCCTGAAACCACAGCAGCGTCTGCTGTTCCCAGTGCTGTATCCGATGCCGCATACGCCTCACTCCTATCGTTGATTCTGCCTATAGTATAGCACACCACGGCGGGAAAAGCAAGCCTTTTTCCACTTCCTTTTTCTGTTTTCATCATTTTTTCACATAGCTTTACAAAAATCCTCTGCGGAGAGCCAAGGCATTATTTTTTTCAATAATCTTTTCAGAACATTCTTATATTTATTGCCGTGAAGGACAATCTCTATGTGCATAAATTTTTCTGAAAATGTACAGAAAGGACTATTGACATTGCACAATACTTGTGATATAATAAGCATTAAACGTGGACAGTCGCATCGCTGGGCGGCTCCGAATCTGTACTTTATCACTATGAAAACATAAAAAGAAAATGCACTGCGGCAGCAATGAAACCAGCGTTCTTGCTGAACGCAGCAGAATGGAGATCTGATTTATGAAGAAAAACCTCAAAAGAGCACTGACTACCGCAGTTGCCGGCGTAATGTCTGTCAACTGTCTGGCACTGTCCAGTGTTCTGCAAGCTGGTGCAGCAACTGCCAAGTACGAATTTGAAAGCGGTAAGCTCACCGGTGACGCGGAAGTAAAAACCGATGACGGCAACGCTTCCGGCGGCAGCTATGTCTTTCTGAAAACCGGCGGTGATGAAATTTCTCTCACTGTTCCGTCAGAAAAAACCGGTATGTACACGGTAAAGGTAAGCTATTCTGCTCCTTATGGCGACAAGATCCAGAACCTGTATGTCAACGGTGTCGATCAGGGACAGTGCAGCTTTGCATCTACCGCAGAAGGCGTGTGGAAAGAACTGGATCTGGGTACTGTCAAGCTGACTGCCGGTGACAACACCATTGCCATTAAGGGCAGCTGGGGCTGGACCAACTTCGACTATCTCACTGTAGAAGAAGCTACTCTGCCGGACATCACCGCAAGTGACACCACCTGCAGCGATCCGGCGGCAACCAAAGAAGCGGACAGCCTGATGAAGTATCTGTCCAGCGTCTACGGAAAGCACATCATTTCCGGACAGCAGGAAATTTACAAGTATGGCCCCCACGATTTTGAATATGAGTTCAAGTACATCAACGACACCACCGGCAAATATCCGGCAATCCGCGGCTTTGACTATCTGAACTGCAACCCGCTGTACGGCAGCGAAGACGGTACTACAGATCGCATCATTCAGTGGGTCAACAACAACCCCTATTCGGAAAATCAGGGTATCGCAACTTCTTCCTGGCACATCACTGTACCGAAGGATTTCTCCAGCTACAACATCGGCGATAAGGTAGACTGGGCAAATGCGACCTATGTTCCGAAGGAAACCGACTTTGAGCCGTCCAAGATTCTGGAAGAAGGCACAAAGGAACGGGAATACTACATGCTCTGCCTGAAAGGTCTGGCAGCAGAATTGCAGAAATTGCAGGACGCAAACGTTCCGCTGATCTTCCGTCCGCTGCATGAAGCAGAAGGCGGCGGCGGTGAAACCGGTTCCTGGTTCTGGTGGGGCAAGGAAGGCTCCACTGTTTACAAGGAACTGTGGATCCTCACCTATGAAACCCTGACCGAACAGTACGGTCTGCACAACCTGATCTGGGAGTGGAACAGTTATGCATATGACACTTCCGCAAACTGGTATCCGGGCGATGAATATGTAGACATCGTGGCTTATGACAAGTACAACTGCACAGACTGGTCTACCGGCAGTGCAGTTCTGACACATAATGACAGTGCCATCAGCAGTACCTTCTACTCCATTATGCAGAAGTACAACTGCAAGAAGATGGTAGCTATGGCTGAAAACGACAGCATTCCGACGCTGAACAATCTGGTATCAGAAAAGGCTGGCTGGCTGTATTTCTGCCCGTGGTATGACGGCGGCAGCGAAAGCACCAACTTCCTGACAAATGAACTGTTCAACAAAAAGGACGACCTGAAGGAAATGTACACCAGTGACTACTGCATTACACTGGACGAACTGCCGACCGACCTGTACAGCAATGGTCAGCAGGGCACCGGCACCAAGCCCAGCCACACCACACAGCCTACTACCACAACTACCGTACCGGAAGGCAAGGGAGAAGCGGCAAAGATCGTGGCTGACAGCGGCAATTACAACATTTCATTCAAACAGTCCATTGGTAACAGCGTGGATCTGACATTCGATCTGAGCGATGACGTTTCAAAAGCAAACGGCTGCATCGGTATTTCTGCTAATGTAGACGGCGTGGATTACTGGCTGAACTACAAATGGGATCTGGACTCCACTGACGAGGTCACTGCAAAACTGGACAAACCGTATAATATCACCTACAACAACGGCAAGGACGAAGTTACTGATGCCGACATGATCAAGAAGATCTCCGATGAAGCAATCAAGCAGAAGAATGCACAAGTACAGATCTGGTGGGTCGCTAATGGTGCTGGCGATACGTTGGAATCCTCCAACGTCAAGCTGACTGGAGCATATCTTCCAAAAAGCAGCAGCACTTCTACAGAGTCCTCTGGAACAACTACTACAATTTCTTCTGAAGAAACCACAACAGAGGCAACAACCGTTTCTGATACGGAAACAACTACCGTAACAGAAGCAACAACTGTTTCCGATGCAGAAACAACTGTTGCCGATACAGAAACCACAGTCGTAACCACCGAATCCAATACTGATGTTTCCTCGGATACGACAGCTGTTTCCACTGATGAAACCACAACAACTGCGGCTTCTACCACAGCCAGCGACAGCGGCGAAGTTCCGGTTATCGGTGCATCGCTCTACGGCGACGTCAATCTGGACGGCAAGGTAGACATTACAGATGCGGTTCTGCTGAACAAGAAGGCAGCTGGTCAGGTAGACCTGAACGCACAGGCTGCTGCAAACGCAGACTGCATGTTCAACGGCGAGATCAACGGCGATGATGCAACTACATTGCTCCAGTTCCTGGTACAGCTGATAAGTTCTCTGCCGGTAAATCCTCAGTAATGCCATTTTGATATTTTCTACACTCCTATTATAAAGGAAAAGGATTGTCCCATTGCAGGGCAGTCCTTTTCTTTTTGGTGTGTATACAAAAACGGGCTTGCAGCAATTGCCGCAGCCCGTTTGTTTTTATGTTTTAGTTCCGCCACTGCCGCCGATAGGCTCCGGCAGAAATCCCCTCTGTGGTACGGAAGATCCGATTGAAATAACTGGAATCGTGTATGCCGCACTCCTCTGCAATAGTGTCGATTTGCTTATCTGTAAATCGCAGTTCGTTTTTGGCATAGTTCATACGGCACTGGTTGATAAACTGCACGATCGTTACGCCGTACCGCCGTTTGAATCCACGCAGCATATAGTATTTGCTCACACTGAAACGCTTTCCCAGATTCTCCAGTGTGATTTTTTCTGCAAAGTGTTCTTCCAGATACTGATGAATTTGTTCCCATTTCTGGAGTGTTTCCCCCGAAGCATGCCCGCCGCGTTCCGGTTTTTTGGTCAGCAACAGCGTCATCAGCTGAGTCAGGCACTCGGATTCATACAGTTCATAATCCGGTGCTTCTTCTCTTGCAATAGATTCCAAACGCAGGAGCACAGGTTCTACCCAGTCTGCTGCACCGCCGAGAACAACTGAAACATTCCGCTGCCGAAAGACCTCGTATAAATGTGGCATTACCTGTCCGTTCCAGTGTACCCAAAGGATTTTCCACGGTTCTCTGGCATCACAGCAATGAGAATAGGGTTGGTGGCAGTCCAGAAACGCCACGTCCCCCTCTTGCAGGGCAAGAGTTTCCTCTCCGACGGTAACTGTTCCGCAGCCTTCTTCCACCAGAATCAGCAGATACGAATCCAACGAATTCCGCCAGTTCTGACGCGGCTCTTTACAAGTCATTTCTCCGATTTCCTGCACATACAGCAGAGCCTCCCGTGCCAATGCCGAGGGTGTCCGCAGGATTCTTCTGGATTCCATATACGCATTTTCCACGGTTTTTAAACCAGCTTCCTGTGTTTCCATACTGAATCGACCCTTTCTTCCTCAAAAGTTGAAAAGCATTTGAATTCCATTATATTATACAAAATACAAGCCGAAAATTCAAGTATTTTTTGAAAATTTTCACAAAAGAAAAAGCATCAGAACCGCAAATCACTTTTGCAATTCCAATGCTTTTGGTTTCAGATTATGAAGTTGACTTCTTTCGGGAAAGCAGTCCGGCAATTCCGAAAAACAGCAGAATGACCACAAGGGCACTGCCGGCATTCAGCAGCGATTCCGAAAAGTCGAAGTGCCGTCCGGCAATCGGGATTTTTTGCAGTTCGTCCAAAAACGCAATTGTCGTGCTGCAAGCTGCCGCTCCCAGAATACGCCACCCGATTCGATGCAGTTCCAGAAGCAGCTGCCAGAGCAGAGCCATCATGCCGCCCAGTATCGCATACAGGAAAACATGTGCCAGTTTTCGCAGCAGCAGGTTCAGATGGTTCAGCTGCTGTACAGTAGGAGATTCATAGATCCAGCTGCCGATTTTTCGGGCAAAACGCATGCTGTCCTGCAGCGTTTCCGTTCCGTCTGCGGTGGACAGCCGCCACATCAATCCCAGCCACACTGCCATAACGACAAGCAATCCCACGATTTTTTTCCAGTTCCGCATGCTCTTATCCTTTCCCAGACACGTCTTTGTGCTGTATTGCCTTAGAGAAACGTTATTCTTCCGGCTCCTCGTCCCGCAGCTGCTGCAATTCTTCTGGTGTGAACGTATACTTCTTGCCGCAGAAATGGCAGTTGACCTCTACCGGTTCCCCTTCTGCGATCAGCTGTGTCAGTTCCTGATTGCCCAGTGCTTTCAGGACACGCTCGGTTCGTTCCCGATTGCAGTCGCACTGGTAGTGCACTTCGCCCTCGTCCAGCAGGTTCGGTTCCAGTCCGTCCAGCAGCCGCAAAGCGATCTGATCCGTTGTCATGCCCTGTGTCATCATAGTGGTTACCGGCGGCAGTGTTTTCAGATTTTTCTCAATGGTATCAATGCAGGCATCGCTGGCAAAAGGCAGCACTTCAATCAGGAAGCCGCCGGCAACATTGACTGTCAGATCCGGATTCACCAACACGCCCAGTCCGCAAACCGTAGGTGTCTGTTCACTAGTGGCAAAATACTGTGCCACGTCCTCGGCGATCTCACCGGACACCAGCGGCACAATGCCCACATAAGGCTCTTTCAGCCCCAAATCTTTTACCACAGACAGCGTACCGTCTGTACCTACGGCACCGCCAACGTCCAGTTTTCCCTTGGCATTCAGCGGCAGTTCCACCACCGGCTGATCTACGTCTGCCTTGACATTTCCCCGACTGTCTGCCACAGCTACCAGCATGCCTGCCGGACCGCCACCCTTGACACGCAGGGTGACAGTATCGTTCTCGTTCTTCAGATCATAGCCCATCATACTTGCCGCAATGGACAGCCGCCCCAGTGCCGCTGTAACTACCGCAGATGTCTGGTGAATCTTTTCGATCTCTGCGACAATATCCGTGGCATCTACCGCAGTTGCCACGACTGATGCATCTTTTGCAATTGCACGTTTCAGAATTCCCATTGTTTATGCTTCCTTTCTCGCCACAACCACCATGCGTTCGCTGTCCGAATGCAGTGGTTCTTCTGTATCTGCATGATAAATGCCCAGCACGTGAAATCCAATGGTTTCCAGTGCCGCCTGCACCTGTTCCGGTGCATAAGCACGCTCGGTGATCTGCTCCTCTGTCCGCCGATAGCGACCGTCTGCACAAAGCTGAAACAGATCCAGTGTGATCTCCACGGTGCAGTTGTCCTCGCACAACGCGTTTTCCCAGACGCAGTAAACCGCATCTGTTTCGTAGACGTAGACCTGATTTCCCAGCAGTTCCCGATGCTTATAGAGCGTGTTCATATCGAACACAAACACGCCGCCGGTTTCCGTGGATTCCCACACACGCTGAAACACCGTTGTGACATCTTCAAACGACGGCAGGTGGTTCAGACTGTCCAGCGTACAGATCACGGCATCAACGGTGCCATAGAGTTCCAGTTCCCGCATATCCTGACAAACATACTGGATCGGCAGCTGCTTTTCGATTTTCTTTTCCATTGCCTGCCCCAGCATGCCCTCGGAATAGTCCACACCGATCATGTCATAGCCACGTTCTGCCATTTCTTCTGTCATGGTGCCGGTACCGCATGCCAGATCCAGCATGACTTTGCCGGCAGACTGTTTGTACTTCTGCACCAGTCCGTCCAGATACGCCGCCCGTGCCGGATAGTTGACATTTTCCGTCAGGGCATCATAGTAAAACGAAAATGTTTCATAGCCCGTTTCCTGCATGAATCCACCTCCACACAAAACAAGGGCACACAGCGAATGCCATGTCCCCCTGTTTTCGTTTGCTTATTTGGTAGGGCAGCACACTTTCACCAGATCGTGTGCCGCATTTTCCGAAACATTCTTACTTCTTCTTTGCACTGCGACGCTGACCGCCGAAGCTGCCGTCGCCTGCTCCTGCATTGGGAGCGTCCGGCTTGGAAACCTGTTCTCTCTCCGGAGCCTGATTCTTCTGAAGGCGAACTGTCAGCAGCATGCGGACAGTGTCCTCGCGGATAGAATCTACCATTGCATCGAACATTTCGAAGCCCTCATAACGATATTCGACAACCGGATTCTGCTGACCATACGCCCGCAGACCGATACCCTTTTTCAGTTCGTCCATATCGTCGATGTGTGCCATCCACTTGGTATCGACAACCTTCAGCAGTACAACGCGTTCCAGTTCCCGCATTACTTCGGAGCCGAATTCTTCTTCCTTTGCAGCATACAAAGACTTTGCCTTTTCAGTCAGAGCCTCGGTAATGTCCGCAGTAGTCAGACCTGCCAGATCGGTTTCATCATATTCCAGATCGCCTTCTTCTGTGATCCAGCCCAGGAAGTGATCCCGCAGACCAACCAGATTCCACTGGTTGTGATCGGTTTCTTCTTCGTTGATGTACTGCTTTACAGTTCCGGCAATCAGTTCCTCGAACATCTTGAGGATGCTGTCGTGAATGTCTTCGCCGTCCAGTACCTGTGCACGCTGCTTATAAATGATCTCACGCTGGGTGTTCATAACGTCGTCGTAGTTCAGGACGTTCTTACGGATATTGAAGTTCCGTCCCTCTACCTTTCTCTGGGAGGACTCGATGATCTTGGTCAGAGCCTTGCTCTCGATCGGGGTATCCTCGTCCACGTTCAATGTACGCATCATGTTTTCCAGACGATCGCCGGCAAAAATACGCATCAGGTCATCTTCTACCGACAGGAAGAAGCGGCTTTCACCCTCGTCACCCTGACGGCCGGAACGACCACGCAGCTGGTTATCGATACGGCGGGATTCGTGACGTTCTGTACCCAGAATATACAGACCGCCAGCCTCCTTGACTGCCTGTGCCTTTTCCTTGACTTCTTCGCCGAACTGTTTGTACAGTTCCTGATATACGGCTCTTGCGTCCAGCACTTCCTGATTGTCTGTATCTGCATAGCCGATTGCTTCTGTAATGATTTCTTCCGGATATTCCCGCTTCCGCATTTCTGCCTTGGCGAGGAATTCGGCATTACCGCCCAGCATAATATCCGTACCACGACCAGCCATATTGGTGGCAATGGTAACTGCACCCAGCTTACCAGCCTGTGCAACGATCTCTGCTTCCTTTGCGTGATACTTTGCGTTCAGGACTTCGTGCTTGATGCCCTTTCGTTTCAGCATGCTGGAGAGCAGTTCAGATTTTTCAATGGAAATGGTACCTACCAGAACCGGCTGTCCCTTTTCATGACACTCAGCGATCTGCTCAATGATTGCCTTATACTTGCCCTTTTCAGTGCGGTAGATCAGGTCGGTGTGGTCGATACGCTGTACCGGACGGTTGGTCGGGATCGCGATAACGTCCAGCTTGTAGATCTCACGGAATTCGTCTTCCTCTGTCATTGCAGTACCGGTCATACCGGACAGCTTGGTGTACAGGCGGAAGTAGTTCTGGAATGTGATGGTTGCCAGCGTCTTGGATTCCTGTGCGACCTCTACACCTTCCTTGGCTTCGATTGCCTGATGCAGACCGTCATTGAAACGACGACCCAGCATCTTACGACCGGTGAATTCGTCGATGATGACAACTTCGCCGTCCTCTACGATATAGTCAATGTCTTTCCGCATGACACCGTTTGCCTTCAATGCCTGATTGACATGGTGCAGCAGGGTCATGTTTTCCGGATCCATCAGGTTTTCGACTGCAAAATATTCCTCTGCCTTCTTGACACCGCGGCGGGTAATGGTTGCAGTCTTTGACTTTTCGTCTACAATGTAGTCGGCGTTTTCGTTGACTTCTTCCTGATCCTGCTTATCGTCCATTTCCACGACAGTTGCAGCGGTCAGAGTCTTGGCGAACTTGTCCACCACGCCGTACAGAGCAGTAGACTTATCGCCCTTACCGGAAATAATCAGCGGAGTTCTGGCTTCATCAATGAGAATGGAGTCCACTTCGTCCACGATCGCGAAGTTGTGTTCCCGCTGTACCTTATCCTTTTTATAGATGACCATGTTGTCACGCAGGTAGTCAAATCCCAATTCGTTGTTGGTACCGTACGTAACATCACAGTTATATGCCGCACGACGCTGGTCGTTGGTCAGACCGTGGAGAATACAGCCGACAGTCAAGCCCAGATACCGCAGTACCTTGCCCATTTCGTCCGACTGTGTCTTTGCCAGATAGTCGTTGACTGTAACAACGTGTACGCCCTTGCCTGTCAGTGCATTCAGATATGCAGCCACACAGGCTACCAGTGTTTTACCTTCACCGGTTTTCATCTCGGCGATACGTCCCTGATGCAGGACAATGGCACCGATGATCTGTACCGGAAACGGTTTTTTGCCCAGAACACGGTATGCAGCTTCCCGCACGGTTGCCAGTGCTTCTGCCTCCATGCTTTCCAGCGATTCGCCGTCCTCCAGACGTTCCCGAAATTCATTGGTCTTTTCTTTCAGATCTGCATCAGAAAGTGCCTGATACTCCTCGTCCAGCTCCAGAACCTTTTTTTTCAGCGGTTCAATACGTGCCAGTTCACGGGTACTGTACGAACCGAATACTTTACTAAAAATGCCCATTGACTTACCGCCTTTTCATCGAAATATACAATAACTAGTATAGCACGAACCACTCTGCTTGTCAATAGATTTTGAAATATTTTCACAAAGTGCAATTCATTTTCAAGCAGATTCTCTGTGCATTCCGCAACATTTCCCCTGCCGGCTGTCGCGGAACTCGCCCTTACTCGCTTCGGGAGGGACAGAATGCCGCCATGGGACAGCTCTTGCACCGGGGCTTTCGTGCACGGCAGGTATCTCTGCCGAACCACACCACCCGATGACAAAAGTCCGAGGAACGCTCCGGCGGGATCAGCGGGCGGAGATCTTTTTCCACCTGTACAGGGTCTTTGGATTTGGTCAGTCCCAGCCGTCCGGTGATCCGGATAAAGTGGGTATCCGCCACGATTGCCGGCTTGCCGTAGACATCGCCGAGAATCAGGTTTGCAGTTTTGCGTCCCACGCCGGACAGGGAAAGCAAATCTTTCATATTGTCCGGCACCACGCCGCCGAAGTGCAGCAGCAGCTGGGCAGACATTTCCTTGATGCTCCTGGCTTTCATGTGATAGAAGCCGCAGGGACGGACGATCTCTTCCAAATCGCCGATGTCTGCCGCCGCCAGTGATTCCAGTGTGGGATAAGCTGCGAACAGCTTTGGTGTGATCTGGTTTACCCTTGCATCGGTACACTGTGCCGACAGCCGCACCGCGATCAGCAGTTCATAGGGCTTTTCATATTGCAGTGCACAGGTTGCCTGCGGATAGACTTCTTCCAGCGTCTGCACCGCCAGCAGGGCACGTTCTTTTTTGGTCATATGTGTTTCTCCTTTTTATTCTGTGACACGCTCCATTTTCAGCAGCGGAATAACTTCATCTTCGATTCTTTTTTCTCCGGTCAGACGGAACCCGTTTTTCTCATAAAATGCAATGCCGCGGGGCGAATCCGCTGAATCGGAATCCTGCAATGTTCCATACTGTTCCTCCATTCACAAAAACGTGTTTCAGGCAACAGGCTTTGCACGCAATCTGACAACGTATCTTGCTCACAAGCGTTATGCAGTGTTGCCTGAATCATAAAATGCAAACGCCTGCTGGAGCAATTTCCAAGCTTGTGTGTCGTTGCGGTCCCAGTACGTTTTCACGCGGCACAGCGTAGAAAACGGTTCTTTTGCCTTGACCGCTTCCGGCAAGTAATGCCATAGGCAAAAGCAGCCGATGCTGTATGTTTCAGGGTTAAATTGGCTTTCCTCATATTGCTTTTGCAATGCGGAAAACAGATATTTTCCCAAAGCAGCATAACTGGAAGAATCCGCACGTCCGGCAGACACGCTCTCATAGTTCCAGTGGTGCAGAAACAAACGACAAGTGACTTTGCGGCTTTCAGAAAATTTTTTCAGCTTCAGCAGTAAGGCGTTTTCGGGGTACTCCGAAAGAAGCGTATCCAGCATGGACAAATAAGTTTCACTGGAATGAAACCCGCAGTTCCACAGCAAAAATTCCCCGTACAGTTCTTCGATTCGCGATTCCCGTTCCACTTTCGGCAAATCTTCTTCATACAGTTCCAGCCATGTTTCCACGGGAATCCCGCCAATCTGAAAAAATCTCACATTTTCCCAACGTTCTTTGACAGATCGCCCATGAAAAATTTTTGCATTCAACAGTGCCGAAGCTGTACGAAAACAGCCGCCCTCCGAAATATCGCAGTACCCTGCCCAATACGGTTCCTCGTATTCCCGAAGGCAACCCAAATAATATTCTTCGTCCGGAGCATAGTCCAGATAAAACACCGTTTCATCAATCAAAAACCAGTTGTCATGTTCAAAGATCCGCAGGAATTCCGCATAGGAAAAAGGATTCTGATGTTCCACGTTCTATGCCTCCATTATTTTCGCCGCATAAACTTCCCCCACTGCCGGTGCAGGAATTGTTCCTTGGGCAACACCGCACAAAGCTTGTGCGTAAGGTGCGTTGTCAGATTTTTCGGCAGATTGCCTAGAAATTCCGCAGGCATACTGCCGTATGGCAAGGGATTTCTGGGCAATATGACGGAAAATCTGCACGCAGATTGCGTGCAAAGCCGTCAGGCGGGCTTTGTGCGGTATTGCCCTTGGTCGCGTAACGCGAATGCCAGCTTTTCTTATAAAGAAGTGCATCCGCTTGCAGCTGCTCTGAGCCACTTGTAAATATCATCGCAACTGTACGATTTCTGTCGTATTTATTCTACCATATTACTGGGATAAAATCAAGGGCAGCACAGAAAGATTGCACACAAGTCTATCGGGCGATTCTGCAGTACAGACATTCCCAGCTATATGTTTTGCATGTGCTCCTGTAAATTATTTTTGAACGGACACATTCTGTGATAAGAGCAGTTTTTCTGTTTTTTTGAGCTCTGGTTTTCCATGTCATGATAGAATGCAGTGTTTCCCAAGAAAAACAGGCTGCACCTCCGTTTCCGGAAATGCAGCCTGTTTTGCAAAGGGTATATGAATAACTTGAAATTGTCAGAATAATAAGGAAGCACTGCATAAAGCTTGTGCGTAAATTGTACAAAAATTCCACAGGCAAACTGTATGCAGTGTTTCCATAACATCAATTCAGATTGGTATAGCCCATTAGGTACTGGTCTACTTCCTTGGCAGCTTCTCTGCCCTCACGAATTGCCCAGACTACCAGCGACTGTCCGCGGTGCATATCGCCTGCGGTGAACACCTTTTCCACGCTGGTGCTGTAGTGACCGATCTTGGTGGAAACATTGGTTCGCGGTGTGGTTTCCACGCCAAATGCATCTGTCACATATGCCTGTGCCCCCAGAAATCCTGCGGCGATCAACACCAGATCTGCGTCCAGAATCTGTTCGCTGCCCTCGATTTCTTCCATTCGCATTCTGCCGGTCTTGGGATCGTGTACAGATTGCAGCTTAATGGTTTCCACTGCACGAACGTGATTCTTGTCGTCCTTGATGAACCGCTTTACCGTTGTCTGGTAGATTCGCGGATCGTGACCAAATACGGCAATGGCTTCTTCCTGACCGTAGTCTGTCTTGCAGACACGGGGCCACTCCGGCCACGGATTGCTTTCGGCACGGGTGTCCGGCAGCTTCGGCATCATTTCCAGCTGTACCACAGACTTGCAGCCGTGGCGAATGGCAGTACCGACGCAGTCATTACCCGTGTCGCCGCCGCCGATGACGATGACATTCTTGTACTTGGCACTGATATAGTAACCGTCAGACAGGTTGGAGTTGATCAGGCTCTTTGTGGTGGCTTTCAGGAAGTCCACTGCATAGTAAATGCCGTCTGCGTCCCGACCGTCTGCGTTGATGTTTCTCGGATTCGAAGAACCACACGCCAGAATGACTGCATCATACTCTTTCAGCAGCTGCTCCGCAGAAATGTCCTTGCCCACATCTACGCTGGTGCGGAACTCTACACCCTCTTCCTGCATCATGTCCACACGCCGCTGTACTACCGTTTTTTCCAGCTTCATGTTCGGGATTCCGTACATCAGCAGACCGCCCACACGGTCTTCCCGTTCGAATACTGTCACATGATGTCCACGCTTGTTCAGCTGCAATGCTGCCGCCAGACCGGACGGACCGGAACCGACCACTGCCACACGCTTGCCGGTGCGGACTTTCGGCGGATTTGCCTTGATGTGCCCGCTGGCAAATGCCTTTTCGATAATGGCGTATTCATTTTCCTTGACGGTGACCGGATCGCCGTTCAGACCGCAGGTACATGCCTTTTCACACAGTGCCGGACAAACACGGGAGGTGAATTCCGGAAAACAGTTGGTCAGCAGCAGCCGGTCCGCAGCTTCTTCCCAGAAGCCGTTGTAGACCATGTCGTTCCACTCCGGACAAAGGTTATTCAGCGGGCAGCCGGAAACCATGCCAAAGATCGGCTTGCCTGCCTGACAGAACGGGACACCGCAGTCCATGCAGCGGGCACCCTGTTTCCGGCGTTCTTCGTCGGAAAGCGGGGTATGAAATTCCCGATAGGTCTTGATTCGTTCCAGCGGTTCCTGTCCAGCATTTTCGACTCTCTCATATTCGAGAAATCCAGTTGATTTTCCCATGATAGCTCCTCCTGTTAATTTCTCGTGTTGGCATAAAATGCCTCGATCTGTGCTTCTTCACGGCTCATGCCCTCTGCCTCAAATTCTGCAATGCTGTCCAGCATCTTTGCATAATCATGGGGTACGATCTTCTTGAAGTGCGGCAGGCAGGTGTCGAAATTCTTCAGAATCTTCTTGCCCAGCTTGGAATCTGTCCATGCCACGTGTTCTTCGATCAGACCTTTCAGCTGTGCCACATCTTCCGGCTTGGTAACTGCACCGAAGCCTACCAGCGACTTGTTCAGCTTGGTGTACAAATCATTTTCCCGATCCAGTACGTAAGCAATACCGCCGCTCATACCTGCGGCAAAGTTTTTGCCCACTTCGCCCAGAATGACTGCACAGCCGCCGGTCATGTACTCACAGCCGTGTTCACCGACACCTTCTACTACGACAGAAGCACCGGAGTTGCGGACGCAGAAACGTTCGCCTGCCACGCCATTGATGAATGCCTTACCGCTGGTCGCACCGAACAGTGCCACGTTGCCGATAATGATGTTTTCGTCTTCCTTAAACTTGGAACCCTTGGGCGGGAACACTGCCAGCTTACCGCCGGACAAGCCCTTGCCGAAATAGTCGTTGCTGTCCCCTTCCAGAGCCAGTGTCAGACCCTTCGGAATGAACGCACCGAAACTCTGTCCGCCGGCACCGGTACAGTGTACCACAAAGGTGTCGTCCTCCAGTGTATTATAATATTTCCGTGTGATCTCCGCACCGAACAGCGTGCCCAGTGCACGGTTCAGGTTGCTGACATTGATACGGATCTCTTTCTTCTGCTTCTTTGCCAGTGCTTCTTTCATTTCCGGAATGATCACGGTTTCATCGATGGTCTTATCCAGCTTGAAATCGAAAACGTCTTCCGGCACGAAGTGCATCTTGACATCGCTTTCTTCCTTGGCATAGGGATTGGTGAGGATATTAGACATATCGATCTTGCTCTCGTGTGTGCCTGCCGGATACTGCTTCTGTACCAGCAGATCAGAACGTCCCACCAGTTCATCTACGGTGTGGATTCCCAGCTTTGCCATGTATTCCCGCATTTCCTGTGCCATAAACCGCATGAAGTTGATGACATATTCCGGCTTGCCGCGGAAACGTTTCCGCAGTTCCGGATTCTGTGTGGCAACGCCTACCGGACAGGTATCCAGATTGCAGACACGCATCATCACGCAGCCCATTGTTACCAGCGGAGCCGTTGCGAAGCCATATTCTTCTGCACCCAGCATTGCGGCAATGACCACGTCACGTCCGCTCATCATTTTTCCGTCTGCCTCAATGACAACCTTGGAACGCAGATTGTTCTGGATCAGCGTCTGGTGTGTTTCTGCCAGACCCAGTTCCCACGGCAGACCTGCATTGTGAATAGAGCTGCCCGGAGCCGCACCGGTACCGCCGTCATAACCGGAAATCAGGATTACCCCTGCACCAGCCTTGGCAACGCCGGCTGCAATGGTGCCGACACCGGCTTCGGAAACCAGCTTCACGGAGATACGAGCCTTTTTGTTGGCATTTTTCAGGTCATAGATCAGCTGTGCCAGATCTTCGATAGAGTAAATATCGTGGTGCGGCGGCGGTGAGATCAGAGCCACACCCGGTGTGGAATGTCTGGTCTTGGCGATCCATGGGTACACTTTCTTTGCCGGCAGATGTCCGCCCTCACCGGGCTTTGCACCCTGTGCCATTTTGATCTGGATCTCCTTGGCGGAGGTCAGATACTTCGAGGTAACGCCGAAACGTCCGGAAGCCACCTGCTTGATTGCCGAGCACTTATCGACAGCACTGCCTGCGGTGACAATACGTTCCAGATCTTCGCCGCCCTCACCGCTGTTGGACTTGCCGCCGATACGGTTCATGGCAATTGCCATACACTCGTGGGCTTCCTGTGAAATGGAACCGTAAGACATCGCACCCGTCTTAAAGCGACGCATAATGGATTCTACGCTTTCCACTTCCTCCATAGGAATGCCGCCGTCCTCTGCAAACTTGAAGTCCAGCGTGCTGCGGAGCGTGATGTGCCGGTCTTCGGCATTGACACAGGCGGTATACTGCTTGAACAGATTGTAATCGTCCCGCCATGTTGCCTGCTGGAGCAGGTGAATGGTTTCCGGATTGTACAAGTGTTCTTCCTGATTGCTCCGTTCCTTGTGCCAGCCCACGCTGCGAAGTCCCTCGTCCATTCCCAGATCGTTGGGGTCAAAGGCACTCTCGTGCATGGTCATGCTGCGTTTTGCAATATCGTCCAGATCGATACCACCCACGCGGCTGACCGTATCCGGAAAATACTCGTTCATAACGCTCTCGCTGATGCCCAGTGCCTCGAAAATTTTGGAGCCCTGATAGGACTGAATGGTGGAGATACCCATTTTCGAAGCGATCTTGACGATACCGGAAACCAGTGCGTCAATATATGCCTTGCTTGCCTGCGAATAGTCCTTATCCACCAGACCGCGGTTGATCATGTCATACAGGGAATCCAGTGCCAGATACGGATTGACTGCACTTGCACCGAAGCCCAGCAGGGTTGCGAAATGATGTACTTCACAAGGCTCTGCAGTTTCGATGATCAGAGAAATTGCAGTATTCTTTCTGGTACGTACCAGATAGGTTTCCAGTGCAGCCACTGCCAGCAGCGACGGGATCGCCAAGTGGTCGTGATCGACACCACGGTCGGTCAGAATCAGAATCGTTGCACCCTTGGCGTGTGCTTCCTCTGCCTGCTGATACAGGTTTTCAATGGCATCATGGAGAGAAACGTCCTTGGTATACAGCATGGAAATGTCTGCGGTTTTCAGTCCGTCAATGTCCATGCCGCGAATCTTCATCATATCCAGATTGGTGAGAATCGGGTTGTTGACTTTCAGTACACGGCAGTTCCGTTCGTCTTCTTCCAGAATGTTGCCGGATACGCCCAGATAAACGGTGGTATCGGTGATAACAGATTCCCGAATGGAGTCGATCGGCGGGTTGGTGACCTGTGCGAACATCTGCTTGAAGTAATCAAACAGCGGCGGATTCTTCTTGGACATTGCAGGAATCGGGGTATCTGCACCCATTGCCGAAGTCGGTTCTCCGCCGTTCAGTGCCATAGGCACCATAACATGATACAGGGACTCGTAAGTATAGCCGAATGCACGCTGTAACCGGAGCAGTTCCTTTCCGCCATGACGGAAAGGACGCTTGTTGGGAACTTTCAGTTCGCTCAGGCTGAACAGGTTGTGATCCAGCCATTCGCCGTAAGGCTGACGCTTTGCATAGAAATTCTTAATGGTTTCGTCGTCGATCAGCTTGCCTTTGACGGTATCCACCAGCAACATCTTTCCGGGGTGCAGTCTTTCTTTCTTGACGATCTTTTCTGCCGGAATATCGTCCAGTGCACCGACCTCCGAGGACAAGATCAGACATCCGTCATCGGTCACATAATAACGGGACGGACGCAGACCGTTTCTGTCCAGTACTGCACCCATGATGTCGCCGTCGGAGAAAATGATCGAAGCCGGACCGTCCCACGGTTCCATCATGGTTGCGTAGTACTGATAGAACGCACGCTTTTCACGGCTCATGGTGGGGATATGCTGCCACGGTTCCGGAATGGTCATCATCACTGCCAGCGGCAGATCCATGCCGGACATGGTCATGAATTCCAAGGTATTGTCCAGACGGGCAGAGTCGGAACCCCGAACGTCCAGCATCGGGAAAATATCCTTCATGCGGTCGTCCAGTGCCTTGCAGTGGAGAATATTTTCACGGCTCAGCATCTTATCCACGTTACCGGTAATGGTGTTGATCTCACCGTTGTGCACCATCATGCGGTTCGGGTGTGAACGCTGCCAGCTGGGGTTAGTGTTGGTGCTGAAACGGGAGTGTACGATACCGATCGCCGAATGATAATCCGGACTATTCAGGTCGTGGTAGAACAGACGCAGCTGCTTGACCAAAAACATACCTTTATATACAATGGTACGGCTGGAGCAGGATACCACATAAGTTTCGCTGTCCCGCTTTTCGAATACCATGCGGGCGATGTACAGCTTCCGGTCGAATTCCAGACCCTTTTCACAGTCGTCCGGCTTCTTGATGAATGCCTGCATGATGTGCGGCATGCTGTCCAGAGCCTTGGTGCCCAGAACGTCCGGATCTACCGGTACTTCACGCCAGCCCAGAAATTCCAGATGTTCCTCTTTCAGCACTTCCTCAAAAGTCTGCATTGCCTTTTCGTATTTTTCCTTGGTCTGCGGGAAGAAGAACATGGCGATACCGTATTCCCGTTTGCCGCCGATCTGGATTCCAGCTTCCTTTGCCACTTTCGAAAAATAAGTGTGAGAGATCTGCAGCAGAATGCCTACGCCGTCACCCGTCTTGCCCTCGGCATCTTTACCGGCTCTGTGCTCCAGTGTTTCTACAATTCGGAGTGCACTGTCCACCACTTTCCGGTCCGATGTGCCGTCCATGTTGACAACCGCACCGATACCGCAGTTCTCGTGTTCAAAACGAGGGTCATACAAGCCGTTCTTTGCAAACGGCTCTTGGTTTCTGTAGTTATCCATAATCACTTCTCCTTTGCAAGATGTGCAAAATAACAAAAAAACGCCTTATGAAAAGAAACGTCCTGTTTCTTTCCATAAAGCGTCATTGCTTTCCTTCATTTTGCGATCCTCTGATCGCTTTTGCTAATATTCATTATAGACCATTCCGCCGGCTTTGTCAATAGGTTTTTTTCAATTTTTCCGAAAAAAGCAAGAAAAACGCCTATTTTTTTCTTTTATAAAAAAGAAAATGCTGCAGATTTTTTCAGAAATTCCACTGCACTTGATTTTTGAAAGTTCCGTTTCCTTTTGCTGTGAGAAGAAAAGTGCAAGTCAGCCGGAAACAGCTGTTCCCTTGTCGAAAACAGCCTTGCAAGCAAAAAGCAAAGCCGCAAAGACAACTGCAATTGTCCCTGCGGCATCACTCCGAACTATAACAGCCTCTCCCACTTGAGAGCCGTTCTCTGTTCTCCATTCCCTCTTATAGAAACACTGCATAAATCCCGCCTGTCGGCTTTGCATGCAATCTGCTTGCAAGCTTTATGCAGTGTTTCCCTTATTTTCGAGAAAGCATACCTCATATTCGCTTCTCCAGCCTATTGTATCATTAATCACACCTATATTTTATCACATATCTGGAAAAAATCAATTAGAGATGATGCTATTTTCTAAGAAATTGTGCTATTATTCTTTTCACAGAAGAATGATTTCTTATAGAGATGTTCTGCAAATCTCTGATTTTACAATTTCCATGTAGAATTTTCACAAATCACATGGTAACATAAAGATATATCCAAGAGAACACAGAACAGGAGAACTTTTATGGAGTACTGGATCATTCAAATCAAACCTTTCTCACCGAAGAAGCGAAACGAAAACATTGTTCTGAATTTTCAGAAGGACTGTATCCGGAACAACCTTTTCGGCATGGGTTGGAATATCGATGATAACGCCTATCCCGCCGGTGAACCCATGCCCGACTACGAAGAATATCAGCAGAAATGGCTGGAAACCGGCTCTGGAAATGTTTCCAAAACAGCATATCACGCCTATCAGAACATTCAGGCAGGAGATCTTGTGCTTTTCCGAGATCGAAACGCCAAATATTATATTGCAAAAGTGAAAACAACCGCACAGTGGCTGACCGAAGATACTGTTGATTTTGAAACATACCATAACGCCAAAGAAGCGGAAATGCCGTCTAATCCGTTGTCATGGGCATGCCGTGTGGAAAAGTGGTATCCGATTTCAGATGTGCCGTCGGCAGTAGTCGGGCGGTTTTCCCAGCGGCGGCAGCAGACCATCAGACGAATCGCGGACACGGACTTGCAAAAACTGGCGGACATCTTGTACAGTGTTGCGACACAGACGACATACGAAAAGATTCCGATTCACGCCGAGAATTTCTGCAAGGCTATGAATCCCGATGAACTGGAAGACCTTACAGCCATGTGGATTCTCGATAAGAACAACGAGGACAACAAGAACGACGAGAATAACGAGAACAACAAGAAATCGAACTTCTGCCTGCTCCCCTCCAGCTGCAAACGAAACACGCCGAAGTATGAATTCGAGCTGCTGGGCATGGAAAAGGAAAGCGGAAAAATCAGAAGAATCACCTGTCAGGTCAAGAATCAGGAAGAAATCCACGCTGACGATTACAGTTCCGATACGGATACCTACTGGAAAATCTATCTTTTTTCCGGCATTGCAGTTACTGATTCGGGCAAGAACAGCCCGCATATCCATGTGATCACAAAAGAAGACCTTTATCGGTTTCTCCTTGACAACCCGAATCAAAACCCGATCGTCAACGCCTATCGGGAAAAGCTGCAAAAGTGGTATACATTTTCCTAGCCTGACGGCTTTATACGGTGCTGTCATCAAAAAATCCCAGCCGCATTTTGTTTGCGACTGGGATTTTTGGTTTTTAAGGGCAATACCGCACAAAGATTGTGCGACAGATGCGTCGTCAAATTTTTCGTCAGATGAAACAAAAAGCGGAGTGAATACTTGATGTATTCACGAGCATTTTTGTGAAATATGACGGGAAATTTGCAAGCAGATGGCGTGCAAAGTCGCCAGACGCTCTTTGTGCGGTATTGCCTAAGGACTTGTACAAAACAGATTTTTATGCGGCACAGCCTTCCAGCATGTCGAGGTCGTCCTCATCATCTTCCATGGCAATTCTGTGTGCCTCGATCTCGCTTCCGTATTCTTCGATGCCGTCCGGACTTGCGTGGTTCAGTTCGAAGTATTCTTCGTCGTCATCATCTTCTTGTGCATGCATTGTGGAGTGAACGATTTCTTTCTGCTCAATGCAGTTTCCGATCTCAAAATCCAGTATGTTGTGATACAGATCGGAAAAATCGTCTTTGTACAAATCCGGATCATCATCAAAAGCCTGCAATGTGGATTCCTTTATATACGGATCCAGAAAGCCCACCTGATACGCTTTGTTTTTCAGTGTATACGTCGAGAACGGAGCATCTTTCAGTTCCGGAACCGACTCTACAAAGGGCAGGAAGCTTTCCGTGATCTTGTCCAGAATCTTGCTGCTGAAGAACGCCAGACCAGAAACATAAATATAACTCATATCTACGGCACTGACCTTGTCAATGTAATCGGCAAGTTCTACGTTGCAGCATTCCAGATAATCGAGAAACTTATAGTATTCCCAGTAAAAGTAAATTCTTTCATTCTGGTCAATTTTGTCCTCTTGGATTCTGCTGCGGAGCGTGCTGTAGAAGATCTGATCGAACTGCTGGCTGACGTACTGCGAAACCGGCTTATCGTCTACCTGTTTCCGTTCATTCATCAGCTTTTTGGTGGTATCCAGAGCCAAGAAGTCACTCAACAGAATGGTTTTTCCTGTCGTATCTTCATTCAAAACAAAATTGATGTAATTGGTGATCTGCTTGTTCACTCTGCTTCCGAATGTCAGCTTTCTGCGAATGAACCATACCGCAACAGGAAGCACGCAGAACAACAACATCAAAAAAACGCTGGTGTCTGCAAACCAACCTACAACAAGGGACATGTAAAACATGTACGCATAACCAAGTACCACGATCTTAATGATTTTCTTCGCAAGTGCACCTGCCTTTTTGGCAATGGCCTTTCCGCCGAAAATCAAAACCAGAGCGATAATGATACCAATGATAATAAACGGCATCGATCATTCCCCCTTACGCACTCAGACCCAGCTGCGTGCATGCTTCTTCTTCTCTTTCTGCCGCAGTTTCTGTAATATCCACCATTTTGCCGTCTGCCAGCTTGAGTGCCTGCTCTCTGATGTCTGCCGGTATCTCGTCTTCTGATACAAACGTCTGCTTTATCACGGTGTTTTTCAAAAACGTACCGTCATCTTGTCGGGTATAGTTATAGGACAACTGTTGATACTCGTTTCCTACCTTCTTCAAAAATGTCTGTACACCAGAAACGATTACATGGAATGTAGCTTCTACGTATTTAATAGCAGTATCCAGCCACTTTGCCAGAAGCGAGAAGAATTTGCCGATAATCATTGCAAACTTACGGATTCCGTCTTTTACACGTCTGAAAAAATCCGCAGCAAGCGTCGCAAATTTTTTCAGTTGCTGACCAATCCACGAGATTCCCTTATCGATTTTTTCTCCCAGTTTACTAAAAAACCCCATGTGTTACTCCTTTTCCGTCTTGATCTGGGGTGTTTCCACGTCCAGCTCCATGACTTCAGTCTTGATCTTTTCCAGCTGTTCCTGCGTTTCCGCATCTTCTGTAAATTCGCTGAACTTCACCTCGCGGTGCAGCGGATACAGCTGAAAATTCTTTTCCGTCTTGAATTGATCCTTGAAGTAGAGTGCAGCGTCTACGTTGACAACAAATGTTTCCTTGTCTTTGTCTTCCTCACACTTTGTCGCCGTAAATTTGCACTTGCCGCCCACGTAGATCAAGCCCTCTTTTCGGGCGTGACTGATGACCTGCTGATCTATGTCCTTACCTGTCTGCTCGAGGAATTCGTTCCATGTGACAGGCTTCTTCGGGGCAGCCGCAGGGACAGACGCGGTGTTTCCGTTTGCACCTGCCTTGCTGACTTCCTCATCGATCATGTTTGCCAGTCGTTCAAAAAATCCAGCCATTTTCTTCACCTCACTGATAGTTGCTCAAAAGTTGTGCTTCGATGTCTTCTGTCAGTTCCAGAGAATCGCTGTCTTCCATTTCCATTCTGTCATAGATCTCGTCCGGAATCTTGTCCGCAGGAATTTCTCTGGAAACCTCTGTCACCTGCCATTTTTCACCGACCTTGGAATAGTTCTTGGAAATCTCCTTCCCGATATTCTTCCGCACGTCAGAAAGAAATGTTTTGCAGCCGATCAGTACACCCTTGACCACCCGCTGTGCAACCTCACCGATCTTGGACAGCCATTTGATGATACTGTCGTAAAATGCGTCCAACAGTGTCAGAACCACACAGGCTCCGACTGCAGCAAGTACTGAAAACAATATCATTTTAGTTCACCTCCTGAAATTCTTTTGATTTATTTACAATATCTTTCGGTACTTCCGATTCCGGAACTATCTCGGATTTTGTAATCTTAACATCTCTGGGGCTTCCGCTTTTGTTCGCCTTTTTGCTCTTGACGATCTCCGCAACGGCATCTTCAAAGTCCGCCTGCTTCACAAACGATTCCTGATTCTTCGCCGCTTTCAGGGCAGCTTTCAGCACCGCATTGGAAATATCGCTGCCGCTTACGCCGTCATACTTTTCGGCAATCTCGGAAATACGAAGGTCTGTCGGCATTTCCTGCGGAATGTACAGCCGCCACAGCTTTTCCCGCAAAGACTTGTCCGGCAGATCAAACCGGATATGGTACTGGATCCGCCGCATAAATGCGGGATCGTAGTTGCTGATAAAGTTGGTGGCAAATATCACCATGCCCTCATAGTCATTCAGCAGTGTCAGCAGCACCGAACGGGTCTGGTTCACGCTGACATCTGTGGAACTGGACATATTGGTCACACGCTTGCTCAGCAGTGCATCTGCTTCGTCAAAGAAAATGATGATGTCTTTTTCTGAGGCAGTGTGGAAAAGATTTGTCAGGTTCTTGCTGGTTTCGCCTACATACTTGGATTCAATATCCGCATAATTGACGCAGATCATTTCCTTGTGCAGAGCGTTGGCAATTGCGTGGGCAGCCATGGTCTTTCCGGTTCCCGGCTCTCCGTAAAGGTTGATGAACAGGCTTTTCCGCTGTTTCATCACGGATTGCAGGTTCCAGTCCACAAATACCTTGTTCCAGTATTCTTTCGCTTTGATGACCGTCTGCAATTCGTCCAAGTTGCTCTCCGACAAGATCAGATCCGAAAGCCGGTACTTGGGCTTGGAAACCATGAAGCTTATGGACTGCTTCTCCGGCTGCGGCGGCTGCGGTTTCGGCTTCGGCTTGGTTACGGGTGGACTGCTTTTGGTTGGCACTAATGGCATCAGAATAACTCCCTTTCTCAAAATGGATTGATTATCTAGGAAAACGCTGAATAAAGCCCGCCTGACGGCTTTGTACGCAATCTGCTTGCAGATTTTCCGTCATATTGCCCAGAAATACCTTGCCATACGACAGTATGCCTGCGGAATTTCTATGCAATCTGCCGAAAAATCTGACTACGCATCTTACGCACAAGCTTTATTCAGTGTTTCCCTAGGGCAGCACGACACAAAGCCTGTGCTGCCTTAAAATCTGTTGGGATCCTGTCCGTTTTCTATACTGCCTGACAATTGGATTTTTTGCCACAAAACATGCATATTCTTATTATATACCATATTTTTTCTTATGTCAAGTTGTTTTTCAGCTTTTACACTGTTTACAATCCAAAAATGCCTGTATACTCTTAATATAAGGAGGTACAGCAGTATGATTCTCGACTACCAACAAATCGGTAAAAATCTTGCAAGGCGACGAAAAGAGCTACGGTTAAAGCAATATGAAGTTTGCGAACGTGCCAAAATCAATGACAAATACCTTTCCTGCATTGAAACCGCACGTTCCATTCCCAGCTTGGAGGTCTTTTTGAAATTATGTACTGCCTTGGAAACCACACCGGATCACATTCTTCTCGGTACTGTCCGTCAAACAGATTATTCGAAAGATGATGCGATCCTGCTGGAAAAATTTCAAAATCTTTCTCCTGACAACAAACGTCTTTGCCTTGCATTCATGGACCTGCTCTCTGATCGCTTTCAGGAGCATTAGGGAGATACCAAACGGACTTGATTCAGCGTTCCTCTTCCGTCCATGCTTTTATTATACACAGGAAGCCAGACAGACGCTTGTCCGTTCAAAAACAGTTTACAGGTACTCGCCAAAAAAATCCGCTGCGAAATGATCCCGCAGCGGATTTTTTCGTTTTTTCCTTTGTGTTTATGACAAATTTCCCATTTTTTCTTGCAAAAGTGCAGGAAACTATGGTATAATAATTATATCAACGGACAGCTAACGCTGTCAGACAGGAGCATGACTATGAGTATACACAAACGCATTCCGGCTCTGCTGCTGGGTGTGATCCTGCTGTTTGCAGGAATCCCCGCAGGCAGCATTTCTGCACAGGCAGCAGACACGACGCAACAGCTAAACAACATCGTTCTGTTTGCCCAGTTTCCAGATGCCGACACAGACAACTTTATGGCAGACAAGACGGACACGGCGATCGCCATTTGCAACGACACCAGCACACCGCGTTCTCTCACCAGCTATATCGACGCCATTTCCTATGGCAAGCTGCACGTGAACTCTTATTTCCCGCAGCTTTCCGACGGCGTGATCCAGCCCTACATTCTTCAGAATTCCAAAGCGGAATACACCAACTATGAACAGTACGCCATTGAAATGGTGCAGAATATCCGGATTCCTGACAGCATACCGCTGGACGGCAATCAGGACGGCATGACAGACAACATCACACTGGTGATCGACGGACGGGCAGAGTCTATGGGTGACCCGCTTTGGGCAAAAGCTTTCCAGGTGGGCGGACTGTATCTTGGAGATACCCCTGTAGGCAGCATCAACCTGATGAGCAGCTACACACTGCTCAGTTCCACTATTTTCAGCGGCGTGGGAACACTCTGCCATGAGTTCCTGCACAGTATCGGTTATCCCGACCTCTACCGCAAAGACAGTTCTTCCGGCAACCCTGTGGGACAGTGGGATCTTATGGCAACCAACTCCATCTTTCTGCAATACCCTCTCGCCTATCAGCGTTACGCGGTTTCCGGCTGGCTGGACGCGAAAACTATTACCACTGCCGGCACCTACACATTACAGCCGGCATCTTCCAGCACAGGCGATCGGCTCTATCTGCTGAAAACGCCGTTTTCAGACACGGAATTTTTTGCGGTGGAATACCGTATTCCCGGAAAGCAGTACTCCGAAGAACTGGACTGCAAGATCTACGGCGAGGGCATGGTAGTCTATCGTGTCAACACTGCCGTACAGGGCAACTATCGAAGTGATACTGACGGCATCTACGTATTCCGACCCGATGAAACCACGCTGAATGCCGGCGGCGGTGACCTGACACGTTCCTGCTACGGCGGCAAAAACGCACCGGATTCGATCGGTTCCACAGATCTGGAAAGCACCTTTGCAGACGGTGCCCTGGTCTATTCCGACGGCACCAACAGCGGCATCGCTCTCCATGACATTCAGCTGAACGGTGACGGCACATTAAGCTTTTCCGCCGACTTTGCCGATGTATCCGACCGGTTGTTGTGGCAGACCGTGGACAGCGTGAACTTTCCCGCAGACCAGACCGGCTACGACATGGTGACCGGCGATGACGGCAAGCTGTATCTGCTGTCCGCCAACACCGATGGTGCCACACTGTACTGTGTGGAAAACGACACCTTACAGCCAGTCAGCACTGTGCTTTCCGGTACTATGTACAACCCGAAGCTGGCATTCTCCAACGGTACGCCCTACCTGCTCTGGCAGGACAGCCAGTATTTCCTGCACCTGAACCGCTGGAACAGCACCTCCGGTGCATGGCAAGATTGCTGCACCGGCACAGAACTGGCTCAATATGCCGATATTGCCGCAGACAGCAGCGGCGTGTACGTGACCTACACCACCGGCTCGTTCCCCTATGTTCTTCACGCATTCCGGTTTGACAATGCCGCCGGCACCGTTTCCCTGCTGGGAGATGTCATTGCTGACAATGTCTGCAACATGGAGATCGCCGCTGCAAACGGCAGCATTGGCATCGGATACCGCGACCTGAACGACAACAATGTACCAAAGCTTGCCGTCTGGGACGGAACGGCCTGGAATACCACAACGCTTTCAGAACAGGACTGCGGCACGATTTCAGTTCTGGCAGACGGAAACAGCATCTGGATCGTTCCCTCCGGCGGCAAGACAGACGTTTTCCGCTGGGAATCCGGCACGGTTACAAATATTCCCCTGCCGGAAGCTGTCCAAGGACGGGCATTCCAGATGACACCGGCAGTGGCACAGGGAAACTTCTATATGACGGTAAACGCCCAGAATCCGGAAGAATTTGTCCTTTACGGATTAAACAAAGACGGCACATGGTCACTGACCGGCAACCCCATTGCACAGAGCATGGTAAACCAGCCGGTACTGGCAGCACAGAAGCAGGCTCTCTACTGCCTTTACGCCACCTCTGACTTGCAGATGCAGCTGAAAAAGCTGACACTGGAAACGGAAACACCGGCAGTTACCGGCGATGTCAACGGGGACGGTACAGCAAATCTGGCAGATGCAGTGCTGCTGCAAAAATACCTGCTGGGAGAAACTGCCCTGACAGCAGCACAGGCAAAGGCAGCTGATTTGCAGGCAGATGACAGCATCAACGGTTTCGATCTGGCTGTTCTGCGACAGCTTCTGACAAAGGTGGCATAATATGGATCTGAAACTTCTGCTGCAATATCCGAAGGCAGTACAGGTACTTCTGGCAGCACTGCAAAAAAGCCCTGCTTCTCTGCCGAAACTGGAAAAACTGCTGCCGCCGGAAATCCCTGCTGCGGCACTGCTCTCCGCCATGGAACAGGCAGGGTTTCTCACCAAAACCGGCAGCCGGTATGTTTTGCAACAGGAAGCACTGGAGCAGATGCAGCAGTTTTTGCAGCTATACGCCGCTGTGCAGAACCAACAGGCAGAACAGGACTTCACCCATTTTCTCGCCGCCCAACGGGAGGCAGAAACACAGCATGCAATGCTTGTCACAGAACTCGCCTTTTTTGAAAGCGTGGTTTCTGGAAACAGCGACACTGTGCATCTGCTGTACACACCCCTTGGCGGAAAAGGCTACGGCGAGCTGAGCCGTGACCCGCTGCGAAATCTGAAGTATCATCTGGTCATCACCATTTCCATGCTGACACGCTACTGCATTCAGGGCGGCATGCCGCAGGAAGAAGCATTCAATCTCAGCGACCTGTACATTCAGCGAACGGACACTGCCGTCAGTGAAGCACAGATCCATGTGCTGCACTATCAGGCAATACAGGATTTCACCGGCAAAATGCGGCGGCTGCAAGACAATACCCGCTATTCGCCGCTGGTGCTGAAAGCTATGGACTACATCAGCATTCACCTGCACAGCCGTATCTTTTTACAGGACGTTGCCGATGCTGCCGCAGTGAGTGCACCGCACTTATCCCGTCTGTTTCAGGCCGAAGTACACCTTAGCATCAGCGAATACATTGCCATTAAAAAAGTAGAAGCTGCCAAGAACCTGCTCCAGTACACCGAGCACACTGCCGCCTCGATCAGCAGCCTGCTCAGTTTCAGCTCTCAAAGCTATTTCATCAAGGTATTCCAAAAATACGTGGGCATGACCCCGAAAGAGTACCGGAAGCAGTTCCGTGACAGCACTCATTTCTGATAAGGCAACAGCATAAAACAACAGCCCCGCACTTCTCCGGAAAGAGAAATGCGGGGCTGTTTGCTTGGAATCAGCAGTTCAGAGAAGCCGAAACTGCGGGTTTGGAAATCCGCGTGGAACAGGTGCGGATTTCCTGTAAAAAGAAATGGAGATGAATAATGAAGCTAGCTTAGTTGGCTTTGGCTGTGCTCTGGTAGGTCACCCATTCATAGCTTGCAGTCAGAGGTGTCTTGCCGTCGAAAGGCTTCAGCCAGTCGTTGACACCAATTCCGGGCCATACGTTCATCATGATCTTGCCGGCAGTGGACGGGATATTGCTGGTGGCTGTGTAGACCGCCTTGCCGTCCACATACCATGTAATGTAATCCTTCTGCCAGTCGAATCCATAAGTATGATATCCCTCTGATGCATCAAAGCCCAGATCGTACATGTACTCATGATTGCCGACACCATTGGTGTAATAGTTGAGCTGTACCTTGGTGGTATCCTTACCCAGAACCTCTACATCGATCTCATCCCACGGGTTATTCTCCGAGGGGCCGGTATAGGTAAAGAACGAGGAAACCACGCCATCATTTTTGATTGCCTTCATGGAAGTTTCGTAATAACCATAGTGATAGTGCTCCAGAGAACGGTACTCTGCACCGGTATAGTTATACTGACCGGAACTGTCCTTGTCAATGGTCAGATTCAACACGCCGTTGTCGAAAGAAGTATTGTTCTTTGTCCAGCCGCAGTCAAAGGGATTGCCGTTTGTCCAGCCGTCCGAAGCTTCAAACAGACTGGTAGCACCCTTACGGAAATCTGCCAGTACTTCCGCATCGGCACTGGGTTCATTGCCCTTGGTGTCGTCCTTGCCGGAAGTATTGTCATCTTTCTGCACCAGCTTTTGCCGCAGCACTGCCAGATCAAAGCCGTTTACCGTATTGTTTGCCTGTACATCTGCTGCCTTTGCCTGTGTTTCTGTGAGAGAAACTTCTCCCAGCAGATACTTTTGCAGCAGTACAACATCCGCAGTGTTGACTGTCTGATCCTGATTTACATCGCCGGAAATGATGTCATCATGTCCCGGTGTTCTTGCGGTGCTGTTCATCGCCAGCAGACAGGTCAGCGGAGAGTTCCAGTAGATCGTGATCTCATTGGTGGAATAGCTTTCCCAATGGTCTACATAGCACTTTGCCGACGGAGAATTTGCACAGTATGCCTTTGCAGCACTGTCCTCCAGACCGGAATTGACACCGCCGACCAGCATACCTTTCATTGCCTGATTCTTGGCCATAGACGGTCTGTGGTGCGGGTGTTCCGGTGAAACCGTGCCATAGCCAGTCACGAAACACTCTCCCATTGCGTTATTGCCCAGCAGATAGTGGAGATTGCTGCGGGAAGTGTCCAGATAGGTGCTGTCCTCAGTCATCTGGTATGCCAGATTCAGGATCATGCCGGAAGTGGCAACGCCCATGTTGCTGCCCCAGTTATATTTGGAAACCGACACCCCATAAGGGTTGCTCTGGGAAAGACCTTTCATTTTGTCGGCTTCTTTCAGAATGGAAGTCTTTGCACGGGTGTAGAGGTCAGAGTTCGTATCCACACCGTCCATAGTGAGAATGGCAATATTACCATAGTCTCCCACTTCCATCCAGTCCATGCCATTCTGCACACGCATGCTTTCCAACGCAGTACGATATGTGTCCTCACCGGTAGCACGCCACATCTGTGCTGCTGCCCAGTAGCGTTCGTCAATATCGGAAGTGTCGCCATAATCACCAGTCGTAATGTCAGACGGATTAGAGAAGATAAAGTTGGGATTTTTTTGCAGGAATGCCCACGCGTTCTTTGCAGCATTCAGGCACTTTTCCGCAAAGTCCTTGTCGACCTTCTGGTAGTATTCATATGCCATTGCCATCGACGCACAGAAATCGGCAGTCGCTGTGGTGGAAACCGGCGTTACGATCAGTTCGTCCGTTTCCGTTTCCGGCATCACATAACCGGGGAAATTCTCGCAGCTGACCTTGTGGTGCACACCGCCGGTCTGGCTGTCCTGCATTTTCAGCATCCATTCCAGTTCATAGCGTGCCTCGTCCAGCACGTCCGGAACACCGTTGCCGCTTTCCGGAATGCCAATGCTGTCGCTGAACGACTCCGGATTGGCATCATAGGCAATCAGCAAGTCTGCCACAGACTTTGCACCGGGAACAACATATCTGCCGTAGTCGCCGGCATCATGCCAGCCGCCGCTGACATCGATTTTTTCGTTGGTGTGATAAACTGTTGCCAGCGTGTCATGGCAAGCCACATGCCCGAATGTGCTGTCCTTCACCTCCGTGCCGCACCGCTGGAGGTACAGCATTTTCACGCTGTCGTCCAGCAGACTGTCGTAAACGTCATTACCAATGGTGAACGAATACGACTGATCCAGACCGCCGCAGGTGATATAGTATGTACCAGCTTCTGTTACGGCGGAGAAATCTCCCGTCCAGTTGTTTTCATCGGCGGAAGAATAAAACGTCGGAGCCGACAGTTCCCCGGTATAAACCACCTGTCCGCTGTCTGCGTTGACGACGGAAAAACTGGTTTCACTGGTCACGTTGCGGAACACAGCTGTCTTGGTTTCGTCCGGCTGATAACCTACCTGATCGGTCATGATCGACGGAGCATAAGGCAGAACAGAAGTATAATCCACCTTGGAATCATCTACCAGTTCTACCTTTACATTGTCCAGATAAATAGTATGTGCCGGCAGATCTTCCTCGTTTTCCAGTCC
This sequence comes from Ruminococcus sp. OM06-36AC, assembly GCF_003438725.1. Taxonomy (NCBI): domain Bacteria; kingdom Bacillati; phylum Bacillota; class Clostridia; order Eubacteriales; family Oscillospiraceae; genus Ruminococcus; species Ruminococcus sp. OM06-36AC. Next base: position 107,765 of record NZ_QSTT01000003.1, read on the forward strand.
GCAGTTGAACACCAGCTTGGACATGACATCTGAATCCTGCTTCATGGTGAATTCATAATCCACGGTCTGCGGTTCTGCGGTCAGATCAAGTCCTTTCCAGGTGTACGCCTGATAGGTGCCGCCATTCTGCTGGATCATGGCTTCCACATAACGGTCTGTGGTGGAAGAAATCTCATAGCTAACACGGTACACCCCGTTTTTGTACAAGGGGATAATATCATAGCTGCACTGTACAGAATAGTTCAGCTTTCCCACAGAATCGATTTGCAGGGCAAGCTTACCGTTTTCCGTAGTCAGGGACGCCTTTCCGCCGCTTGCCTGATAGGTGTCCCAGCCGCTAGTGCCGCTGTCAAATGTGGAGTTGCTGACCAGATTTTTCACTTCCGCAGAAGCCGGCATCGCTGCCAGACTACCCATGCTCAACACTGCCGCACAGAGCACTGCCAGACATTGCCGAAGTCCTTTGATTCGCATCATACTCATTTCCTCTCTTTCTGAAAACAGCATGCCGCTGTTTCTGTGTAATTTGTCTGCACAGAATGTATGAAAAACAATATCACATCTTCTGTGCAAACGGCTTTATGCGAACAATTCATTATCTTTAGTATACCACACCTTTCACAAGGATAATACTATTTTTCATGACAAAAGTAGTAATTTCATGATATGTTATCAAAAAAGACCTGACGAGAAAATTTCCCGTCAGGTCTAGTGTTTCCCTAAGGCAATACCGCACAAAGATTGTACGACAGATGCGTGCGGAAAGATGCGAAACAGGCTCTGAAGGGAAATTTGCAAGCAAATGGCGTGCAAAGTCGCCAGACGCTCTTTGTGCGGTATTGCCCTAACTCCACGTGTTCCTATGCCTTTTCATATAATGCCAGCATTTGATGCAGTTCTTCCTGCATTTCGTCCACCAGACTCTGCGGCGACAGCACCTTTACCCATGCCCCCTGCGACAGCAGATACATGATAATGCCGCGTCCGTGGTTGACTTCCGCTTCGATGATGCTGGTTCTGCCGTTTTGCTCCACTACCTTTGCTGTGGGCAGTCTGTCCAAAATCGCCTGTACCGACAAACCGGAAAAGGCAAACCGGATTCGCTCCGTCTTCCCGGGGAACAAAAACTGGTTCTTCTCCCGCAGATCGCCTTCGTCAAAGTCGTACTTCCGTTCCAGCGTAAAGTGTTCCTGATGCTCTGTCATCGACACAATGCGGTCTGCCCGAAAGAACTTCGGCAGATACTGGTCGTCGTCAAATGCATACGCGATCAGGTAAAAATAATACTCACTGAACATCAGCGAAACCGGTTTAATTTTCCGCTTGACGGCTTCCCGATTCATTTTGTAGTAAGTAACGGTGATCGGTCGCTTTTCATCAATGACCTGTATCAGTTTCCACAGCGTATCGATCAGCGAATTGCAGTCCGTCTTGACTTCGTGATAATGGTAAATTTCCTTGCGTACCAGCTTGTCAAATTTTTCCCGATCCTGTGTTGTGGTAAACCGTTTCAGCTTGGAGATCAGCCGCAGCACGTCTTCCTTGGGCAGACAACGGCTGCCCAGCATTACCTTTACCAATGCAAATAATTCCTTATTTTTGAGGAACTCCTCACAGTTCAGGTGATACGCTTTATCTTTATAGGAATACACCAGTTCCGCCTGCTGCATCAGGTCGCGGTGTTCCGCCAGAAATTCCTGTATTTTTCCAATGTCCCGTCCGATGCTCTTGGTAGACACGCCGTATTCCGCTGCCACTGCTTTTACAGAGATGGTTTCTCCCCGCAGCACCCGAAAGAAAAGTTCCAGCATACGGCTGTTTTTTTCAGTTTCCATGATGATGCCTCCTTTTCTTTCATTATAGCACAGCAGCGGGACAGCGGTCTGTCTGTTCAAAAAGAATTCAGAACGTATTTACACAAAAATGAGATGCACGTTTTTGCGGCAAAATTTTATGCCAGCGGTATTGCCTTAAAAATCACTTCGCCTGCACCATTTCGATTGCCTTTTTCAGCTGCGGGTCTTTTTCTGGATTCGGATCGCTGTAGTCCACTGCATCTTCTCCGGCTTCCACGATCTCGTCCGGCTTGATGCCTACCTTGTGATAACACTCCCCCTTGGTGGTCTGATAAGTTGCCACCGTCAGTGTCAGTGCTCCGCCGGAAGGCATGGACTGTGTCACCTGCATGATACCCTTGCCGAATGTCTGCGTTCCCACAACGGAAGCCTTTCCGAAATCCCGCAGCGAAGCGGTGAACAGTTCTGCTGCACTGGCAGTGTTGCCGTTGACGATCACCGTCATGGGCAAGCTGCACTCTGTGGCATCTGATTCCACAAGCGTTTTGGTCGTGCCGTCCCGATAGGTGGCAATGGCGATCTCGCCCTCCGGCAGCAGCGGATCCAGAATCTTCTCCAGAGCCGACACCAGTCCGCCGCCGTCGTCCCGCAGATCGAATATCAACGCCTTTGCCCCGTTCTGCACCAGCCGGTCGTAGATTGCCTGAAACTGTTCCGGCGTGTTGCCTTTAAAGGAACTGATCCGGATATAGCCGATCTGTCCGTCCAGCATCTGTCCCTCGGCAGTCGTCACTTCGATGTTCTGCCGTTCCACGTCCAGTTCCAGTGTGTCGCCGTTCCGCTGAATCGTCAGCTGCACCGTGGTACCTGCTTCGCCTCGAATTTTAGACAGTGCTCCGGCGTAGCCCAGTTCTGCCAGATCTTCGCCCTCTACCTTGGTGAGAGTATCGCCCTGCTGCATACCGGCTTTTTCTGCCGGAGAATCTGCATTGACTTCCTCCACCTGCAAATAGCCCTCGTCTGTTTGTGTCACCGTTACGCCGATTCCCACGGTCTGACCAGCTTCCTCTGTCTGATAAGCCTGATATTCCTCACTGGTCATGTACTGGGAATAAGGATCGTCCAGACCGGCAACATAGCCTTTCATAGCCCCCTGCATAACGGCTTCGTCGTCCACGTCGGTATAATAGTTCTGCTTTACAGTCGCGGCAAGCTGCCGGAGTTCCCTGTACTCCGTGTTGCCGGCGTAGTTCCGATAAATGCCCAGTCCTGTTCCTACGGCAAGCACACCGCAAAGACAGAACAGCAGGATCAGTGTCGATTTCCGCACCGGCACTGTTTTTTCCTTTGGCATATCCTCCTGCATTGCATCTGATTGTTTTCGCATATAACCTACAATCCTTTCTTCCAAAAAAGGCAGAGGACTGCAAACGCATACCCCTGCCTTTTTCATTTTCTCAAAAATGCATTTTGATTACAGATACTTCATCGGATCCACCTTGGTGCCGTTGACACGCACTTCAAAGTGCAGGTGGAAACCAGTGGAAAAGCCTGTGCTTCCCACATAGCCGATGGTCTGTCCGGCACTGACGGTCTGTCCGGCAGAAACAGCCACCGATGCCATATGTCCGTACAACGTAGAATATGTACCGTCATGCTGGATAATGACATAGTTGCCGTAGCCGCCGCCGCAGCCGCAGCTGCCGCTTTTCGGATAGTTGTGGGAGCAGCCGGTTACAACACGAACGACTGTGCCGCCCTTTGCTGCAACGATCGCTGCACCGGCATTGCCGCCGGCAATATCAATTGCACCGTGTGTGGTACCCCAGCGGTTGCCGAAGGTACTGGAAATGGTATAGAATCCCGGGCAGGGCCATGTGAAGCCGCCGCCGGACGGTGCAACACTGCCGCTGTCGTCGCTGGAAGAATCTGAACTGCTGCTGGAAGAACTGTTCGAACTGCTGGAGCTGCTGGAATTGTCCTTCTGGCTGTTCGAAGAAGATGTATCGTCATTTTTCGAAGAAGAGCTGCTGCCGGAGGACTGATTCTTCTTGGCTTCCTCCTGCTGCTGTTGCTTCTGGGCTTCCAGCTTCTTCTTGGCTTCTTCTGCCGCAGCTGCTTCTTCCCGCTTCTTCTTTTCAGCTTCCGCAGCCGCTGCAATTGCTGCCTTGATCTGGTCTTCTTCTGCGTCCAGAGCCTTGTTGTTTTCTTTCAGTGTTGCCACATCGCCGTTCAGCTGCTCTTTCTGCCGCTGCATCTGCTCCTTGGCTTCATCGGTTTCAGAATAGGTCTGCTGGAGATCCTCGATTGCCGCCTTGAATTCTTCCTTCTTGGCCTGCTGGTCTTCCTGCTGGCTTTCCAGATCGGACTTTTCTGTTTCCAGTTCCGCCTTCTTTGCGTTGCAGGTTTCCAGCTTGTCCTTCAGGTCGTTGACCAGCTGGTTGTCATGATTTGCCACACGGGACATCAGTTCATACTTGGAAAGCAGGTCGTAGAAGTCAGTCGCACCTACCAGAGCCGAAGCCAGACTGTCATTGCCCTGTACGTACATGGCACGAAGCCGCATCTTGAACTCGTCCAGTCCAATGGCAATATCGGCTTCCATGACCTTGATGTCATCTTCCGCCTGTGAAATTGCCTGTGTGGTTTCGTCGATAGACTGAGCAATGCGATCCAGTTCCTGTGAAACGATGTCCAGATTGCTCTGCTGCAGGGTGATCTTTTCCTGCAAAGTCTTCTGGTACGCTTCCTTTTCTTCCAGATCAGACTGCAAAGAATCCAGTTCTTTCTGCTTCTCTGCGATCTTCTTTTCGTTGCTCTTGCGTTCTTCCTGTAATTCTGCCAGCGTCTTTGCCGATACCGGAATATCCCTGATCGGTGTCCAGTTTGCTGCCATGCCGCCTGTCAGAATGGTCATGCAAAGCAACGCACTGGTAAAACGCAGACTCAGATGTTTCTTCTTACTCATAGAAAATAGCCTCCTAAGATGTGCATCGGCATTGTTTTAAACATTCAGGTGCTTCCGCATAGAGATCATACTGCCGAACGCTCCGAACAGCGTACCGGACAGCAGATATGCCAGAGCCACCTTCCATGCCAGTGCACGGAACGGAATGATGCTGCCCATGCCGATCACAGACAGGAATTCCACCTGTCCGGTCAGCAGGCCGACCAGCGAATCATAGCCGAACCAAGTGATCGCCAGTGCAACGCCACCAGCAAGCAAGCCGGTAATCATACCCTCCACGAAAAACGGGATACGGATAAAAGAGTTGGTTGCACCAACGTATTTCATGATCTGAATTTCTTCCCGCCGTGCGAAAACGCTCGCCTTTGTGGCATTGGAAACGATCACAACGGAAATGACGACCAATGCTGCAATGATCACACCGAATACAACAGTCACGATCTTCCGTACCTCGGTCAGAACGTTGACAAAGTCCATGGGAGCACGGATCGAATCAATGTGATCCAGTTCCTCTACCTGTGTAATCGTTGCAGAAATCTGTGAAATATCTTCAACACGGATCCGATAGCTGTCGATCAGCGGGTTGTCGTCCCCCAGTGAATCGAACAGCACTTCATAATCCGACATGCTGTTTTTCAGATCTTCAAACGCCTGCTCCTTGGAGTAAAAAGAAATCTCCGAAATGTTCGGAATCTGTGCCAATTCCGATTGAAAATCTGCAAGTTCCTGATCTGAAGTACCCTCGTCCATATAGATAATGACTTCATTTTTATCTTCTACGCCGCCGATCATAGAGGTCAGGTTCATATAAAACAACACCGACATACCCACCAGCAGCAGTGAAACCAACAGCACACAGAATGAAGCGAATGCCATCATCCGGTTTTTCCAGATGTTTTCCACACCCTGTCCAATCAGGTACTTGAAACCACTAGCTTTCATGGATCAGATTCCCTCCAATCACTTCGTCAAAGACGATCTGTCCCTGATCGATATTGATGATCCGTCCGCCGAACTGCCGCACCAGACTGTGTTCATGGGTTACCATCAGAATGGTGGTCCCGATGTCGTTGATGCCCTGCAGCAGTTCTACGATCTCATAAGAAAGTTCCGGATCGATGTTTCCCGTCGGCTCGTCCGCAATAATCAGCTGCGGGTCGTTGACCAATGCACGGGCAATTGCCACACGCTGCTTTTCGCCGCCGGACAGCTCGTCCGGATAGGCATATGTCTTGTCCTGCAAACCTACCAGACCGATTACATACGGCACACGCTTCCGGATATATTTCGTCGGTGCATCGATTACCCGCAGCACGAATGCCACGTTTTCATACACTGTCATAGACGGAATCAGCCGGAAGTCCTGAAAGACAAACCCAATGGTACGCCGCAGGGCAGGAATCCGCCGCCGCCGGAGTTTGTTCAGGTTATAGCCGTTGACACTGATCGAACCGCTGGTCGGGTTGATCTCTTTTAAGATCAGTTTGATCATGGTGCTTTTTCCGGCACCGGACGCACCAACTACAAAGGCAAAGTCTCCGTCATTGATTTTCAAGTTGACATTGTGCAGTGCATCTACGCCGCTGGAGTATGTCACAGACACGTTCTTCAGTTCAACCATAGTTCACACACATCCTTTCTCTGGGCACTTCCGGCAGACCGCCGGAAATACCGTTTCAGTTGATCGCAGACATCCACTTTTTCGGACAGCACACACAGGTTTCCTGCGTTGCTGCCCTTACCAATAAAATTGCACAAAGAGCCGCCGATGCAAAACGCCACACGCTGCACCGGCGGCTTTTATGCCGGAGCGATGCTTCACGCCCTCACCCCGTCCTTATTCATCAGAACTTCGCCGGATTCGCAGAGAGGTACTTCTTGACCATCAATGCGATCTTGAAGATAATGGCATGGTCGAATTCCCGCAGGTCCAGACCAGTCAGCTTCTTGATCTTTTCCAGACGGTACACCAGTGTGTTCCGGTGTACAAACAGCTTTCTGGAAGTTTCAGAAACATTCAGGTTGTTCTCGAAGAACTTCTGAATGGTAAACAGCGTTTCATGATCCAGAGATTCAATGCTGCCCCGCTTGAATACCTCGTGAAGGAACGTTTCACACAGCGTGGTCGGCAGGTGATAGATCAGGCGGGCAATGCCCAAATTCTCATAGCTGACAATCGCCTTGTCGGTATCGAATACCTTGCCGACTTCCAGAGCCATCTGTGCTTCCTTGAACGAACGGGACAGTTCCTTGACACCGGTCACAATGGTACCGATACCCACGTTCACGCGGGTGTAGAACTCGCTGCTCAAAGTATCTGCAATGGAACGGGCAAGCTTTTCCAGATCCTTGGTGTCCACAGCACCCTTGATCTCCTTGACCAGAACAATATCCGATTCGGAAATGGTAAAGACAAAGTCTTTATTCTTATCCGGAAACAGATTCTGAATGACATCGTATGCAGAAACGTCATTTGCCGATACAATGCGTACCAGCAGCACTACGCGGCTGACTTCCGAGTTGAAGTGCAGTTCACGTGCCTTAATGACGATGTCCCCCGGCAGTACGTTGTCCAGTACTACATTCTTGATGAAGTTGTTGCGATCGTACTTTTCATCGTAGTACTGCTTGATATTGAACAGGGAAATTGCCAGAATATTGGCATACTTCGCAGCAGTGTCGTCCATGCCCTCTACAAAGACCGCATACTCCGGCTTTGCACGGGAACCAAACGGCTTATAGGTATAACCGTCGCGGATAAAAATATCATGTACATCACTGAGGTCGAGGGAAACGAACTCATTGGTCGTTCCCACCTTTGTCAGGTCGCTGCAAGCGATGATGGTCGCGGTGTCATCGACAACGCCAACGGTTGCGTCAATGGTATCCCGCATCTGGTGAACCAGTCCTTGAAATAATCTGTTCGACATATGGAACTTCCTTTCCTTTTGTAATCTCGGCTTCCGCCAGTTTTGCGGCCGGCGGGCATATCACAAACTGCATCCACCTGTTCAATATATTACAAATTGTAACACATTGCGAAACGATGTTTGTGAATATGCAGTTAAACTTTATGGGATATTTCGAGTATTGCTACGTTTTTTTGTGCTTTCGCACGATTTTCCATAGAGAATCTATTTTTTTGCTGTAACCTGCTTGTAATCTTTCCCGTTTTTTCCGGCATCTGTCAGCAGGATCACATCTTCTCCGGACAGGTCACCTTCAGGATCCGGAGGGTATTGGCAACGCCCTGACGAGCCGCCTCACAGAGCAGCAGACGTGCCTGCTTCAGTTCCGGCGTTTCCGCATACTTGATACTGCACACGTCATAAAACTTGTGGAACAGAGTCGCCAGCTCGGTAGCATACTTAGTGACCTTGGACGGGTCATATGCCTTGGCAGCAGCGTCCAGTTCCGACGGCAGTGCTGCCAGATGCCGGATCAGTTCCAGTTCCTGTGGCTGTGTCAGCAGGGACAGGTTGCTGTGGTCGCACTGTTCCAGTGTCAGTCCTTCCTCTGCCATGGCACGCAGCAGGCTGCAAATGCGGGCATGGGCATACTGTACATAGTATACCGGATTCTGCGAGGACTGCTCCACAGCCAGATCCAAGTCAAATTCAAAATGAGAATTTGCCTCTCTGGTGTTGAAGAAGAAACGGGCTGCGTCCAGCGGAATTTCGTCCAGCAGAGTGACCAGTGTGATCGCCTTGCCGCTACGTTTGGAAAGCTTGACCACTTCGCCGTCACGCATCAGCATGACCATCTGCATCAGCACCACGTCCAGACGGGCTGCATCTGCACCCAGTGCTGTCAGGGCTGCTTTCAGACGAGGCACATAGCCGTGGTGGTCTGCACCCAGAATGTCAATTGCCTTGTCAAACTTCCGCACCATCAGCTTATTATAGTGGTAAGCAATGTCCGGTACCACATAAGTGGGGATCCCGTTGGCACGTACCAGCACGAAGTCCTTGTCCGCACCGAAATCCGTTGCCTTGAACCAGACGGCACCCTCCTGCTCATAGGTATAGCCACGCTTGGTCAGTTCGTCTACCACCCACTTTACCTGTCCATTCTGATGCAGGGTGCTTTCGCGGAACCAGTTGTCATAGACAATGCGGTACTTCTTCAGATCCCGTTCCAGACCGGCGATGTTCTTCGGCAGTGCAAATGCCACCAGTGCGTCCCGTCTGGTCTTGGCATCGGTGTTGACATACTTGTCACCGTTTTCAGCGATAAAGTTTTCCGCATGCTCTGTAATGTCTGCCCCGTGATAGGCATCTTCCGGCATTTCCACAGAGGGGTCAAAGTGCTGGAGATACCGCACCTCCAGAGAAGTGGCAAACTTTTCGATCTGGTTGCCGGCATCATTGACATAGAATTCCCGCTGTACGTCCCAGCCTGTCCACGCCAGAATCTCTGCAAGGCTGTCGCCCAGTGCACCGCCGCGGGCATTGCCCACGTGCATCGGTCCGGTGGGGTTCGCGGAAACGAATTCCACCAGTGCCCGTTTTCCGGCACCGGTCTGCGTCTTACCGTAATTTTCTTTTTCCGTGAGGACAGTTTCCGTGACATCGGCAAACCACTTCTGCTGGAGGAAGAAGTTCATAAAGCCCGGACCTGCGATCTCTGCCCGTGCAAAGATCGTGCCGTTCAGCGAAATAGCCTCCAGAAGCAGCTCCGCAATTTTCCGCGGTGCCATGCGGAAGGTCTTTGCACTGACCATTGCCACATTTGCCGCAAAGTCCCCGTGGGACTTATCTGCCGGAATCTCTACCCGAAACGCCGGGATCGGTTCTGCCGGAAGCTTTCCCTCGCCTACGAGCCGTCCCAGTCCCTCCACCAGAATCTGGTGCAGAGCCTCGGAGGCACTCTTCATACAATCTGCCATAGTTTACTTTGTTCCTTTCGTATTCTCCTGCGGTTCCTGCCGTTTCCAGTGAATGGTGATCGTGTTTTCCGACAGAAAATTTGCATTCATATCAATAATGTATTCCATTTCCACAGAACCGGAGGATTCCTCCAGTTCGCAGAGCAGCCGCTTCGCCTGTACGCCGATAGTCATTGCCCCGTATGGAGTCTGATACAGGCAGAAGTGCTTTCTGCCGGTTTCCAGCGTCAGGTTGGAATTTGCCGTGCCGGTGCGTAAGATCGTCACCAGTGACTCGTTCGCCACCTGTATGGTGGTCGTCGAGCCGGCAAAGCCCGTTGCGTCTGTATCTTCATAGGACAACTGCAACGTGTCGTCCCGCATCTCACAGGTACCGGTGGTCATCAGTTCGGTTTCTTCGTCACCGTCCGGTGTGATCTGCCGTGTTTTCATGGTAATCAGAACAGATTCCAAAAATACCTGCTCCCTTCTTAGAAATTGCAGCGGAACACCTTTCCCACCACATTCCGGTGCAGAAAATGTCCTGCATTTTCAATGAACATCTCCGTGCTGTCGCTGACATAATAGGTGTTTTCGCCGGCAGTCTGCCGGTCTGTCAGCAGATCCTGTTCTTCCAAACAGCGGCGGGCATACTTTGCCGCCTCCGCTCCGGAGGAGATCAGCTGCACATCCGGTCCCATATAATCCGCGATGATGTCACGGATCACCGGATAATGGGTGCAACCCAAGATCAGGGTATCCACGCCGGCTTTCCGCACCGGTTCCAGATACTCCTCTGCCACCAGCCGTGTCACCGGATTGTGAAAATCGGTATAGCCGTTTTCCACCAGATGCACGAACAGCGGACAAGCCTGCCCGAATGCTGTCATTTCCGGATGCAGCTTCTGAATCGCCTTTTCATAGCTGCCGCTGCGAATGGTCGCCGGTGTTCCGATGATGCCGATCCTGCCGTTGCGTGTCACTTCGCAGGCAGTCCTTGCCGCCGGAAGCACCACGCCGGTAAACGGCATATCTGTTACAAAAGGCTGGTCGCCTACAATAGAGCTGACTGTACCGCAGGCGGCAATGATCATTTTCACGGCATACTGCCGCAGGAACGCCACGTCCTCCTTGGCATAGCGGAGCACTGTTTCCGGACTGCGGCTGCCGTAGGGAATGCGGGCGGTGTCGCCGAAATAGATAATATTTTCATGGGGCAGAATGGCGTTCAGTTCTTTCACTGCCGTCAGACCGCCCATACCGGAATCAAAAACGCCGATTGCATCATTTTTCATGGTGTCATCTCTGCTGCTCTTTGTCCGGAGCAGCATCTCCTTTCCTTAACGACTCTAAGGCAACCCTGCACAAGCTTTGTGCGGTGTTGCCCTAACTATATTCAGGTTATCGTTCAGGTTCTTGCAGCGTTTTCCATTGCCTGCTCAATGAGTTTATCTACCAGATATTCCTGCTTCATGCCCAGATGTTCCATCAGCTTCGGATACATGCTGATGCTGGTGAAGCCCGGCAGCGTGTTGATCTCGTTCAGAATGATGCTGCCGTCTTTGGAGAGGAAGAAGTCCACGCGGGACAGTCCCTTACAGCCCAGTGCCTGATATGCCCGCAGAGCAGTTTCCCGAATCCGGTCAGATTCCTGATCGGTGATCCGTGCCGGAATGTACAGTTTGGAGGAACCGTTGACATACTTGTCATCGTAGTCGTAGAATTCCGCAGCCGGTTCGATCTCGCCCACATAAGAAGCAATGGGAGCATCGTAGCCGAACACAGCCACTTCCAGCTCTCTGCCGTCGATGAATTCTTCGATGATGACTTTTTCATCATGGGTGAATGCGATCTGCACCGCATCTTTCAGGGATTCCAGATCGGTCGCCTTGCTGACACCTACAGAGGAGCCTGCATTTGCCGGCTTGACGAACAGCGGGAAGCCCAGTGTTTCCGCAATGGCAACACACTTTTCGTTCAGCTTGTTCAGGTCACGCTGGTGTACGCTTGCCCACTTGGCAGTCTGAATGCCGTTGTAGTCCAGCACCGTATGGGTCATGCCCTTATCCATGCACACAGCACTGCTCAGAACGCCGCAGCCCACATAGGGGATTCTTGCCATTTCCATGATGCCCTGTAATCTGCCGTCCTCGCCGTTTCTGCCGTGCAGCACCGGAAAGACCACGTCTACCTTTTTTATATAAGTTTCCCCGTTTTCAATGGTGACGATGCCGCCGTGCAACGGATCCGGAGAGAGGATCGCCGCGGTGCAGTCCGGATTCTGTTCCCATGCACCAGTAGAGATCTCCGAAACGTCGCCGGGAAAATAGAGCCAGCGGCCTTTCTTGGTGATACCGATGCACAGTACCTCATACTTTTCTTTCGGAATGCTGCGAATGACGTTCTCCGCGGAAACCAGCGAAACATCATGCTCACTGGATACGCCGCCGAACAAAACGGCTACTCTGATTTTTGCCATGTGTCTATACTCCTTTATGATTTGTGAGAGCCTGCTTCGCAAAAGCAAAGCGAACCCAAATCCTGTCGCTGCAAGAACCGGTGTCATGCCGGATACTATTATATATCCGGATACAGCGGACTTTAGAACTGATCTGCCGCCAAATTCTGTATACAAAACCGGCAAAACAGACAGCAGCGAAGATTTCTCATCCTCTATTTTATCATAATCTACAAAAATCTGCAAGGGGTTTTCAAAAAAAAGCTGTCCCGAATCCGTTTTTTTCTCAAAAAAGGAATTTTTTTTGAGAAAAGCCTTGACAGAAAACCGAAAATGTGCTATACTGGAATCACCTCATTGCATGAGGCTTATTTTTTGCACAAATTCCGGACTTGCTGTCCGGTTTGCTGCGAAAACCCTCATGCGGATTCTGAGGGAGGCAAAAGAACCGGAAGACTGCTGATGACAGCAGGAGAGCCGGCTTCCGCATATCGGAAGAAGTAAACGAGCAGGAGGTGCCGATCATGAGAGTGAAAGTAACACTGGCTTGCACAGAATGCAAGCGTCGCAACTATGTTACCAAGAAGAACAAGCGGAACAATCCGGACCGGATTGAAATGAACAAACACTGCAAGTTCTGCCGGAAGCATACGCTGCACAGAGAGACAAAGTAATGGGGGTCCGAGGCAATGGCTGATAAGGAAAAAAACGCCGGGCAGGAAGCTGCTGTAAAGAAGGCGAACAAAGCAGCATCCGCAGACTCCAAAAAATCCGGCAAAAACAAAAAAGGCGATAAGGAAAAGAAGGGCTTCTTCTCCCGCATTGCCGGCTGGTTCAACGATCTGAAGAAGGAATTCAAAAAGGTCGTTTGGCCGGATCGCAAGAAGGTTTTCAACAACACGCTGGTCGTAGTCGTTGTTGTTGTCATCGGTTCTGTGCTGGTAGGTCTGATCGATTCCGGTCTGCTGAAGCTGATGCAGTTCCTGATGGGACTTTCTAACTAATTTCGTGACCAGAACAAGGAGGATTTCGTATGTCAGAGGCAGCTAAATGGTACATCATTCACACTTATTCCGGCTATGAGAACAAGGTCAAGCAGGACATTGAAAAGGTGGTTGAAAACCGGAAGCTTCATGACCTTATCCTAGAAGTTCAGGTCCCCACCGAAACGGTGACAGAAATCACAGACGGAAAAACAAAAGAACTGGAACGTAAGCTGTTTCCGGGCTATGTCTTTCTGAAAATGGTTTACACAGATGATACATGGCATGTGGTAAAAAATATCCGCGGTGCCACCGGTTTTGTCGGTCCCGGCTCTGAGCCCACTCCCCTCTCCGAGGAAGAAGTGGCAAAGATGGGCGTTGACATCGGCGGCAACATCGAAGTGAACTACGCTGTCGGTGATACCGTAACGATCTCCGGAACCGCTATGGACGGCTTCTCCGGCGTGGTACAGGCCATTCATCTGGAAGACGGTACAGTTGATGTGCTGATCTCAATGTTCGGTCGTGAAACTGCCGCAACATTGCAGCTCAATCAGGTGATCCGTCAGGACGATTAATTGCAAACATGCAAAAACAATTCGGAACCGCCCGCGGTTCCGGTGGGAGAGATGTGACAGCATCTCGCCATTAACCACAATATGGAGGTGTGCAGTATGGCACAGAAGGTAACAGGTTTTATTAAGCTTCAGATTCCCGCAGGTAAAGCAACACCTGCTCCTCCGGTTGGCCCGGCACTGGGTCAGCACGGTGTAAATATTATGGCGTTCACAAAGGAATTCAACGAACGTACAAAGAATGACATCGGTATGATTATTCCGGTTGTCATCACTGTATACGCAGACCGTTCGTTTACCTTTATCACCAAGACTCCGCCGGCTGCTGTTCTGATCAAGAAGGCTTGCGGAATCGACACTGCTTCCGGTGAGCCGAACAAGAACAAGGTCGCAAACATCACCAAGGAACAGGTACAGAAGATCGCAGAACAGAAGATGCCGGACCTGAACGCTGGTTCTCTGGAAGCTGCTATGAGCATGATCGCTGGTACTGCCCGTTCGATGGGTATCGTTGTCGTTGACTAACGGGAGCCGAACGTCGGTGGGAGGAAATTTCCGCTAACCGGATCTGCGAGAAAGCAATCCGGTACTACCACTACACTAGGAGGATTAAAATATCATGAAACACGGAAAAAAATATAATGACAGCCGCAAGGCTGTAGATAGTGCAAAGCAGTACGCTTCTGAAGAAGCACTGTCTTTGGTTTGCACAAATGCAAAGGCTAAGTTCGATGAAACCATCGAAGCTCACATTCGTCTGGGCGTTGACTCCCGTCACGCAGACCAGCAGGTTCGTGGTGCAGTTGTACTGCCGAACGGCACTGGTAAGAAGGTTCGCGTTTGCGTATTCTGCAAGGAAAACAAGTACGAAGCAGCACAGGCTGCCGGTGCAGACTATGTCGGCGGTCAGGATCTGGTAGACAAGATCACCAAGGAAAACTGGATGGACTTTGACGTAGTTATCGCTTCTCCGGACATGATGGGTCTGGTTGGTCGTCTGGGTAAGGTCCTCGGTCCCCGCGGCTTGATGCCGAACCCGAAGGCTGGTACCGTAACACCGGACGTTGCTAAGGCAGTTACCGAAGCAAAGGCTGGTAAGATCGAGTATCGTCTGGACAAGACCAACATCATTCACTGCCCGATCGGCAAGGCTTCTTTCGGTGCAGATAAGCTGACTCAGAACTTCGAAACTCTGATGGAAGCAATCGTCAAGGCAAAGCCGGCTGCAGCAAAGGGTACCTACCTGAAGTCCTGCGTCGTTACTTCTACCATGGGCGTTGGCGTAAGAGTTGCTACCAGCAAGTATGGTGTCTGAGTGCTCTCTTTGAGAATCTCAAAGTTTTTTGCAATTTCTTCCCTGCTGTCGTTTCCGGCGGCAGGGATTTTTGCGTTTCATCTGCATCTCGAAAAAAATTTTGATTTTTTTGCAAAAAAGGCTTGACAAGCACCGAAGGATGTGCTATACTGTAATAGTTGTCAAACAACAATATCGTATTCTAAAGACAGTTGGTGGCGTAAGCCGTAAGTCCAACCGAGGAATGTGCAATGACCTGTGAAATACAGTGCACGGTTCCCTGTCGAATCGTGCTTTTTTATTGCGATTTCTGATACGATACATGATCTATCGGAGGTGAAATCTCATGGCAAGTGAAAAGATTTTGGAAAGCAAGAAGGCTAAGGTCGCTGCTCTGACAGAAATGCTGCAGGACAGTGTATCTTTCGTTCTGGTAGACTACAAGGGCATCAGCGTAGAAGATGACACCAAGCTGCGTAAGGAACTGCGTGAAGCTGGCGTACACTATGTAGTTGAAAAGAACTCCATGCTGCGTTTTGCATTCAAGAACATGGGCATCGATGCATTTGACGAAGTTCTGCACGGTACAACTGCTGTTGCACTGTCCAAGGACGATCAGACTGCTCCGGCTCGCGTACTGGGCAAGTTCGCTGCAGATCACGAAGACTTCTTCAATCTGAAGGCTGGTTACGTAGAAGGCGTTGCTTATGACGCTTCCGGCGTAGAAAAGCTGTCCAAGATTCCGTCAAAGGAAGTTCTGCTGGCACAGCTGGTTGGTTCCCTGCAGGGTCCGATCCAGAAGCTGGCTGCTACACTGCAGGCAGTTGTGGACAGCAAGTCCGAAGATACTGCTGCATAAGTATCGCAGAGATTTTGACTCTGCAAAATGTTTTATTTAATTGTTAAAGGAGATTATTATCATGGCATCTGAAAAGGTTTTGAAGTTCGTTGAAGATATCAAGGAACTGTCTGTTCTGGAACTGGCTGAACTGGTTGACGCAATTCAGGAAGAATTCGGTGTAACTGCTGCTGTTGCAGCTGCTCCGGCTGCTGGCGGTGCTGCTGGTGCAGCTGAAGCTGAAAAGACTGAATTCGACGTTGTTATGACTTCCTTCGGCGACGCTAAGATGGCTGTCATCAAGGCTGCTAAGGAAGTTCTGGGTCTGGGTCTGAAGGAAGCTAAGACTCTGGTAGAGTCTGCTCCGGCTACTCTGAAGGAAGCTTGCCCGAAGGCTGACGCTGAAGCTCTGAAGGCTAAGCTGGAAGAAGCTGGTGCAACCATCGAACTGAAGTAAGTTTTTTCTGACATTTCTTCGTTTCATAAAAAGCGGGGACATCTCCATGTGAGGTGTCCCCGCTTTTTTGTTGCTTTCAAAGCGTAAAGTGCAGCACTACCATGAGGATCACCCCCGGCACGCCCAGCACCCCTGCCTGTACCAGATGCAGCAGATTCAATGCGGGAGAAAATCCGAAGAATCCCCCGCCGTAGTGCACCAGCAGCAATGCCAGAAAGCCGCTTCCGACTCCTGCCAGCATTGACAAAATCTTTCGCTTTCGCCGGAGATAATAGCATAGCATGCAAATTCCCAACACAGCCCAGATTCCCCAGAATACCACTTCTTCCATCTTTCTTCTCCTTTTATGTGAGCAAATACGCCAGAGCCATTAGCAATTTCTTGTCACAGCCGTCCCAGCCGCCGTCTTTATACAGCATGACCATCATGGCGAGAATCAGCATGGTGTCACCGTCCAGTCCGGACAAGAGTCCCGTGGGGCGAAACTGTGCCAGATTTCCCAGCAGCGGCATACCAGTCTGCGGCGGCGGTGTTTTTTTCTGCGGCGGCTCCTCCGGCGGATAGTCCGCATAGGGAGAGGGTTCCTGCTGTTTGCCGAAATACACTCGCTTCTGCATTTCCCTGGCACGCCGTGCCGCCTCCCGCCGCATTACGTTCTGCTCCTGTTGAGAAAACTGTGCCATGTGATTCCCTCCTCTCCTGCCAAAACCTGTTTCCTTTTAAGGCAATACCGTACAAAGATTGTGCGACAGATGCGTCGTCAAATTTTTCGTCAGATGAAACAAAAAGCGGAGTGAATACTTGATGTATTCACGAGCATTTTTGTGAAATATGACGGGAAATTTGCAAGCAGATGGCGTGCAAAGTCGCCAGACGCTCTTTGTGCGGGATTGCCTTATAGCAGATCCTGTAGCAGTCCGTTTTCCCGCACCGCACTGAATACCGCGTATAATTTCATCAGTTTCACCGCCTGATCCAGCTTTTTCTGCCGCTGATCTTTCAGGTGCGGACGCAGTGCCAGCAGCAGCTTCGCATCTTCATCGTTGTTCTGCATGGCTCCCATCAGTTCCTGGATCCGCAGCAGCATGTTGATGTCAAAGCCGCCGCTTTCGCCGGATTCCGTCTTTTCCGCAGAAGCCTGCTGTTCCTGGGAATCCCCGCCGGTTTCCTGCTGGAGCATCTGTGCCAGTTCCTGTAACTGCTGTACACTCTCCGGATCGGACAGAATGGCTCCCATTTTTCCCAACATATCGTCCACACGTTTTCACCGCCCTTCATGTACCGGCAGCCGAAGCTGCCTAAGGAAATGCTAAAACTTACTTTCCGGAAAGTTTCTGATACAGTGCCTTTGCCTGCGGGGAACTGATGAGCTTTTCCACCATTTTCGGATTCTGCATCACCTTTTGTAGCATGGCAGAATCTTTCTGGCTCATGTTCTTCAGCACCTTGTCATACTTGCCGGACTCCAACTCGCTTTTCAGCTGTTCCGGCGGTACGCCCAGCTTTTTGCTTGCTGCCTGCAACAACTGATCGACCTGCTTCGGGTTCAGATTCTTGCGTTCCATAACCTCGCTCCTTTCGGCGTTCGCTCTGCATACGGGAAGAATCCGTATGCAGGGCAGGCTTACAAAACTTTTCAAAAAAATGTTGTCATCTCTCCGAAATTGTGTTATAATAAAGGGTAAAGGCAACATACTGCCTGAATTTTTCTTGGAGGTATCCTATGCGAATTATCGTCATTTCTGATACACATCAATATTACCGGAATTTTGAAACGATCGTGCTTCGCAATCCCGATGCGGATATGTTTCTGCATCTGGGCGACGGCGAAAGCGAATACCAGCTGCTCTGCCGGAACATGCCCGAAGTGGCAGACAAATTTCGCTATGTCAAGGGCAACTGCGACTACGGCAGCGATGCTCCTCTGACGGAACTGATCGACGTTGCACCGAATCACCGCATTCTTGCCACCCACGGACACCGCTACCGTGTCAACTCCACGCTGGACTATCTGGAACAGGAGGCTCTGGAAAACGGCTGCGATGTTGCACTCTACGGACACACCCACGAATCCAGATGCACCTATGAAAACGGCATCTACGTGATGAACCCCGGCAGTGCCTCCTGCCCCAGAGATGGCAACCCGCCGTCTTATGGTGTGCTGGAAATCACCAGTGCCGGCATCATGACCAACGTGGTATTTCTGACACCAAAAACAATGTTCTAACGGCTTGCGGATTGCCTTGCCTATACCCAGCATATGCTGTAAAATGAAATCCGTGCATCACTTCCCTGACAAAGGAGCTTTTTCATGAAATCAGTGACCCTTCGCCGCCCTGCTCTGCGGGAGGAACTCCGCCGGTATCTGCTGGCATTCCTGCTGGGCTTCGGCAGCCTGCTGGTGGTGATCCTGCCGATCATCATCGCAGACGGCGGCTATTACATCTACTATGGCGACTACAATTCGCAGCAGATCCCCTTTTACAATCTGGCAAATGATGCCGTTCGCAGCGGCAGCTTCGGCTGGAACTGGTACACCGACCTTGGTGTCAACTTCATCGGTTCCTATGCCTTTTATCTGCTGGGCAGTCCCTTTTTCTGGCTGACCACCATTCTCCCCCGCAGCTGGGTAACATTTGCCATGCCGGTGCTGCTGTGCATGAAACACGGCATCGCCTCTCTGACGGCATACGCCTATATCCGGCGGTTTGTACGCAGTCCTCACGCTGCCATGATCGGCGGCCTGCTGTATGCCTTTTCCGGCTTCCAGCTGTTCAACATTTTCTTCAACCACTTTCAGGACGTGACCGCGTTTTTTCCGTTGCTGCTGATTGCCATGGAAGAACTGGTCAACCAGAACCGCCGCGGCGTGTTTGCCCTTTCGGTGGCACTGCTGGCGGCGATCAACTACTTTTTCTTTACCGGACAAGTGGTCTTTCTGGTGCTGTACTTCATCGTGCGGTGCTTCTCGAAGGATTTCCACGCATCGCTGAAAAAGTTTTTCCTCGTTCTGCTGGAGGCAGTCATTGGCGTGATGATCGCCTGTGTCATTCTGCTGCCGTCGGCTCTGGCAATTCTGGCAAACAATCGGGTTTCCGAGCATCTGTTCGGCATGGACATGGTGGCTTACAGCGACCGCACCCGTATCTGGCGAATCCTGTTGAGCCTGTTCCTGATTCCCGACGTGCCGGCTCGCCCGAACCTGTTCTCCTCCGACTTCGGAAAATGGGCTTCTATCGGCGGATACCTGCCCATGTTCTCCATGGCAGGCGTACTGGCATTCCTCAAGCAGCGTGACGGGCACTGGGCAAAACGCATCACTGTGATCTGTGCAGTCTGTGCCTGTGTGCCAATCCTGAACAGTGCATTCTATGCACTGAACGGTTCGTATTATGCACGCTGGTTCTACATGCCCATTCTGATTCTCGCCCTGATGACTGCCTACAGCCTGGACAACCGGCAGATCGACTGGAAATACGGTTTCCGCATCTGCTTTATCTTCTTTGCCGCATTTGCAGCGATCTCCCTGCTGCCCACCAAGGAGGACGATGAAATTCACTGGTTCTCCTTTGCGGAATATCCGTTCCACTTCTACTTGGTGCTGCTGATCTGCACTGCTGGTCTGGCGACTTCCATTTACCTGCTCCGCTGCCGGAAAAAGCACAAGCCATTCCTCAAACAGGCAATGGCTCTGACTACCGGCTTCTGCGTGGCATGCACCATGGCAGTGGTTTACTTCGGAGCATTTGAACCCTCCCGTGCCCGCACTTACGTCGATCAGGCAATCGATCCGGAACAGGAGATCTCCCTTTCTGTATCAGAGGACAACTTCTTCCGCATCGACATTTCGGAAAACTGCGACAACTACCCCATGCTGTGGAAGCTGCCCAGCATGCGGACGTTCCACAGTGTCGTTCCGGCATCGATCATGGACTTCTACAAGGAACTGGGTATCACCCGTGATGTTGCCTCCCGTGCAGACACTTCCTACTACGCTCTGCGGGGACTGCTTTCTGTAGAATATTACTACCAGCAGCAGGAAATCGGCAAGATCACTGCCGACACGCCTACCTGCGACCTGCCGGGCTTTGTCTATGACACCACAGAAAACGGATTCTACCGGTTTAAAAATACCGCCTATGTGCCGATGGGCTTCACCTTTGACTACTACCTTTCCAAGGGCATGTGGGACGGCACCTCTACTTCTTACCGCACCAATCTGCTCATGCGTGCACTGATACTCTCTAACAAGCAAATTGAAAAATACGGCAGCTATATGCAGCCCATTTCTAACAACAATGTGCAGATGACGGAAGAAGAATACTTGCAGGAATGCAGCAACCGTGCCGCATCTGCCTGCGATTCGTTCCGCTATGATTCCAGCGGCTTTACTGCAACGATTTCGCTGGAAAGCCCGAATCTGGTCTTTTTCAGCGTCCCCTATGACGAGGGCTGGACAGCCACAGTCAACGGCAAGCCCGCAGACGTGGAAGAAGTGGACAACGGCTTTATGGCGGTAGCGGCAGAAGCCGGTGACAATACCATTGCGTTCCACTACACAACACCCGGTCTGCACGCTGGTGCGGCACTGACTGCCGGCGGCGTTATCCTGTTTGCCGCATACATGCTGATCTGCTGGAAAATGGGAATCCGCCGCAAAACGGAACGCATCTGCTGTGCAGACTATCCGGTTTCCGCAGAAGAGGAGATCCTGCCGGAACTGACTGCACCTGATGACAACACGGAAGCACAAACCACAACGCCTGCCGAAGACAACACCGGCACAGAAGAAACTTCATAAAGGAAACACAAGCTTTATGCAGTGTTTCCGAAAGGCAATACCGCACAAAGAGCGTCTGACGAAAAATTTGACGACGCATCTGTCGCACAATCTTTGTGCGGTATTGCCTAAACAAAAAAAGTGGAGGTATACAACATGCACTTACAGGAAAAAACAACCGGAAGCGAGAAGACCTATCAGGGCAAAGTTTTCTACGTGACGCGGGACACAGCGGAACTGGAGGACGGCAAGGAGGTACAGCGTGATGTGGTACACCACTCCGGCGGTGTCTGCGTAGTACCCCTGACGGAAAAGGGCACTGTCCTCATGGTAAAGCAGTTCCGCTATCCCATGCAGCAGGTCACACTGGAAATCCCCGCCGGCAAGCTGGAAGCGGGCGAAGATCCGGCAAACTGCGGCAGACGGGAACTGCGGGAGGAAGCCGGCAGAACCTGCGGAAAATATACTCCGCTGGGAAAACTCTTTCCCACACCGGCATATGATACAGAGGTCATTCACATGTATCTGGCACAGGAGCTCTCGGCTCCGGAAGCACAGGATCTGGACGACGGAGAATTTCTGGACGTGACGGAGCTGCCGCTGGAACAGGCAGTGCAAATGGTCATGGACGGTGAGATCCCCGATGCCAAAACACAGATTGCCCTGCTGAAAACTTACGTGCTGCTGCAAAAGGAACAGTAAGTTTCAGATATTGCACCGCATGCCGTCAGGCGGGCTTTGTGCAGAGTTTCTTTAGGGCAACACCGCACAAAGCTTGTGCGTAAGGTGCGTTGTCAGATTTTTCGGCAGATTGCCCAGAAATTCCGCAGACATACTGCCGTATGGCAAGGGATTTCTGGGCAATATGACGGAAAATCTGCACGCAGATTGCGTGCAAAGCCGTCAGGCGGGCTTTGTGCGGTGTTGCCCTTAGCACACCCTAAACAAAAAAGCCGCCGGAGAGGCAGCTCCGACGACTTTCAGGGTATCTTAGATTGTTATTCCGGAAACTTATACCGCAGCAGGCTGTGCCTCAGGACTTTCCTCCGCAGCTTCTGCCTGTGCTTCGGCTTCCATTAACGCGAGATGCTCGTGATAAGCCTCCAGAATCTCTCGTTCCATCATTTTTCTGGCGGCGGCAGAAATGGGGTGCACAATATCGCGGAATACACCGTTTTCGTCTTTCCGGCTGGGCATTGCCACGAACAGCCGTTCGTCCCCCTGTACGACCTTGATGTCGTGCACGGCGAGCATGTTGTCTACGGTGACAGAAACAACTGCCCGAAGCCGTCCTTCGGTAATGATTCTTCTGATTTTAATATCTGTGATTTCCATGTGATGACCTCCTCCACATACTGCGGGGCTCCGTTCTGTCATTTGGAAAACGGACCATGCTGACTTCAAAGGTAAATTCCGTTTCCAGAGGAACACCGCAGAAATTGAAAATGAATTTTCAATTTCGTAACAAAAAAAAGAGAAACGTCCGTGTTACCACAAACGCTTCTCCTTTGAAGTACGTTACTTATCAGTATACACGATAAATTTGAAAATTGCAAGAAAGAAAAAGGTGATTTTTTTGAACATTGACATTTTAAACGGAAAAAAGCATATCCACTTTATCGGCATCGGCGGCAGCGGCATGTATCCGCTGGCACAGATCCTCCACACCAAGGGGTTCTACCTCACCGGTTCCGACAACAACGAAACGGAAACTCTACAGGCAGTCCGCGACATGGGCATTCCCGTATATCTGGGACAGCGTGCGGAAAATATTGAGGGGGCTGACCTGATCGTACACACCGCGGCGATCATGGCAGACAATCCGGAACTGATCGCAGCCAAAGCCAGCGGCGTGCCGGTGC
The DNA here is from genome assembly GCF_003438725.1 of Ruminococcus sp. OM06-36AC. Lineage (NCBI taxonomy): Bacteria > Bacillati > Bacillota > Clostridia > Eubacteriales > Oscillospiraceae > Ruminococcus > Ruminococcus sp. OM06-36AC. The sequence goes on from NZ_QSTT01000003.1 coordinate 130,643, forward strand.
TGGAACGGAGCGAACTGCTGGGTATTGTGACCAGCTGGTATGACAATGCCATCTGCGTTGCCGGCACCCACGGCAAGACGACGACCACCTCTATGGTGACGCAGATCCTGTTCACCGCCGGCGTAGATCTGTCCGCATTCATCGGCGGCAAGCTGCCCTGCATTCACGGCAGCGGCAGAAGCGGCTCCAGCGACATCATGACCTGTGAAGCCTGCGAATTTGTAGATACGTTCCTGAAACTCTATCCGGACATCGCCGTGCTGCTGAACATCGATGCCGATCATCTGGATTACTTCGGCACCGTGGAAAATATCATCAAGTCATTCCACAAGTTCGCACAGCTGACCTCCAAGGCAGTTATCTACAACGGCAGCGATGCCAACACCTGCAAAGCTATGGAGGGCATTACCGGCAAGGAATGCATCACCTTCGGCAAAACTGCGGACTGTGACTATTATCCCGCAAATATCCGCCACGTTTCCGGTCTGGAAACCCACTTCCAGCTGATGCACCGCGGCAAAGAACTGGGCGAGATCGTCCTGCATGTTGCCGGTGAGCACAATGTGCTGAACGCTACTGCTGCGGCTGCGGCTGCCATGTATGTGGGCGTTTCCTTTGCAGATGTGGCAAAGGGGCTGGCAGAATTTCGCGGTGCCGGCAGACGGTTCGAAAAGAAGGGCGAAGTCGGCGGCATTACGCTGGTAGACGACTACGCTCACCACCCCACCGAACTGACTGCGACCCTGAAAGCTGCAATGGCAATGCCGTTCCGAAAGGTCTGGGCAGTGTTCCAGCCGTTCACCTTCTCCCGCACTGCCATGCTGCTGGACGAATTCGCAGAAGCTCTGTCCATTCCGGATCACGCTGTCCTGACGGACATTATGGGTTCCCGCGAAAAGAACACCTATCACATCTTCACACGGCAGCTGGGTGAAAAAATTCCCAACGCGGTCTGGTTCCCGCAAGACGAAAGCGATCCGGAAACCACCGACGAACGGAAATACCAGAACTTCGAACAGGTCACCAACTATATCTGCGACCATGCACAGGCTGGCGATCTGGTCATCACACTGGGCTGCGGCGATGTCAACAAGGTGAACAAGATGATTCTGGAAGAACTGGAACGGCGGCAGAGTGCGAAGTAACGGCAATTCCGTTCTGTTCGAAAAATTTCCAAAATACCCTCTTTTCAATCTGCGAAAAATGTTGTATAATAGAGAAAGTTGCTAGAGGTTGTTTGAAAAATGGCGATGTTTGGGAAAATGCACAGAAATTACTGTATGTTAGGAGAGAATCCGCAGGCAGGCTATCGCCTGACAAGGATTTTCGACGACACAGACAGTGATTTATGGGCGTTTTGACAAATGTTCGGATTTTTCAAACAAGTCCTAAGGCAACAGTGTGTTCTGGAAACAGTACACACGTTCACCTTAAAGAAAGGAACCACAACACTATGTCAAATAAAGTCAAAGTCGTGATCTGCGGCAAGGATTTCACTTTGCAGACCGCAGAATCCTCCAACTATGTCTTCGGACTGGCACGCACGCTGGAATCCCGCATCACGGAAATTACTGATGCCAACAGCAGTGCCTCTCCGTTTACCGCGGCAATTATGGTCGGACTGGCAACACTGGACGACCTGAACAAGGCAAATGCCAAGCTGGACAGCATTCGGGATCAGTCCAAGGAATATGTGGACGAAGCCGGAAAGACCCGTCTGGAACGGGATGCTGCCATGCAGCAGGTGGAAGCACTGAAATCCCGTATTGCAGAACTGGAACGGGAACTCCGTGAGAAAGACGCCAAATGAGAACACCTGAGATTTTAGCACCTGCCGGCTCGGAAGATGCCCTGCTGGCGGCTCTGCGGTGCGGTGCCAACGCGGTCTATGTGGGCGGAAAACAATTCTCCGCACGACAGAACGCCGCCAACTTCGACCTGCCACAATTACAGCGGGCAGCGAAACTCTGCCACCTCTACGGGGCAAAGCTGTACCTGACAGTCAACACGCTGGTATTTGCACCAGAGTTCCCTGCACTGGTACAGTTTCTGGAAGCGGCGATCCGGCTGGGCGTAGATGCATTTCTGGTACAGGATTTCGGACTGCTGGAACTGATCCGGCAGATCTCTCCTGACGTACCCATTCACGCTTCCACGCAGATGACCATTCACACGCCGGAGGGTGCCCTCTGGGCAAAGGAGCACGGCATTTCCAGAGTCGTGGTTTCCCGCGAGCTCTCCCGCAAAGAAATTGCCGCGATCTGTAAAACCGGCATCGAAGTGGAAACCTTTGTCCACGGTGCCCTCTGCATGAGCGTATCGGGACAGTGCGGACTGTCCGCCATGATCGGTTCCCGCAGTGCTAACCGCGGCAGATGTGCACAGGCATGCCGGCTGCCCTTTTCTGCAAAGGGTGATAAAAACGGCTGTGCCCTCTCTCTGAAAGACCTCTGTCTGGTGCCTTACGTGGCAGAACTGGCAGAGGACGGCGTGGCATCGCTGAAAATCGAGGGCAGATGCAAACGGCCGGAATACGTTGCCGCCGCAGTCACTGCATTAGTGCAGGCACGTGCCGGAGAAACGCCGGATCTGGACACCCTGCGGGCAGTATTCTCCCGCAGCGGATTCACAGACGGCTATTATACCGGCAAACGGCAGCAGATGTTCGGCACCCGCCAAAAGGACGATGTGCTCCAGGGGCAGAAAGTCCTGCCCCAGCTGGCACAGCTATACCAGAAGCCCACACCGCAGGTTCCGCTGGACATGCATGTCACTGTACAGACCGGTCAGCCGGCAGTGCTGAAACTGCGGGACGGCGACGGTATTTCCGTTTCTGTTTCCGGTGATGTGGTACAGCCGGCACGCACGAAAGCAACCGATCTGCCCCAGCTGGAACGACAGCTGGGAAAGCTGGGCGGCACGCTCTATACCCTGTCCGGTTTGCAGGCAGACTGCGATGGAACCGGCATGCTCCCCGCTTCGGCGTGGAACGCTCTGCGGCGGGAGGGCATTGTTCAAATGAACGCCGCCAGAATCGCTGCGAATACGCCAAAGTATACCATGCGGCACATCACGCTGCCCGCACTTCCAGCATCCGGACAACACACCATACAATACCGCATCATCCAGAAGCAGTGGGACAGCCAGTCAGCCACACTGCTGAAGCAGCCTGACGTGGAGGCACTGCTGTTGCCGGCGGATACGGTTTCCGATGCTGTGCCGGCAGTCTGTCGGGAACGAATTTTCCTGACGCTGCCGCGGTTTTGTGCAGACGAAGCCAAAGTGCGTCTATGGCTGGAACAAGCCAAAGCTCTGGGATTCTCCCATGTGGTCTGTGAAAATGTTTCCCATATCCGGCTGTGCCGGTCACTGGGGCTGACGCTTCACGGCGGCATGGGACTGAATGCGGCAAATCCGTCCTGTCTGTCTTTTTTGCAGCGGGAATCCTTGCAGGACGTGATCCTCTCACCGGAACTGACCATTGCCCAGAGCCGGCACTGCACCGGACTGCCCGCAGGAGCGTATGCCTACGGGTTCCAGCCGGTCATGACCATGCGGAACTGTCCCGTACAGGCAGAAGCGGGGTGCCGGAACTGCACCCATGGTCTGACAGACCGCACCGGCAGAACTTTTCCGGTATACTGCCACAAGGCAGCCGGTATCACAACGATGTACAACGCCGTTCCCACGTGGATGGCGGACAAGCAGGAACAGCTGTCACACAGCAGCTTTCTGGTGCTGGACTGTACCCTGCAGCCCGATGCCTGTTCCGTGCTCCGTGCCTACCAGAACGACGAACCCACAAAAGAAGCAATGACACGGGGACTGTTTTTCCGTGGTGTTGAATAGGAGGCTTTTATGTATATTTCTGTTCAGAAGCTGCGTCCGCACGCCCAGATTCCCAAGCGTGCCACCGCACAAAGTGCCGGCTATGATCTGTACGCCCTACCGGAGGAACCGCTGACCATTCAGCCGCAGGAGATCTGCAAGGTGCCTACCGGCATCGCTGTGGCTCCGTCCCGTCCGGACGTTGCCCTGTGCATCTTCCCCCGCTCCGGACTTTCCACCAAGCACGGCATCACGCTGATCAACAGTGTTGGGCTGGTGGACAGCGACTATCGGGGTGAACTGCTGATCCCGCTGATCAACCACGGCTCGGAACCCTTTACCGTAGAAGCAGGCATGCGGATCGCACAGCTGGTCGTGCTTCCGATCCTGACACCGGAACTGAAGGAAGTCACCCGTCTGGACACCACCGAACGGGGTGCCGGCGGCTTCGGTGCAAGCGGACTGTCATAATTTCAGAAAGGAGGACTTCAGAAGCCCTATGAAAAAGTTTCTTGTGTATCTCTGTTCCATTGTGGTCGCCGTGATTCTCGGCGGTGTCATCGGCAATCTCTGTGTGGGGATCGCTCCCCTGAGCTGGCTGGACTACGCCCCGCCGCTGCACCTCAAAACTCACGAGTGGAATCTGTATGTGGCAGACCTGACCTTCGGCATTCAATCGAAATTTAACATCGCCCAGCTGCTGCTGACGATCATTGCCTGCTTTGTCGCTCCCAAAATCGAGCCTTTGATCGGCAAAAAGAAATAAGGCAATACCGCATAAAGAGCGTCTGGCGACTTTGTGCAGTATTGCCATAAGACAGCATTGGTTTGACTGTTTGGTACATTTGCTGTAATTTTTACATCGTTTTTCGTTTGATTTTCACAAAATGATAGAATTTCGATTTCGCAGAAAATTCTGAAAAAAATGATTGCCACCCCGCTTTTTTCGTGGTATAATAGAATACGGTAACACCGCACAAACTGAAGGCAATACCGTACAAAGAGCGTCTGGCGACTTTGCACGCCATCTGCTTGCAAAGTTTTCGTCATATTTCACAAAAAATTTGACGACGCATCTGTCGCACAATCTTTGTGCGGTATTGCCTGAAATTTCAAAAGCAGTATTCATAAAAAGAAACAAGTATACATATTTATGAATACAGATTCTTCACTGCACCGGTCTTCGGCGGCAGTGTTCTCTTTTCTCCGGAAAGAGGCGAATTGGCAGGCTTTTTTTACCACGGGGCAAGATGCGGCTGGACACGCATCAAAAGGAGCACACAATGTTTACAAAAGATATTGGTATTGATCTTGGAACAGCAAACACCCTTGTCTACCTGCGTGGCAAGGGGATTATTATCAGAGAGCCGTCTGTCGTGGCAGTCAATACCCACACAGACCGTGCAAAATATGTCGGCAAAGAGGCAAAGGAAGTCATCGGACGCACCCCCGGCTCGATCGTTGCCGTTCGTCCGCTGAAAGACGGTGTCATTGCGGACTTTGAAACCACAACCATTTTATTGCAGGAATTTATCCGGAAAGCCATGCGGGGCAAAATGTTCGCCCGTGCCAGAGTGATCATCTGCATTCCCTCCGGTGTCACGGCAGTGGAACGCCGTGCAGTGCGGGAAGCCGCAGATCAGGCTGGGGCGAAACCGGTTCTGATCGTAGAAGAACCGATGGCGGCGGCGATCGGTGCAGGACTGCCTACCACCGAGCCTATCGGCTGTATGGTGGTGGACATCGGCGGCGGCACTTCTGAAGTGGCTGTCATTGCACTGGGCGGTATTGTCGTTTCCCAGAGCGTCCGCTGTGCCGGCGATGAGTTTGATGCAGCGATCATCAACTTTATCAAAAAGCGGTACAACCTGCTCATCGGCGAACGGACTGCCGAAAGCATCAAGATGCAGATCGGTTCCGCGTATCCTGTTGACCGTGACGAGATCATGCAGATCAAGGGACGGAATCTGATGAGCGGACTGCCGGAAAATGTCAACATTTCTTCGAAAGAAGTGCGGGAGGCTCTCTCTGAACCCCTTTCCCGCATTGTCGATGCGATCAAGTGCACACTAGAACAGACACCGCCGGAACTGGCTGCGGACATCATCGACCACGGCATTACCCTGACCGGCGGCGGAGCACTGCTCCGCGGACTGGATCAGCTGATCCACAAGGAAACCGGCATGCCTGTGTTTATCGCAGAATATCCTTTGGACTGCGTGGCAGAGGGCACGGGAAAAATTCTCGAAAATCTGGACAAATACCGCGATGCCGTTTCGGACGATCCCAGAGGATTTGAGTAATCGGTTGACAAAGGAGGCTGATAGCTATGGGCGGCTTTTTCCGCAGCAAAAAATTTCGCATCATTCTCTGCATCATTGCCCTGCTGATCGGCATGATGCTCTATGCTGTCACACAGGACGGCTATACGCTGCCGACTACCGGATTTCTGGGCAGGATCCTGAACCCGATCCGTTCGGCATCCAACAGCATTTCCACCAGTGTGCAGGACACGCTGGACGTATTCACCAAATCCAAAGCGTACCAGACTGAAAATGAGGAACTCCGTCAGCGTGTGGCAGAACTGGAAAGCCAGATGGTGGACTATGACAAGACCAAACAGGACTTGGCAGACCTGTCGGAATTCATGGGCATCAAGGAAGACCACCCCGACAACCAGTTCTCCGACCCCTGCACCATTATCGGCTATGTGGAAAACGATCCGTTCCACGGGTTTTACATCGACCGCGGCAGTGACGACGGGCTTTCCGTCTATGATCCGGTGGTCACGGCAGAAGGGCTTGTGGGCATTATTTCCGAGATCTCTGACACCTATGCCACAGTAGAAACCATCTGCTCTCCGAATCTTTCCATTGGTGCAAAGGCTTCGGACAAGTCGGAGTCCGGCATTGTGGAGGGCGATGTGACGCTGTCCTCCAACTACCGCTGCCGCATGATCTATCTGGAAAAGGATACCACTCTGAAAAGCGGCGACCTGATCACCACGTCCAACTCTGTGGGCATTTTCCCGCAGGGCTATCTCATCGGCTCTGTGGAATCCATTGAGCCAATGGACAACGGCTTGAGTTATTGTGCTGTGATCCGTCCGTCTGTCGATCTGGAAAATCTGAAAAATGTTATCGTCATCAAGGATTTCGCCGGAAAGGAGCAGCAGGATGCGGCAAAGTAAGCGAAAGTTTCTCACCCAGAAACCAGTCCGCCGCCCGAAGCTGCGGAATGTCATACGCTGGGGCTTGTATGCAGTCTGCATTTTTCTGGCTTTTGTGACCGCAAACGGCGGTGATTTTACAAAGCCGCTGCTGCTGATTCCCATTGCCCTGTGCATTTCTTCGGTTTCCGGTGCAGTCGTTTCCGGCGGCATCGGCATTCTGTGCGGGCTGCTGCTGGATATTTCCTGCGGCACGCTGGCAGGCTATCACGGCATCTTATTGTTCCTGATCTGTCTGGCAGTTTCCTGTATGTACGACCGTCTGCTGCTGCAGCGGTTCTGGAATCTGATCTGGCTGACCGCAGTGGCTGCCTTTGTGGTGACCGGTTTCGACTTCGTCTTTCAGTATGCGATCTGGGGCTATCACCAGGTTTCCCAGCTGTATCTGCACCACACGCTCCCCTGTCTGGCGTATACCGTCATCAGTAGCATGATCTGCTATCCAGTCTTTTCTCTGATTCACCGTTTCCTGCTGCCAAAGCGGCGGCGTACCATTGAGAAGAAACTGAAACCCATGGAAGAAACCGCATGATCGCACAGGCATTCTCTCCGGAAAGGAGCATTTTTCTATGAAACACACGGCATTCAGCTATGTCAAGCTCACCCTCGCCAGCATGCTGGTTCTTCTGGCAGGCTGTGCCTGTGCATGGCGGCTGATGAAAATCCAGATCGTGGAAAGCGACACCTATACGGCAAAGCGTATCTCCACCCAGAAATACACCCAGACGATCAGTGCCACCCGCGGCGAGATCGTGGATTCTTCCGGCAAAGCCATTATCGAAAACAAGGTTGGCTACAATGTCATTATTGAGCCGGACACCTTTCCCGAGGACAACGCCAAGGGCAATCAGGTACTGCTCTCGCTGACCAGTATTTTAGACGAAAACAGCGTGGAGTGGAGCACTTCCCTGCCGATTTCCGATACCCAGCCGTACACATTCACCGACGATGAAAACGCCGTCAGCAAGCTGAAAGAAAACCTGAAAATGAATGTCTATGCCACCGCAGACAACTGCATGGACAAGCTGAAATCGGACTACGACATTGATGACAGCTACACGCCGGAACAGCAGCGGATCCTCGCCGGAATCCGGTATGAAATGCAGCTGCGGGGCTTCTCTCTCAGCAATCGTTTTACACTGGCAGAAGACGTGCCGCTGAATGTAGTCACAGAACTGAAAGAACGTGGTGTTACGCTCCCCGGCATGGACATCGTCGAGGAAGCACTTCGTTCCGTTGCACAGGGCGATGTGGTGCCCCACGAGATCGGTACGGTTGGACCGATCTATGCGGAGGAATACGAAAAGCTGAAATCCGAGGGCTACGCTCTGGACGACACCGTGGGCAAAAGCGGTATCGAACGTGCCATGGAAAGCACGCTCCGCGGTACAGACGGTATCAAGGAGATCACCGTGGAAAACGGTATAGTGGTTTCCTCGGATATGAAAACACCGGTGGAAGCCGGAAAAACCGTACAGCTGACTGTCAACAGCGATTACCAGCGGGAATTGCAGAACATTCTGGACGGCTTTATCAACAACTTTGACAGCCTGCGGGATTCCAAAACCGAACAGCTGGGGCTGAAAAAGATTTCCTGCGGGGCGATCGTAGTGCTGGACGCGAAAACTGCCGGCGTGCTGGGCATGGTAACTGCTCCCACCTATAATCTGGAAGACTATAAGGTGGACTATGAAGCCATTCTCAATGCGGAAAACACGCCGCTGGTCAACCGTGCCACAGACGGTCTGTACCGTCCGGGTTCCACGTTCAAGACCATTACAGCAACGGCAGGTCTGAACGAACAGATCATCACCGGAAACAGCACCTATTTCTGCGGCCATACCTATCATTTCAAGGATCATGACTACAACTGTACCGGTTCTCACGGCGATATTGCCGTGACACAGGCACTGCGGGTTTCCTGCAATATCTTCTTCTATAAGTTGTCCGAAGAACTGACCATTGACCGCATCTCCGAATATGCCACCAAGTTTGGTCTGGGACAGTCCACCGGACTGGAAACCGGCGATGCTGCCGGTCATCTGTCCAATCAGGAAACCTTTGCAGAACTGGGTGCCGACTGGACTGTCGGTCAGGTGTTGCAGAGTGCGATCGGTCAGGGCGAATGGGCAGTCACACCTCTGCAAATGGCAAATGTGGCATGCACCATTGCCAACAACGGTACCCGCTATGAACCGCATCTGGTAGACAGCATCTGGGACTACAGCCACACCACTAAGCTGGAACAGAAAGAACCGGTAGTTGCCGATCAAATCACGCCGGTAAACGATGACGTGTTCCAGTATGTGGAAAACGGTATGATCGCCGCTTCCACCAACAATTTCCCGACACGGTATTCCCTGTCTGATCTGGGCTTTGATGTGGCAGTCAAGACCGGTACGCCGCAGGTCAGCAACCGTGTACAGGATTCGTTCTTCATCGGCTATGCACCGGCAGACGATCCGGAAATCGCCTTTGCCGGTGTCATTGAAGGCGGCGAATACTCCAAGTATATGATCCGATCTATCATTCAGGCATACGAAAAAACTGTCAGGGGCGAACAGGTCAGCGTAGATGCTGTCGGAGCACAGACAACTGTTTCTACAGATACTACCGGCACGGAAACCACCACTTCTGCAACCAGCACGTCTACACATTAAACCGCATTCGAATTTGTTTCGTCATATTGCACAAGAAAAAACGTGGGAAGCACCATACAATTCACAATTTTATATTTTTCGGCAGAAACTCTTTGACAAATTTGCCGATATGGTGTATAATTGATATAGTAGTCTTATTATCTGATAATTATGAAATCACAGAATGAGATCTTTGTATTTTCATTTTCGATATGATAAACAATGTAGAAAGGAATGGTTATCCTATATGACAATTGCTCTGATTGCACACGACGCAAAAAAAGAACTGATGATTCAATTCTGTATCGCTTACTGCGGTATTCTCTCTCGACATACCCTATGTGCGACGGGAACTACCGGCAAGCAGGTTGCAGAGGCGACTGGTCTGCGGATCCAGCGGTACCTCAGCGGCTCTCAAGGCGGCGATCAGCAGATCGCTGCACGGATCTCCTGCAACGAGATCGATGTGCTGCTGTTCTTCCGTGACCCGATCAACCGCAAGGCTTCGGAGCCCAACGAAATGAATCTGCTCCGTCTTTGCGACGTGCACAATGTCCCGGTCGCTACCAACATCGCCACCGCAGAAGCCCTCATCATGGCACTGGAACGCGGTGACTTAGACTGGCGTGAGATCGGAAATCCGTCGATCTGACCCTGAATGCCTGAAAGAGATGTCCTAGTCTGTCCATGGCGGACAGACACTTACAGTACAGTTCTCCCCTTTTTCGGAAGGGGAAATTTTTTGCAGTCCGGTCTTCGGAATGCGAGGAGGTTTTTCATACATGGAAATCAAAATCACACGCCCGCAGGGCACAGAAGATGTCACCCCAAAGCAGATCTACAAGTGGCACACGGTGGAACGCATTGCACGGGAAACCGCAGAAAGCTTCGGCTTCCACGAAACGCGGATCCCCACTTTTGAAAACACCAATCTGTTCCTGCGGTCCGTGGGCGAGACCACTGACGTGGTACAGAAAGAAATGTACACCGTCACCGCAAAGGAAACCCAGTTTACCCTGCGTCCGGAGGGCACAGCCGGCACCATTCGTTCTATGCTGCAAAACGGCTTGCTGAATGATGCCCTGCCCCAGAAGGTGTTCTATATCCTGTCCTGCTTCCGCCACGAACGTCCGCAAAAGGGACGGCTGCGGGAATTCCACCAGTTCGGTGTGGAAATGGCAGGCAGTCAGGGACCGGCTTCTGATGCGGAGATCATTTCTCTGGCAAAAACCATTCTCGACCGTGCCGGCTTACAGAATATTGCCCTCAACATCAACTCTATCGGCTGCCCTGTCTGCCGTGCGGAGTATCACAAGGCTCTGAAAGCTTACTTCGAACCGAAAAAAGAGGAACTCTGCGAAACCTGCCAGACACGTCTGGAAAAGAACCCCATGCGGATTCTGGACTGCAAGAGCCCGATCTGTGCCGGAATCGCCAAAGATGCTCCGGTCATTCTGGACTATCTCTGCGACGACTGCCGCACACACTTTGAAAAATTGCAGGAATACCTGAAAGCCCTGCACATCGACTACAGCATCAACCCGAAGATCGTCCGCGGTCTGGATTATTACACCAAGACTGTTTTCGAATTCATCACCACTGACATCGGTGCACAGGGTACTGTCTGCGGCGGCGGCCGGTATGACGGTCTGATCGAACAAATGGGCGGCAAGCCGACTCCGGCAATGGGATTTGCCATGGGTCTGGAACGGCTCATCATGACAATGGAACAGCAGGGCTGTGCCTTTGAGGAACCCAAGGGCTGCGATCTCTACATTGCCCCCATGGACGAAAGTGCTGTGCCTACAACAATGCAGCTGGGACAACAGCTTCGGGTTTCCGGCTATCAGGTGGAATATGATGTGATGCAGCGTGGTCTGAAGGCACAGATGAAGTATGCCAACAAGATCGGTGCCGCTTTTGTCATGGTTCTGGGCGAAAACGAACTACAGGACAAAAAGGCAAAGCTGAAGAATATGGAAACCGGCGAACAGATCGAAATTGCTCTGGACGAAACATTCGAGGACAAGTTCGACGATATTGCCGTGCAGTATATGTTCCACGACATTGTGGAAGATTTTGAAAAGGAGTGTCAGTGATCATGGATTTGATGCAGGATTTACGCCGCACCTGTTACTGCGGTGAAGTGACAAAAGCAGGAGAAACCGTCGTTGTGGGCGGATTCGTACAGAAGGTGCGGAACCTCGGCAACCTGATTTTTATCGACCTCCGCGACAGAACCGGTATTGTACAGCTGGCGTTCAACGACCAGACCGACCGTGCCATTTTTGAAAAGGCTGCGTCCTGTCACAGCGAATACGTACTGCTGGCAAAGGGCGTTGTGGCAGAACGTTCCAGCATCAACAAGGACATGAAAACCGGTGCTGTGGAAGTGCTGGTAGATGACCTGCGTGTGCTGTCCAAGGCACAGACACCGCCTTTCGCGATCACAGACGAAACCAAGACCAACGAGGAACTGCGTCTGAAATACCGCTATCTGGATCTCCGTCGTGCTCCGCTGCAGCACAACCTGATGATGCGGCACAAAATTGCACTGGCTGCCAGAGAGTATTTCTATGCCAACAACTTCATTGAGATCGAAACCCCGATGATGATGAAGTCTACGCCGGAGGGTGCCCGTGACTATCTGATCCCCTCCCGCGTACACAACGGCAAGTTCTATGCTCTGCCCCAGTCCCCGCAGATTTACAAGCAGCTGCTGATGGTTGCCGGCATGGACCGGTATATCCAGATCGCCCGCTGCTTCCGCGACGAAGATCTCCGTGCAGACCGTCAGCCGGAATTCACCCAGATCGACCTGGAAATGTCCTTTGTGGACGTAGAAGATATTCTCCAGCTGACAGAGGGCTTTGTGAAGTATCTGTTCCAGAAAGTCCTGCACATGGATATTACCACACCCCTGCCCCGCATGACCTATCAGGAAGCCATGGAACGCTACGGTTCAGACAAGCCGGATACCCGCTTCGGCATGGAATTGCAGGATCTGTCTGACACAGTCAAGGACGTAGACTTTATGGTATTCCGTTCGGCACTGGAAGCCGGCGGCAGCGTTCGGGCAATCGTGGCAAAAAATGCAGCTTCCGTGCTGACACGAAAGGAAATCGACAAGCTGACCGAAAAGGCAAAGGGCATCGGTGCAAAGGGACTGGCATTCATTCGCTGGAACGATGAGAAGCCTACCTGCTCTTTCGCAAAGTTCCTGCCGGAGGGCAAGCTGGACGAGATCCTGTCCCGTCTGGACTGTGCCAAGGGCGACGTGGTTCTCATTGTGGCAGATAAGAACAAGGTGACCCTGCCGGTACTGGGAGCACTCCGTCTGGAAGTGGCAAAGAAGCTGGATCTGATTCCGGAGGGCAAGTTCAACTTCCTGTGGATCACCCAGTTCCCGTTCTTCGAATGGAACGAGGACACCCAGCACTGGGACGCAATGCACCACCCGTTCACCATGCCCATGGACGAGTGCCTGCCCTATCTGGACAGCGATCCGGCACGTGTCACTGCAAAGGCATTTGACTTGGTGCTGAACGGTACAGAACTGTCCTCCGGTTCCATTCGTATCACCGATTACGAGTTGCAGGAAAAGATGTTCCAGGCACTGGGACTGACCGACGAGGAAATCGAAGCCAAGTTCGGCTTCTTGGTAGAGGCGTACCACTACGGTGCACCGCCTCACGGTGGTCTTGGCATTGGTCTGGATCGTCTGGCAATGGTAATGTTACAGGCGGAAAGTCTGCGTGACGTGGTGGCATTCCCGAAGGTACAGAACGCAAGTGAACTGATGAGTGCCTGCCCTGCTCCGGTAGATGCCGAAAGTCTGGACGTACTGGGCATTCAGGTAACGCACAGCGAAGACGACGAATAAAGACAACGCTGCATAAAAATAAAGCCAGCCCGTGGGAGATTTCCCGTGGGCTGGCTTTTTTTATCCTATGGCAATACCGCACAAAGATTGTGCGGTATTGTCCTATGAACGTCTTTTCAAAAGTGTATCCATTGCCGCAAATGCTCCATGCTCCGGCAGAATTTCTCCGTACCGCAAGGCAGTATAGGCTTCTGTCACCGTGTTCCACTGAGGCAGCGTTTCCTGTTCCCCGCCGGTGGACAGATGGTTCAGAATTTCCGCCGGACTGGCTGCCGGCAGGGCAACTTCTTCAGGCAGCCGTGCCAGCAGCAACGCGTACCCCAGCCGGAAGCGTTCCGCCTGTTCCGGCAAACGTTGATACCGGCGGTAAGCCTTTTTCCAGTCACGGCGGCGGTACAGGGCTGCCGCAGACGGAGCCGGCTGTTCAGCAGTCAGCAAGTCCTCCACATAGTCGCAGTACGCCTCGTGCCAGTCGTTCCGCTGCTCCGCGTGGTTTTTCCGCAGATGCTGCTGTATCCAGTGCCGCAGGCTGTACCACGCAGAAAGCAGTGCATCGCCAATTTCGCGGCGTTTCCAGATGACCAGCACCAGCACTGCCGCCAGCAGAACCAGTTCGATCACCAGCCGAATCCAGCCGGCAGCACCGTTTTGCTGTAGCTGCATCACCTGTTCCGATGTGTCCTCCGGCAGTTCCGCAGTCTGTTCCTGACTGCCGCGGGAGAGCAGCCAACGCAGAGCGTACCACACTGCCGTGTACAGCAGCCGCCACGCCCAACGCATGACTTTTGCCAGCGGTCGGCTGCACAGCACCAGAAGCAGCCCTATGCCGCAGAGCACGCCCATCAGCTTTCCGTTGGACTTCCGGATCTCCGTCGGCAGTTCCCATGTGTCCCCGTCCCGACCGGAAAGCATGCGTTCCATAGCGTCCCGATTGTGGATCAGGGCAAACAGTGCCGCATTCGCCGCAAACAGCAGCATCACTGGCACAAAGGGCAGCTTGGCATGGCTAAGATATAACAGAAATCCGGTGAAGCAATCCCACAGGCACAGCCCCACAAATACATTCGGGTGTGCCAGATGCTCCAGCGGGTGAAATACCAGCCGTGCACTGCCGAAAAAGCAGCCGCCTGCCAGAATCCCCCACAGCACCTGTGCCAGCCTTGCCGGATAGGGGGCGAACAGACAGCCTGCCACGCAAAGCAGCAGCGTGATTGCCCAGACACCGCCGTTGATCCACTTGGGGTGTCTGGCGTACTGCCGCCGCAGCAACAGGATATACAGCATGCCCAGCCATGCACAGCCTGCAAGGGCTGCCGTCATCACCGGAGCCGTCCACTGTGCCCCATTGCTCCACACGCGAAGCAGCACCGGAAAGGGATAGAGAGCCGCAGCCAGTGCCGTTACCAGCAGCCAGTGCAGCCAAAAGCGGATATTTTTCATAATGCCGCCTCCCCGTTTCGCAGATACTCCGGTGCAGGAACGACGGCATCCGCACAGTTTCCGCTGTCATGGGCATGCCCCGTCACCAGTACCAACCCGCCGGACTGCTGCTTCCAGCGTGCCACACGCCGGTCTGTATAGGGCGTGATCAGCAGCACGGTTTCCTGTGTCATGCGGCTGGCAGACAGCGAGAGCAGCCGGGGCATGGACAGCACGTCCTGCAACTGCAACTCCGCCAGCTGCTGCAAAAGCCGGTGATACATGGTATTGCCGGCACCGTAGGGCGTGGCAATGGGGTTGCCCTTGGCATTGCGTTCCCCTACGCACAGCCGCACCTGCCAGCCGTTGCTGCAAAATTCCCAGAGACACTGGGCACACACCCGAATGGTGTGCTCCAACAATTCGCTGTCCGGTGTCATCTGTCCGGCATCGGGGCGGTGGGATTCCAGTGCCAGCAGCACCGTTGCCGTCTGCCGAGCCGTCCGTTCCTCCTGCCGCATCAGCAGCGTTCCGGCATGTGCAGAAGCTTTCCAGTGCATGCGGTGTATCGGATCACCAGTCACATATTCCCGCACACCGGCAGACAGGCAAGGGTCTGTCAGCAGGCTGTACCGCACCGCCTGTTCCCCGTACTGCTGCCGCAGCAGCTTCGGCAGGAGCAGCCCCGCTTCGGTCAGCCGCTTCGGCAGTACGGTCAGCTTTTCGCCGTGGTCTGCGGCATGGAGAGAGAGCCGCACGATACCCAGCAAATCCGACGTTACCAGCACGATATGTTCCATTTCATATACCCCGCGTTTTTCGCAGGTGATCTCCCAGACGCGGCTGACACGGGAACGGCTGCGGACGGAGAAAAAGCTGCTGACAAACCGGTTTTCTCCGGTGACAGCAGAATTCGCCTCCGGAAAGTCCAGCCAGCGGGACGTGGTCAGTTCTGCCTTGAGCCACGGCACCGGCAGTGTTTTGTCATTGGTAACAGTTTCCACAAATTGCAGAGATTCGCCCTCGGTGCGTTCTGTTTCCGAAAAGTGACAGTAATAGGACAGCCCTTCCAGTCCCCGCCGGCGGTACAGTCCCACCTCTCCGAACAGCACCAGCAGCACCAGCAAAATTACTGCGATCAGTTCCATAGCGATTCCTTTGGCACGGGAACTGTTTGCAGCAGTTCTTCGGCAATGCTGCGGCAGGTTTCCTGATTCTCCTCCCACATGCTGCCCCGTGCGGTCATGCGGTGTGCCATGCAGTCGGCGGCGATCCACTTGATGTCATCGGGTGTCACGTAGGTTCTGCCATGCATCGCTGCTGCTGCCCTGGAAACTTCCAGCAGCGACAGCATGCCGCGGGTGCTGAGCCCCAGCTGTATCCCGTGGTGCTCACGGGAGGCGTGAGCCAGTTCCACCAGATATTCCTGCACAGCGGCAGAAACGGTCACCTGTGCCAGCTCCTGCCGTGCTGCCAGCAGCTGTGCCGCAGTTGCCACCGGCTTGCTCTCCGGCACTGCCGCAGAACGGGACAGCAGGGCAAGTTCCTGTTCCTTTTCCGGATACCCCAGCGACAGACAGAGCAGAAAGCGGTCCAGCTGTGCCTCCGGCAGCGGAAATGTCCCCTGCATCTCCACAGGGTTCTGGGTGGCGATCACGAAAAACGGCTCCTCCAGCGGATACGTTACGCCGTCCGCAGTGACCTGCCGTTCTTCCATGCACTCCAGCAGTGCCGACTGGGTGCGGGGCGTGGCACGGTTGATCTCGTCCGCCAGCAAAATCTGGGTGAACACCGCCCCTTTCCGGAACGTAAACGCACCGGTTTTCGGCTCCGGAATGCTCACGCCGATCAGGTCGGTAGGCAGCAGGTCTGGTGTAAACTGGATACGGTGAAAGTCCGCGTCCAGTGCTCCGGCAAGGGTGCGGGCAAGGGTAGTTTTTCCGGTTCCCGGAATATCGTTCAGAAGCACGTGTCCCCCGCAGTACAGGGCGGCAAGCACCTTTTCGATCACATCTTCTTTGCCGTAAATGCGGGCAGAGATCGCATCACGGAGAGTTTGGGTAAGGGTTGTAATTTCAGACATAGACATTCCTTTCGTTTGAAGTGCAAAACAAGTACATGCTCTATTATAACACAGTTTCGGCTGAAAAACAAGCATAAGAGCCTGCCACCGGACAACCCGAAAGCAGGCTCTTACAATTACAAGGGCTGTACTGCCCAGATGCATTTAAAGGAAAATATACTTCAGCACGAACAGCACCGCCAGAACATACATCAGTGGTTTCACCTGCTTGCCCTTGCCGCAAACCAGATGCAGTACTACATAGGAGATGATCCCGATGGAGATGCCCTCCGAGATGCTGTAGAACAGCGGCATTGCCACGATGCACAGGTATGCCGGAATGGCTTCCAGAAAGCTTTCTTCGGAGAACTTGATGTCCGGAATGGTGGTGAACATCAGGAAGCCGACGATGACCAGAGCCGGAGCCGTCGCAAAGGACGGAATGGCAATGAAAATCGGGGCAAACAGCATGGAGATCAGGAACAGCACCGCAGTGACTACCGCAGTCAGACCGGTTCTGCCGCCCTCTGCCACGCCGGCGGAGGATTCTACAAATGTGGTAGTGGTGGAAGTACCCAGAATTGCACCTGCGGAGGTGGCAACTGCATCTGCCATCAGTGCCGGCTTGATCTGGGGCAGCTTACCGTCCTTGTCCAGCATATTGCCCTTGTTGCACACGCCGATCAGCGTGCCCAGTGTGTCGAAAATATCCACGAACAGGAACGAGAAGATAACCACGATAAAGTTCACAATGCTGACACCGTCAAAGTTGAATTTGAAGCACTGCCCGAACGTATCGCCCAGTGCAGAGAAGTCGGTCATGGAAAATGCCGGCAGCAGGCTGTTATAGCCAGCCTTCGGATCTACAACGTACAAACCGGTCAGCTGGCAGAGAATGCCCAGCACCCATGTTGCCAGGATGCCGATCAGAATCGAGCCCTTCACCCGCTTGATGTACAGGAACGCGGTAAACAGGGTACCTATAATTGCCAGCAGGGCACAGATGCCGCCGGTGCGGAAGTTGTCCGTAAAGGAAACGACTGTTACCAGCGTGGAATCACTGTTGACAACAACACCGGCGTTCTGCAAGCCGATAAAGGCAATGTACACGCCGATACCAACGGAAACCGCTTTTTTCAGAGAAAGCGGAATGACGTTGAACAACGCTTCCCGCACATTCGTCAGGGACAGCACAATAAAGACGATACCCTCCACGAACACGGCAAGCAGTGCCACCTGCCACGGATAGCCCATGTTACCGCAGACGGTATAGGCGAAAAAGGCGTTCAGTCCCATGCCGGCAGACAGGGCAAAGGGCAGATTTGCCATCATGCCCATACACATGGTGCCGAGGAACGATGCCAGACAGGTTGCCAGCAGCACGGCAGTGGGATTCATGCCGGTCGAACTCAAAATGCTGGGGTTGACTGCCAGAATGTACGCCATTGTCATGAATGTAGTAACGCCGGCAATACACTCCGTCCTGACATTGGTGTTATGCTCTTTCAGGTGGAAAATCTTTTCAAACATTATACTTCTTCTCCTTCATCATATTCCGCAATATACGGCAGATTGCGATAGATCTCGCCACAGTCCAGTCCATAGCCGATCACAAAATGATCCGGAATGGTAAACAGGGAAATGTCTGCTTCCAGCTTTACCAGACGGCGTTCCGGCTTGTCCAGCAGGGTGATGACTTTCAGCGAAAGCGGGTTTCTCGCTTTCAGCAGCTTCAGCACGTCGTTCAGGGTTCTGCCGGTGTCGATGATGTCCTCGGCAATGATGACATGATAGCCGCTGATGTCCTGCATCAGATCCATGGTGATCTTGACGATGCCGGAAGAAGATGTGCCGTTGTAATAGCTCTTGGCACACATGAAAGCCGTTTCACAGGGAATGGTAATAGCACGGCACAGGTCTGCCATAAACACGAATGCCCCGTTGAGGATACTCACCAGCAGCAGCGGCTTGCCCTCGTATTCCCGACTGATCTGTGCACCCACTTCCTGAATTTTATCCTGTATCTCCTGTTCTGTGATCAGGACGCGTTTGATCTTCTTCTGAAATTCCTGTGTTGTCATAACAAAACTCCTTTACTACTCTGTCCGTACAGCTTTCATAGCACGTTTATTTTCATACATACGCTTATCTGCCAGTTCGTAGAGAGCCATATAGGAACGGCTGCCCACCTCATTCACAAAGGCATAGCCCACCGCTGCTCCCAGCTGCCATGCACCGTGTTCGTTTTCCTGATTGAATGCAGTGATCTGTTCCCGCATATCTGCAATGATCTTTTTTACCCGTTCTTCATCAGTATTATAGATAATGCTAATAAACTCGTCGCCGCCGCTTCTGCCGATAAAATTGCCTGCGGGAATGCTGTTTCGCAGCACTTCGGCGAACTTTGCGATCATCTGATCACCGGCATCATGTCCGCAATTGTCATTGGTTTTTTTCAAGCCGTTCAGGTCGAACATCATAAAGCACAGCCGATCATCCGGTGCGATTCCCATATGGATCAGTTCGTTGCACTTGTTCCGGTTATACAGACCAGTCGCTTTGTCACGGAACAGCTTGTCCTGTGCATTGCGAAGCGTAAGAATTCCGATTGCCACGATATACACAGCAATGCCGATCATGGTGAAAAACAGCAAATTGGAAGAATGCCATATCAAAAAGCAAAGCACATCCAGCAAGATCGACAGCATCAGGCAAATTACCGAAGCCATAAACAGCTTGTGCCGCATGTCGTTTCTGTGCCGGGGATAAATGACGAACTCCAATACGATCATAAAAATTGCTTCTGCCAGAATCAGATAGACAAACATGCCCTGTGATTCCCGCAGTGCCACGATCCGCAGCAGGTGCAGCAGACCCGCTATCGCCACCAGCACAGCATTGCCGATCATCAGCCCGTACATTGCCCTCTGAATGGTGCTGTGCGGTCGGGCAGAAATATTGATGTACATGGCCACGAAAAATGGCAGCAGCAGTATGGCGATGCTGCTTAAATAAGAAAAAAACCGCACATGTGCCGGCAACAGCCATGTGATCAGATAGGTGTCGGAAATTTTCCAGCACCCCACCAGCACGGAAACCATGCCCAATGACGAAAGATTCAGACGGATCCGCATTTTGACACAATAGTAGAACGAAATGCCCAGATAGATAATACCGAACAAAATCAGAAATATCCCGAAAAAGCAAAAAACTGCATCCTGTTTCAAAATCTTCCAGAACAGCGGATACTGGCTGCCCTCATAAAACGTCACAGCACGTTTGACAGTTGCGGCATACAGCGGCTGCAGCTCTACAGTGACTTCCTTTCCGTTGTCTGCACGAAGCAGTGTCAGATTGACCCAGTAACAGCCCGTGGCACTGACTTTATTGGTTTCGCTGCGGTGTTTGTCAAAGACCAGTTCTCCGTTGATATAGACCTTGGTATTGCTGTTGATAACATAAAACATCAGCTGCTTTTCCGTCAGATTGTTGTCCAGCGTAAAGTGAAACTCTCTGGTCACGCCCTGCGGAGCCGCTGCATCAGAGCGGGTTTCTTCTGCCACTTCCTGTACCTCTTTACAGGTCGGCATGGCACGCTGTTCTGTAATCAGTCCGCCATTAGGGCTTTCCAAAAAAAAGCCCAGACAGAGCAGGATCATTGCTGCCAAAAACAAAGCAATATGTACCAGATACGTATACTTTTTTGTCATTGCACCACCTCCTGTGAAACAAAACCAGATACTGCACAGGCTCTTATGCCTTTTCCTTTTTCTGTTCGGTCACCTTTTCTGCCTCCATATTTTTCGGCAGCACCAGATTCAGCAGGATCGACACCAGAAATACCACGGCAACACAGTTCTGTGCAAAGACATTCTGCACCATCCGGGGGAAAATCGCAAACAGATCTGCACATTCGGTAAAGCCCAGACCGATGCTCAGGGACAGTGCGGCAATAATCATATTCCGCTGGGTAAAACCGCACTTGCTGATCATCTGCAAGCCGCTGACTACAATGGTGCCGAACATCATAATGGTACAGCCGCCCAGCACTGCGTCCGGCAGTGTTGCCAGCAGTGCTCCGAAGATCGGGAAAATGCCGGCGAGGATCATGATCACAGCTCCGATGGCAATGGTGAACCGGTTTACCACTTTGGTCATTGCTACCAGTCCTACGTTCTGGCTGAACGAAGTGATCGGCATGCAGCCGAACACGGAGGAAAGGGAGCTGACAAAGCCGTCACAGGCAATCGAACCGGAGGTTTCCTGCGTGGTCACGTCACGATCCAGACCAGAGGCAGCCAGTGCCGAGGTATCCCCAATGGTTTCCGTGGCAGACACCAGGAAGATCAGCACCACCGACAAAATAGCATCGGCGTGGAACTCCATGCGGAACGGCATCAGGTGGGGAACCGCAATGATCGAGGTTTCCCGCAGGGCAGAGAAATCGACCTTTCCCATAAACACCGCGAGAATATAGCCCACTACCAGACCGAACAACACGGACAGCTGCTTGAAGTAGGACTTCGCGAAAATGTGGAACAGGATACAGCAGAGCAGCGTTACAGAGCCGAGGATCCAGTTTTCCGCAGAGCCGAAATCTGCACTGCCGCTGCCGCCGCCGAAAGAGGTCGCTCCGACTGTCAGCAGCGAAAAGCCGATCGCCGTGACCACGCTGGCGGACACAATCGGGGCAATGATCCTGATCCAGAACTTCGCAAAAAGTCCCAGTATGCCCTCCACTATGCCGCCGATGAGCACGGCTCCCATAATCGCTCCATAGCCGTATTGGGCACCGATAAAGCACAGCACCGACACAAAGGTGAAGCTGATGCCCATGACGATCGGCAGTCCGGAACCAATTTTATGGAAAATCGGGAACAGCTGCACCAGCGTGCCGATACCGGCAATCAGCATGGCACTCTGGATCAGCATTGCCATATCAGAAGCCGCCAGTCCGCAGGCTCCGCCTACGATCAGGATCGGGGCAATATTTGCCACGAACATGGCGAGGATATGCTGCAAGCCAAAGGGAATCGCCTTATGCACCGGCACCATGCCGTTCAGCTGGTACAGGTTCGTAATGGAAGCTTCTCCCATCGCCTGTTTCACGCGGGCTGAAAATTTTTGTTTTTCCATTTGTCTGCCGCCTTTCAGTTCTGTTCCCGAAAGACAATGGTGCCGGTCGAAGCGTCCATACTGTCTACGATTGCCAGAGATTCCAGCGGGTAGCCCAGATTCCGGATAATGCGTCCGCCCTGCTGGAAGCCCTTTTCTACGGCAATGCCGATGCCCTCAACGGTTGCACCTGCCTGTGCCACAATGGAGATCAGCCCTTGCAGGGCACAGCCGTTTGCCAGAAAATCATCGATAATCAGCACCTTGTCCTCGGGGTGCAGGAACTTTTTCGAAACGATCACCTGATTTTTGCACTTGTGGGTAAACGATTCCACCTCTGCCACGTAGACCGCACCGTCAATGTTGACGCTCTTGGACTTCTTGGCGAACACCACCGGCACGTGGAAACAGCTTGCCACGATACAGGCGATACCGATACCGGAAGCCTCAATGGTCAGGATCTTGTTGATCTCCTTGTCTGCAAAGCGGCGTTTGAACTCCTCCCCCATTTGCTGGAACAGGGTCACATCCATCTGGTGATTCAGAAAGCTGTCCACTTTCAGAATGTTGCCTTCCTTGACGATACCGTCCTTTACGATTCTTTCCTCTAAAAAATTCATGTCACTCGTTCCTTCCTCGGCATTTTGTCAGCATCTGTGCAAAGGCAGCACCGCACAAAACTTATGGCAATATCGGTGCTTTCCAAACAGACACAGACGATAAATATATGTAGCTTATTATACCATTCTCTGCCGGAAAAGTCAATTCGAAATCCGGCGGATTTCGCAGAAGTTTTTGGATTCTTTACGGTTTTTCTGTTTTTCAGAGGGAAACGCTGCATAAAGCTTGTGCGTAAGATGCGTCATCAGATTTCCGGGCAATATGATGAAAAATCTGCAAGCAGATTGCGTGCAAAGCCGTCAGGCAGGCTTTATGCAGTGCTTCCTGAATTCACAAAAAGCTTCTCTATCCCCTCGGGTATGAAATGGCTGAAACAAATTTCCGCTTGCAAGCCTTTCACTGATTTATCGTTCTGATTTTGTGCATTGTGACGATTTCGAGAAATGCTGCCTACTTTTGCTTGACACTTACGCTGGATATTTTATGCTGGATATTTTTTGTAGAGTATGGTATAATGAAAGTGATTCAATCAAGAAAAACCACTGTTCTAAGGTGCTGATACCTGTTATTTATGGAGAGGGTGGTTGTGTTGATTGTATAATAAAATTTTAATAATTAAAAAGGAAATACTATTATGAATATTCCTCACAATAGTTTAATGGAGAAAATCAAAGAACTTGTGTGCTTATGCGAACAGATTGCATCTGATTATGGTGACGATGCTTCATGGTTCAAACAACCTGCATCAGATGAAATGATTTCTAATTGGGAAAATAAACACAATGTTTTTATTCCTGAAACATATAAAGAATGGTTAAGTTTCACGAATGAAGCACAAATTAGAAACTCATTGGCACATTTTTATGGGCCGGACAAGTTTGTTATGAACTCTGGAGACTTACCAGAAGACTTGATTGTAATTGCAGATTTAATAGGTGATGGTGAACAATTATGTTTTTCAAAAATAACAAGGAATTTTGTTTGGGTTGACCATGGTGAGTTAGAAATAATAGATGATTTTGGTGCCGTTTTAAGTGAAATAATTAGAATGCTTAAGCCCAAAAGCTGTTTATCTCCTGAAATGAAAGAATTATTAATGAATATGGTTAAAAATAATAGCCAGGATAAAAAGAGAAATAATGACAAGGAAAGAAACAACAGATGCTTTTAATAGTTTATTCTTAGATGCTCGTAAAGAGTATTTGGAAGCATTAAAGGCAGAATCTAAAACACAATACGATAAGTTTATTAAAGACTTAGGGAAACACTGCATAAAGCTTGTGCGTAAGATGCGTCGTCAGATTTCCGGGCAATATGATAAAAAATCTGCAAGCAGATTGCGTACAAAGCCGTCAGGCGGGCTTTATGCAGTGCTTCCATAGAGTAACAATAAAATAAAACGACCGCAAGCCGGAAAGCCGCGGTCGTCTGGGGATCTTCTGTGGTGAATGGAGTCCATTTTTTGAAATGGTCTACTCATTCCGATAATCGTCCAGAAAGCTATGCACCACGTGATCTTTCTGGTACGAAATGATTTTGTTCAGGTTGATATTCTCCACGCTGCGGAAAATGTTCTTTTCGATCTGCGGATTTTCCTCTGCCAGCTTGGCAATCAGCTGCTTCACCACCATACGCTTGGAAACCGTCCGTTCGTCAGGATCACAGGTAGTGCAGGTGTCCGTGAAGTGGCAGGCACACTGGATAAACTGCAAGTCGTGATACCGACACCAGTGCTTGATGTCGGCTTCCCGAATCAGGTACATGGGGCGAATCAGCTGCATGCCCTCGAAATTGGCACTGTGCAGCTTCGGCATCATGGTTTCCACCTGTCCGCCGTAGATCATGCTCATGAGAATCGTTTCAATGACATCGTCAAAATGGTGTCCCAGAGCGATCTTATTACAGCCCAGTTCCTTTGCCTTGTTATACAAATGTCCACGCCGCATACGGGCACAGAGATAGCAGGGGTTATTCTGCACGTGATACACCGAATCAAAAATATTGGTTTCGAACACGGTAATGGGAATTTGCAGCAGCTTGGCGTTGGATTCGATGATCTGCCGGTTCTCGGCACTATAGCCGGGATCCATGACCAGAAAGACCAGTTCAAAGGGAAATTTCCCGTGCCGCTGAATCTCCTGAAACAGCTTCGCCATGAGCATCGAGTCCTTGCCGCCGGAAATACACACGGCAATGCGGTCGTTGGGCTGAATCAAGTCATAGGTCTTGATTGCCTTGGCAAACCGGCTGAAGATCACCCGATGAAACTTTTTCCGCAGTCCCTGTTCCACTTCGGCAGCCTTTTCGTTTTTGGTTTCCCGCCGGATCTTCTCCTGAAGCCACTTGACATAGCCGCCCACCAGATTCACTGCCGCGTAGCCTTCTTCCCGCAGCTGTTCCGCCACATCAGCACTCAGGATCCCGCTGCGGCAGTAGATCACCAGTGTTTTATCCTTGGGAAGATTCTTGTGAGAGGCTTCCAGTTCCTTTTGCGGGATCAGCACTGCCCCGTCGATATGCCCCAGAGCAAACGCCGTGCTGTCCCGCATGTCGATGATCTGACAGGCAGACGGCTCCATGGCTGCCAGTTCCTGTATTGTGATTTCTTCTATCATGTACTTACCTCACCAAACCGCGGTGATACGCGGCGTTTAATTCTGAAATTTCTTTTTCTCCGTCGATATACGGCTGGAAATAGCTGTCCACCAGACCGCCGCCCAGATTGTCACAGCCGTTGCAGAATTCACAGGTCTGTCCGCAGACCTGCAGCGACTGGTTCACAATACGGATTCGTTCTTCCCGTGTGGTATCTTTAATCAATATGGATTGCATGATGATTCCTCCCATAGAAAAACCTGCTTTCAGTGGCATTCCACGAAAACAGGTTCTCAGACAGCATCTATGCATACGCTCTACGCTTCGCTGTCCAGCTTTTCAATGGCTTCCCGCAGGGTACGCCAGCCCAGCACGGCACACTTTACCCGTGCCGGCATATGGGAAATATCCTGTAGTGCAGAAGCTTCTTCCAGCTCCTCCACTTCCGCATCAGTTGCCGTGCCCTTGATCATTTTCAGGAACAGGTCTGACAGATGCAGTGCCTCTGCCTTGGTCTTGCCGATGATCATGCCGATCATAATATCCGCAGATGCCTGCGAAATGGCACAGCCGTCCCCATTGAAAGATGCGTCCTGAATCACGCCGTCCTTCATGACCAGATTCAGCCAGATGTCATCGCCGCAGTTGGGGTTGACACCCTCCAGCTGAATGGTCGGACATTCCAGATCATATTTGAATTCCGGACGGACGTTGTGTTCCGTCAGGATCTCGTTATAAAAATTATTCATTGCCAAAGCCCATCCTTCTCCGAATATTGGAAACGCTCTCTAAGAACCGGTCGATCTCCTCTTTGGTGTTATAGAACATCAGGCTTGCACGGGCAGTGGAATGGATTCCCAGATGATCGTGCAGCGGCTGTGCACAATGGTGACCGGCACGAATATCCATGCCGTCGCTGCTGAGCACTTCGCTGATGTCGTGCGGGTGCACCTGATCGACGGTAAAGGAAACGATACCGGTATGGTTGTCCTCCCGCTGTGACCCCAGCACATGTACATGGGGAATGGCATTCATGCCGCGGAACAGATAGGCTGTCAGTTCCTGCTCCACAGCATGGAGAGTGTCCATACCGTAGGATTCCAGATAATCGATTGCCGCAGCCAGTCCCACGGCTCCGCCGGCATTGACCGTGCCGGCTTCGAATTTGTGGGGCAGTTCCGCATAGACTGCATCGTAGCGGGAAACGGTTTCGATCATTTCCCCGCCGGTGAGGAACGGCGGCATTTTTTCCAGCAGTTCCTGCTTGCCGTACAGTACGCCGATCCCCATGGGAGCCAGCATCTTGTGACCGGAAAATGCCACAAAATCCACGTCCAGTTTCTGTACGTCAATGGGCATATGAGGGGCACTCTGTGCCGCGTCCATCAGGATTACTGCACCGCAGGCTCTGGCACGCTTCACCAGTTCCGGAATATCGTTGACACAGCCCAGCACGTTGGAAACCTGTGTCACTGCCACCAGCCTGGTGTGTTCCGAGAAAGCCTCGTCCATTTTTTCCTTGGGAATGGTGCCGTCCGGCTCGCATTCCAGAAAGACCAGCTTGGCACCGGTGGCACGGGAAACCATCTGCCACGGCAGAATATTGCTGTGGTGTTCCAGAATGGAAACCAGAATCTCGTCACCGGCTTTCAGGTTTGCCATGCCGTAGCTGTACGCCACCAGATTCATGCTCTCTGTAGCATTTCGGGTGAAGATGATCTCCTCAGGACAGGCAGCATGAATAAACCGCTGCACGGTCTTTCTGGCGTTTTCATAGCGTTCCGTAGCTTCTACGCTCAAGGGGTACAGTCCGCGGAGCACATTGGCGTTATACTTTTCATAGAATTCCTGCACCGCATCGATCACACACTTCGGCTTCTGGGAAGTCGCCGCATTGTCAAAATAAACCCGATCGGTGTTCTGGAGCAGCACAAAGTCCTGCCGCACATTTTCCGGATTCCACGCTGTCACGTCAGATCACCTCCTCGATTTTCTGGTGCATATACTCTGCTGCTTTCTCGTCAGCAGTTTCCTGACAAAGCTTTTCCAACCGAGCCTTTGCCACGATCTTTTCCGCTTCGCTCTTGCTGATACCGCGGGCTTCAAAGTAGAACAGCATGCCCTGTTCCAGTTCGCCGATAGAAGCACCGTGGCTGCCCTTGACATCTTCTTCGGTGCAGAGGATCAGCGGAATGGTCTTATTGACAACGTCATCTCCCAGCAGGAGCACGTTTTCTTCTTCCTTACCCTCCGAGCCGGCACAGCCACGCTTCAGGTCAATGGTGCCGCGGAATGCCTTTTCGGCTCCGTCGTACAAGGTGCCGTCTGCCTGAATGTCACTCTGGGTGTTCTTGCCGATATGGTTGGCAATCACGTTCATATCCAGCTTTTTGGACGGCTTTACCAGATAGCCGGATTTGCAGGTGAAGCTGCTGCCGTTTCCTGCCAGATCGGTACGGATACCGGAAATCACATTGCCCTGTGCCAGATACAGCCGGATCACTTCGAAAGAAGCCTTTTCGCCGGTGACACAGCCCACATCATTGATGCACTCTGCACTGCCATCGGCAAGGATCTGCACCAGCCGAACAGTTGCTCCGGCTTCTGCACGAATCACAGTCCGCAGTGCCGCATGGGAAGCGTCTGCTTTCCAGATCTGCACCAGTGTCAGTTCGCTGCCGGCTTCTGCCTGTACATGGACAAATGCCGCACAGTCGCCGCCGTCCTCGCTGCCGATCTCCATACGCAGGGTGTCGCTGCCGTTTTCCGGAACGGTCACGGTCATGCCCCACTGGAACAGGTTGTCCACATTCCTGCCCACGCCGGTTTCCACGGCACTACAGTCGGTGCAGGGCTCCAGTGCGGAAACTGCTGCCACGCTGTTTTCGGAAACGGTCTGCACGGTGCAGGGCTTCACCGGTGTATAGGGTTCTGTTTTGCAGGCATTGACATGCAGTCTGTGCCATGTCAGTGTCGGAAGTGCATTTACTCGAATTGTATTATTTTCCATCATGCTCACCTCACCCAATGCTGCCTTTCATTTCCAGACGAATCAGATTGTTCATTTCGATCGCATATTCCAGCGGCAGTTCCTTGGAAACGTTATCTGCAAAGCCGCTGACGATGCATGCCCGGGCATCTTCTTCGCTCAGACCTCTGGACATCAGGTAGAAAATTGCTTCGTTGCTGATCTTGCCGATCTGTGCTTCGTGTCCCACGTCTGCCTTGCGGGTGCGGACATCGATTGCCGGAATGGTATCCGACTGGGACTGTGCGTCCAGCATCAGGGATTCGCAGGAAACCGAGGACTTCGAGCCCTCTGCGTCCTTATTGACCACAACGGAACTGCGGAACGTGCTGATACCGCCGTCCTTGGAAATCGACTTGGTGTTGATATAGGAACTGGTGTCCGGAGCCGCATGAACGACCTTGGCACCGGTGTCCAGATTCTGTCCCTTTCCGGCGAAAGTAATGCCGGTGAACTCCATTTTTGCCCCCTTGCCCTTGAGGATACTCATGGGGTACAGATAGGACACATGAGAACCGAACGAACCGGAAACCCATTCCACCTTGCCGCCTTCTTCGACCAGTGCACGCTTGGTATTCAGGTTGTACATGTTCTTCGACCAGTTTTCAATGGTGGAGTACCGCAGTGTGGCATTCTTGCCCACGAACAGTTCGACACAGCCGGCGTGGAGATTTGCCACATTGTATTTCGGGGCGGAGCAGCCCTCGATAAAGTGCAGGTATGCTCCCTCTTCCACGATGATCAGCGTATGTTCAAACTGTCCTGCTCCCGGTGCATTCAGACGGAAATAGGATTGCAGCGGAATCTCCACGGACACGCCCTTCGGCACGTACACAAAGGAACCGCCGGACCAGACTGCACCGTGCAGAGCCGCAAACTTATGGTCTGTCGGCGGCACCAGCTTCATGAAGTGCTTGCGGATCATGTCCGCATATTCGCCGTGCATGGCACTCTCCAGATCGGTATACACTACGCCCAGATCGGCAACTTCCTGCCGCACATTGTGGTACACCAGTTCGGAGTCATACTGTGCTCCCACACCGGCAAGGGACTTTCGCTCTGCCTGCGGAATGCCCAGACGTTCGAAGGTATTCTTGATGTCCTCCGGCACGTCGGACCACTTGGTTTTCATATTGGTATTGGGGCGGACATAGGTAACAATGTTGTCCATGTTCAGCCCGTCGATAGACGGACCCCAGTCCGGCACCTGCAATTCGTTGTAGATCTGGAGGGAGTGCAGACGGAACTGCTGCATCCAGACCGGATCGTTCTTTTCTTTGGAGATCTGTTCTACCAGTGCCGGTGTCAAGCCGGCATCAATCTTATAGGCATCGGTTTCTGTATCTTTAATATCGTAGACACTTCTGTCAATATCTGCGATCTGCTGTTTTTCTTTCACGCGTTTTCACCCTTTCGGTATTCCTGCAACACTTGAGAAACGCTGCATAAAGTTCGCCTGACGGCTCTGCACACAATCTGCGTACAGTCTTCTTTATCCAGTGTGATTACTCTGCATTTTCATAAGCGGCAAAGCCGTTTTCGTTGACTTCTTCAATCAGGGAACTGTCGGAGGTCTTGACGATCTTACCGTTCACCATGATGTGCGTATAGTCTACCGGCAGTGCTTCCAGAATCTTGGTGCTGTGGGTAATGACCAGCAGGCTGCCCCTGGACTGCTTGCGGTATGCTTCGATGCCCTTGGAAACGGTACGGACAGCATCAACGTCCAGACCGGAGTCGGTTTCGTCCAGAATGACAAATTCCGGATTCAGCATCAGCATCTGAAGGATCTCAGTCTTTTTCTTTTCGCCGCCGGAGAAGCCCACGTTCAGGTCACGCTCTGCATAGGACGGATCCATCTGGAGCAGTGCCATTTTTTCTTCCAGTTCCTTTTTGAAGCTGAACAGACGGACACGCTTGCCGGTCTTGGCTTCCAGTGCACTGCGGATAAACGCACTGACGGTGATGCCCGGAATCTCAATGGGGTTCTGGAACGACAGGAAAATGCCGTTCTTGGCACGTTCGTTATCCGGCATTTCGTTGATATTCTGTCCCTTATAGATGATGTCGCCGCCGGTGACGGTGTAAGCAGGATTGCCCATGAGTGCAGCACCCAGTGTGGACTTACCGGTGCCGTTCGGTCCCATCAGGACGTGTACTTCATTCTCGTGAATGTCCAGATCGATGCCGTGAAGAATTTCTTTTTCTCCGGCACATACTTTCAAATTCTGAATACGCAGCAGATCATTATGACTCATGTTACATCTTCTCCTTCATCTTTATAATTTACCGCATCGGCAAGGGTAATGGAATTCAAATAGTTATTGATCAGTGCAGAAAGCCCTTTCCAGATCGGCAGTGTGGAACAGGAATCCGCAGTTTCGCAGATCGGCGTTCCGTTTTCAATGCACTTTACCGGTTCGATGGATTCTTCCACCGCCCGCAGAATTTCTCCCACGCTGTATTGCTCCGGCGGACGGGACAGGCGATAGCCGCCGCCCTTGCCGCTTGCCGCTTCCACAAACTTTTTCTTGGAGAGCATCGAGGTGATGTTTTCCAGATATTTGAGAGAGATATTTTGCTGGGCAGAGATGACTTTCAGCGGTGTATACGCTTGGTCGTCCACCTGTGCCAGACACATCATCAGCTTCAGGGCATTTCGCCCTTTTGTGGACACAATCATAGTTACCACTTTCCTTTGCTCTGTTTGATTTCATTATACACCTACTAACCTAGTATGTCAATGGGACAGGCGGCAGGTTTACAAAAACTTCATGGAGAATTTTCATGATGCTATGCGGAAAATTCTTGGAGATTTTGACTGGAAACGACATTGCATGCAGTGTTTCCCTAATCCATGCAAAACCTCTCCGCCAGCTTCGGCGGTTTCTCCCTGTTGCCAATTTTTCTTTCGTTAGCTTTGGCAGGTTTTATGCCATTTATACCATAACTGCACCGAATGCAGCGGATCTGCATACACTGGAATGCACCGGATTCTCTAAAGCGGTGCAGAAAGGAGTTTTGTAATGCAAAGTTCTATGGATCACATGCCGCAGATGGCAGGCATGCAGCGGAACTTCCTGAGGGAATTCCAGTCGGCTGATGCCCCGATGTACGGCATGCAGGAAGCAGAACCATTCCAACCCACCACGCCGTTTCCGGAGCAGACACCGCCGGGCATGGCATATGTCCCCTATCAGCAGTGGGAGGAGCCCTATGATGCAGACACCGCCTTCCCTGTCGGAACCATTTTTCCGGCACTGGACTATCCCTATCGGGGAGGTGGTTCCTGTGCATGAGAAACAGAAGCTGCTCTCCATGATTCGGAAATATGATTTCGTCCTGTACGAATTACAGCTGTATCTGGACACCCACCCCCGCTGTCCGGAGGCTCTGCGAATGTGGAAAAACTATCAGGCAATGCGACAGAAAGCGGCAACGGCATATGTCCGGCAGTACGGTCCGCTGCAGCCTTTGCAGACCAGCGGCGACAGCCCTTGGGCATGGAATCAGAGCCCGTGGCCGTGGGAAAAGGAGGCGAACTGAGATGTGGACCTATGAAAAAAAGCTGCAATACCCCGTTCGGATCAAAACGCCCAACGCCAGAACGGCGAAGTATATTATTTCGCAGCTTGGCGGCCCAGACGGAGAGTTGGCTGCTTCGCTACGGTATATGCACCAGCGATACACGGCAAAACCAGACAAAGTAAAAGGGGTTTTGACAGATATTGCCACAGAAGAACTAGCCCATGTCGAGATGATTTCCGCGATCCTGTACCAGCTGACTGACGGGCTGACACCGGAACAGATCAAGGAAGCCGGATTCGACGCGTACTTCGTAGACCACACCCTCGGACTGTACCCCCAAAGTGCCGCCGGCGTACCGTTCACGGCTGCCTATTTCCAGTCCAAGGGGGATCCGATCACCGACCTGACCGAGGATATGGCGGCAGAGCAAAAGGCACGGAGCACCTACGACAACATTCTCCGGCTGTGCGATGACCCCGATGTCCGCGACCCAATCAAGTTCCTGCGGCAGCGGGAAATCGTGCACTTCCAGCGTTTCGGCGAAGCCCTGCGGCAGGTGCAGGACGACCTGAATTCCAAGAATTTCTACTGCTGCAACCCGTCTTTCGACAGCAGCTGCGGCAAAACCGCCTGCCGGAGAAAAATGCGGTAACACACTTCCCATAAGGCAATGCCGCACAAAGATTGTGCGGTATTGCCATAACTTTCAGATGCTGCTCTGTTTCCGGAGCAGCATTTTTTCTGTTTCCCTGAAAAGTTCACATACCACTCCTTGACTTTTCCCATATTTATGGTATACTAGCATACGGACAGTGTGATTTTCGCCTGTCCATAGAAGAAGGGAGAAGTGGGTATGATACAACTCATTGCAACAGATATGGACGGAACGCTGCTGGACGAGGAGAAGCAGCTTCCGGCACAGCTGCCTGCACTGCTGGAGGAATTATATCGCCGCGATATTACATTTGCCGTGGCAAGCGGCAGGTCGCACATGATGCTGACCAACCTGTTCGGAGAACTTGCCGAAGAAATCATTTTCATCTGTGACAACGGGGCATGCGTCATGTATCCCCATGAAGCACCGTTGCTGCACAGTCTGCCAAAAGATGTCATTCATCGGATTCTGGACGCGTGCCGTAGCCTGTCTGCCGGTGTGCCGGTGCTGTGCGGATTCCATCACATTTACTATCCGGAAAACGACAACGCTGCCATGCAGCATGAAATTCAGCGGTATTACCGCAATCCGCAGGTGGTTCCCTATGACGACCTGTACGCTGTTGACGAACCGATCCTGAAAGTTGCCCTGTGCGACACCAACGGACCGGCAAAGGAAGCCTACCCTGTGATGCACGAAGCACTGGGCGATGCCTATGAACTGCTGATCTCCGGCGACTGCTGGATGGATATTATGTGCAAGGGTGTGACCAAGGGTGCCGCCTTGCAGGGATTGCAGGAGCGTATGGGCATCACACCGGCGGAAACCATGGCATTCGGTGACTATGACAACGACATTTCCATGCTACAGCATGCGGAATTCAGCTACGCTATGGAAAACGCCTCGGAGCGTGTCCGCCAGCAGGCAAAGCACATTGCTCCGGCAAACACCAAAAACGGTGTGGTGCGGGTGCTCTGCGAAACACTGGGGATCCATATGGAATCGCTGTGAGAGTGCGGCTGCCCATAAACCAAAAATGAAATTCTTAGGGCAATACCGCACGCAATCTGCTTGCAGTGTTTCCCTTATAACAGAGGGACGGTGCCGGCATCGTCCCTCTGCGTTTCTTTCGCTGCAAAATTTTTGGCAATACCGCACAAAGAGCGTCTGGCGACTTTGCACGCCATCTGCTTGCAAATCTCCCTTCAGAGCCTGTTTCGTATCTTCCCGCACGCATCTGTCGCACAATCTTTGTGCGGTATTGCCTTTTCATTTCACCTGTTTTTTACCGGCACTTTGCAAAAAAAGCTTTACAAAACCACAAAAATATGCTATACTGTCCTTAACGTTCTGATGATATGGAACGTGAAGGAAACACTACATGTCAGACCGCAATCCGGCATGCGGTTTTACGTTTCCTGAAAGCACTTTTTGCATTTGTCGTCACTGACAGAAAGGAGTTTTGGAATGGAAGCATCTATGCCATTTCTGCTGTGGGGCGGCTTGTTTGTGCTGACGGTTCTGGCGGAATTCGCCACCCAGCAGCTGGTGAGCATCTGGTTTGCTGCCGGTGCACTGGCGGGCTTTCTCGCAGCCTGTTTCGGGGCTTCGCCGGTGGTGCAGATCGTCTTGTTCGTGGTGATCTCTGTGGTACTTCTGATCTTCACCCGTCCTATCGTCCGCCGAATTTTCTCGTTCGGCATCAAGGACACCAACAATCAGGAGATCGGCAGGATCGCCGTCGTCATTCAGACGGTAGACCCCATACACAACACCGGACGCGTCCGGCTGGACGGAGTAGACTGGATCGCAGTTTCTCAGGACGGCACAGTCATTCCGGAAAACACCAGCGTCCGCATCGAAGCGATCAGCGGCACCAAGCTGCTGGTCAGCCGGCTGCCGCAGACAGAAGAACAAACTGTAAACAATTAAAGGAGAACACACATGGGACTGATTATTTTACTTCTGGTTATTTTCATCATTGTGATTTTTGTCACACGAATTCGCATTGTACCGCAGGCAAATGTCTACGTCGTAGAACGTCTGGGTGCATTCTATAAGGCGTGGGGCACCGGTATCCACTTTCTGGTACCGTTCATCGACCGCGTGGCAAAGCGGGTTTCCATTAAGGAACAGGTCGTAGACTTCAAGCCGCAGGCAGTGATCACCAAGGACAACGTTACCATGCAGATCGACACGGTCGTATTCTTCCAGATCACCAACTCGGTACAGTTTGCCTACGGTGTGGAACACCCTATCGCAGCAATCGAAAATCTGACTGCAACGACCCTGCGTAACATCATCGGCGAACTGGAACTGGACGCAACGCTGACTTCCCGCGACCTCATCAACACCCGCATCACCGAAACACTGGACCTTGCCACAGACCGCTGGGGCATCAAGGTCATTCGCGTGGAACTGAAAAATATCCTGCCCCCTGCTGAAATCCGTGACGCCATGGAAAAGCAGATGAAGGCAGAGCGTGAAAAGCGTGAAAAGATTCTCCGTGCACAGGGTGAACGGGAATATCAGGTCACTGTTGCACAGGGTGAAAAGGACGCAAAGATCCTCCGTGCAGAAGCAGAAAAGCAGACTGCGATCCTGAAGGCAGAAGCGGACAAGGAAGCCGTGATCCTGCGAGGCGAAGCGATCAAGGAACAGAAAATGCGTATCGCTGTCGGTGAAGCACAGGCAATTGAACTGGTGCAGAAGGCACTGGCAGACAGCTTGGTCAAGCTGAACGCAGCAAATCCCAGCGAAGCTGTTCTGAAGCTGAAATCGCTGGAAGCATTCGAAAAGGCAGCAGACGGCAAGGCAACCAAGATCATTATCCCCAGCGAGATTCAGGGGCTGGCTGGTCTGGCTGCCGGTCTGAAAGGTGTCCTCTCTGACAGCCCTGTAACCGCAACGGCTCCTGCACCGGCTCCGGCTGGAAAAACGGCTCCGGCAGCAGAGGCTCCGGCGGAAAACCAGTAAGCTTTCTGAGGCAGTACGGTACAAAGGCAGTACCGCACAAAGTTTGTGCAGATTGCCTTGATTTTCCATGAAAATATTGTGACTAAAAAGGACGGCTTCGTGCCGTCTTTTTTTGTGGAAAAAAACGATTTTCCGCGAATGCGAATTCTTGGGGCTGTTTCCCTTGCAATCCTGTCGCAAATTGTTGTATAATAGGAGTTACGAGAGAAACGCGGAACAAAAGCATGCCCGCCATGCGGCGTTTCTCCAAAGTAAACGATACTGAATCATATCCGATATTCTGACAGAAACAGAGGTTATACACATATGGTTTTTTCCCGATTGTTTTTCATTTACCTATTCTTTCCCATTTGTTTTCTCTGCTATTTTGCGACAAAGAAAACCTCTTACCGCAACGCAGTGCTGATCGTCTTTTCCCTGTTGTTCTACGCCTGCGGGGACATTTCCTTTTTGTGGCTGGTCGTCGCCAGTGCACTAGTCAACTTCGTGCTGGGGCGTGGCATCGACAAATTCCGCGACAAGGCTCCCGCAAAGGCGTTCCTGGCTCTGGGACTGGTGCTGAATCTGGGTACATTGGTGGGATTTAAGTACACCGGCTTTTTCATTGAAAACCTGAACAACTGGTTCTCCCTTTCCATTCCCGTCCCCGACCTGCCGCTGCCGCTGGGCATCAGCTTTTTCACGTTCCGCACGGTTTCCTATCTCATCGACTGTGCGTGGGGCAAAGTCAAGGCGGAACGAAATTTCTTCACGTTCCTGCTGTACGTTTCCTTTTTCCCGATCACCATTTCCGGACCGATCGCACGGTACGAAACCATGCAGGCAGACTTGCACCAGCGGCGGGTGTCTGCCGACGACCTTAGCATTGGCTTCGGACGCATTGCCGTTGGTCTGGGCAAAAAGGTCATACTGGCAGACCGGCTCTCCGGCATCGTAGACCAGTTCCTGGGGAACGACTTCACCACCCAGACCACACTGGGTGTCTGGTACGGTGTAATTCTCTACGCCCTGCAAATGTACTTCGATTTCTCCGGCTATTCCGATATGGCAATTGGCATTGCCCGCATCTTCGGCTTTCATCTGGACGAAAACTTCCGCCACCCGTTCCTCTGCAAGGACATCACTGAGTTCTGGCAGCGTTGGCACATTTCGCTGGGAACGTTCTTCCGCGACTACCTGCTGTACGTACCGCTGTTCGGCAAACGCCGGAAAATCGGCGGGCTGCTGCTGGTCTGGTTCTGCACCGGTCTGTGGCACGGTGCCAGCTGGAACTATATCATCTGGGGCATTTACTACGGACTGTTCCTCATGCTGGAAATGGGCATCGGCAAAAAGGGCATGAAAAAGATTCCGGCAGTGCTCCGGCATCTGTGCAACAAGATCGTCATCATTGTCGGGTTCGGCATCTTCTACTGCACCGGCGGTATCGACCAGCTGGGGGATATGCTGCTGGCAATGGCAGGACAGAACGGCACCGGCTGGCTGGACACCATGCTGGTCACTTCCGTGCAGAACAACCTGTTCCTGCTGATCGCTGCCCTGCTGTGCTGCTTCCCGCTGCTGGAACTGCCGAAAAAGATCATGGCAAAAAATCCGGCTGCCAATGTTGCCCTGTCCGTCACCGGCACAGTGCTTGCCGCCGGCCTGCTGGTCATCAGCAGCATTCTCATGGTAGATGCCACCAACACCCCGTTCCTGTACACCAAGTTCTGATCCAAGGAGGGAGAACACCATGGACGAAAACAACAAGCCGCAAAGTGACTTCGATCTGGACGCGGCACTGGCAGAAAAATTTCAGCAGGTACAGCAGGACGCAAACCGTCTGCGTGCCATGAATGACAATACCGATACACCGGCTTCTTCGCCTGTTCCGGAACCGACTGAGGTGCCGCAGGAACAGCCGGAACCGGAAACCGGATCCCCTGCTCCGGAGCCGGAATCACCGGAAGAACCGGCAGAGGAATTGCCACAGTTCGACATCGGGGAAACACCCGAAAAACCGGCTGCTACCACCGAGGAGGACAAAGCCGCAGCCAAAGAGCGAAAAGCCCGCTACAAGCTGAAACGGCAGCTCCTAATCACCAACCGCATCGGTGCCGTTGTGCGGATCTTCGCCATAGGAACGATCATCTTCGGCGGCTCGATCTTCCTGCTGGTGGGCACACGCCCCACGGAATCCGCCGAGGAAAACCGAAAGCTTGCCACGCCGCCCGGCTTCTCCCTCGAAGCACTGGGCAGCGGCGACTATGTGAAAGACCTGATGCACTATTACGAGGACACCGTCCCCGGACGCAGCAGCTTCAAGCACATGATCAGCAAACTGGAAAGCTATCAGGGCTTACAGGGCGAGGACAAGGTACAGTTCTACGGCAACATTGCCCCCGTCAAAAAAGAGGAAACCGCCGATGCGGACAGCAGGACAACGACGACTGCACCGGTTGCCAGCGGAAACCGTTCCACAGAAACCACCACGGCAACTACCGTTGTCACCGAGCCGGAACCGGATCCTGTGGAGATCGGCGATGGCATTGTGCTGGTGGACAAGCGGGCGATCAGCATTTACGGCGGCAGCTTCTCCCGCGGGGAAAAGTATGCGGCAACGCTGAACGAATACAAGAAACAGCTGGGCAGCAAGGTCAATGTCTATTCGCTGGTGGCTCCTACGGCAGTATCGTTCTACCTGCCGGATTCCTACGCGGGCTATACCGGCAGCGAATCCGACAACATCGACCACATTGACGAAAACCTGAAAGATGTCAAGGCAGTCGATGCCTATGCAGCACTGGCGACACACACGGACGAGGACATCTATGCCCGCACCGACCACCACTGGCTGCCGCTGGGGGCATACTACGCCGCAGAAGCCTTTGCCAAGACGGCAAACGTCAGCTTCGCTCCCCTGTCCGGCTACACCAAGACCACCCTGTCCGGCTATCTGGGCAGCATGTACACGTTCACCAAGAGTGCCGTCCTACAGGAGAATCCGGAGGACTTCACCTATTATACGCCCCACAACCAGTACACCACCCAGTATTATGACACCAACTTCACCAACGAACGGGACGGCAAGCTGCTGATCTCGCTGGACAACGTGGAGCCGGTCAGCTGGTATCTGGTGTTCATGGGCGGCGACGAAAAGATCACCCACGTGAAAACCGATGTCACCAACAAGCGGACACTGGTGATCGTCAAGGACAGCTACGGCAACGCCCTTGTCCCTTATCTCACGCAGTCCTTCTCGGACATCTACGTGATCGATATGCGTTACTTCGACCTGAACGCCGTTTCCTTTATGCAGCAGGTCGGTGCAACAGATGTGCTGTTCGCCATGAACACGTTCAGTGCCACCGGCGGCAACAGCGAATGTCTGGAAACAATTCGGACACAATAAGAGGTTTCACAAATGAAAGAACTGGAATATCCCTTTGACAGCAGCTTTCTGCTGCAAAAACGACGCAAACTAAAAAAAGCCCTTCTGGCAGACGGCTCTGCCCGCATGGAAAAACGCATTGCCGTGCTGGGCGGTTCCACCACCAACGACATTGTTTCCATGCTGGAACTGTTCCTGCTGAACTGCGGCATTCAGCCGGTGTTCTACCAGTCGGAATACGCACAGTACTGGCAGGATGCCATGTTCGATGCTCCGGAACTGGCAGCATTTCAGCCGGATCTGATCTTTATCCATACCACAAGCCGCAACATCACCGAAGCCCCGCTTCCCCTGTCCGCTTCAGAACAGGAAGTACAGGACGCACTGGAACGGCAGTACACCCACTTCACCCAGATGTGGGAACACCTCGCGGCAACATACCACTGCCCCATTTTGCAGAACAACTTTGAACTGCCGGCAACGCGGCTCATGGGCAACCGCGACGGGTGGGACTGCCACGGCATGGTGTGGTTCATCTCGGAACTGAACCGGAAATTCGGGCAGTATGCCGCCGCACACAACGACTTCTACATTCACGATATACACTATCTGGCGGCAAGCTATGGGCTGGACGCATGGCACGACAATTCCTACTGGTACCTCTACAAATACGCCATGACGCTGGACGCGATTCCGGAATTTGCCTACAGCCTGACACGAATCATTCGCTCCATTTACGGCAAGAACAAAAAGGTGCTGGCTCTGGACCTGGACAACACCCTCTGGGGCGGTGTCATCGGCGACGACGGACAAGAGGGCATCTCTATCGGGCAGGAAACCGCCGAAGCGGAGGCATACACCGAGGTACAGGAATACTGCAAGGCACAGAAACAGCTGGGCGTACTCCTCACGATCTGCTCCAAAAACGAACCGGAAAACGCCAGACTGGGACTTTCGCACCCCGATTCTGTCCTGCACGAGGACGACTTCGTGGCAATCAAAGCCAACTGGGAGCCGAAAGACCGGAATCTGGTACAGACTGCGGCGGAACTCTCCCTGCTGCCGGAAAGCTTCGTCTTTGTGGACGACAACCCCGCAGAACGGGAAATCGTTTCCGCCCAGATCGCCGGCATTGCCGTGCCGGAATTTCAGGATCCTGCGGACTGCATTCGGGTGCTGGATCACGCGGGCTACTTTGAAACCACCACGTTTTCCGCAGCAGATGCCAGCCGCAGCGAAATGTACCGTGCCAATGCCCAGCGTGCCCAGATGCAGCAGACCTATGCCAACTACACAGACTATCTGCTGGGGCTGGATATGCACGCAGACATTCGGGATTTTGATGCGGTAGCACTCCCCCGCATTGTCCAGCTGACCAACAAGAGCAACCAGTTCAACCTGACCACACGGCGGTATACCCAGAGCGAAATGGAACAGGTGGCTGCCGATCACAAGCACATTCGCCTGTACGGACGGCTGCGGGACAAGTTCGGCGACAACGGCATTGTTTCCGTCGTTATTGGAGAGATCTCCGGCGACACCCTGCACATCGAACTGTGGCTGATGAGCTGCCGTGTACTGAAACGGGATATGGAACTGGCAATGCTGGACACCCTTGTGGCAGAGTGCCGGAAGCAGGGCATCACCGCCATCTGCGGCTATTACTACAAGACCGCCAAAAACGCCATGGTCAAAGACCTGTTCGGGACATTCGGCTTTACGAAAACCGAACAGTTCGAGAACGGCGACAGCACATGGCGTATGGAAATCGCCGGCTATGAAAACCAGAATCATGTGATTCAAGTCAACGAAAAGGAGCATCAGCAAGCATGACACACGAAGCGATTATGGAGAAACTGAACGAAATCTTTCAGGACATTTTTGACGATGACACACTGGTCATCACAGAGAACACTACTGCCAACGACATTGAGGACTGGGACAGTCTGGAACACATCAACCTCGTCAGTGCTGTGGAAAAGGCATTCGGCATGAAATTCAGGATGCAGGAAGTTTCCGGCATGAAAAATGTAGGCGAAATGGCAGACATTATTGCTGCCCGTGCCGAAGAACCGAAGCCGAAAAAGCGGGGATTGTTCCGGCGGTAAGCGTTTTTTGCTGCTTGAAAAACAAAAATTGGAAACAAAATAAAACAAAACGCCTGAAATGTGCAGAAATAGCTGGACATTTCAGGCGTTTTGCTGTATAATGATGATAGATTTGTATACCATTCGAATCCACTCGAATCCACTCGGAGGAATCCAGATGCCAAAAGAACAGTTTTTATCTTATCAAAAAGAAAATCATCACCCGTCACAGCCGCCGGTACTGGACGCTGTCGGGTCGGTTCTGAATGCCCTGTGTGTCACCAAAGGATACACTTGGAAAGAGGCGTACTGCAAGCTGATCGCCGTCGCGGGAAAAATCGGGCAGATGCCCCAATATCCCAAAACCATTCGGGAACTGCTGCATGAAGAAGGGTTCTTTTTGCAGGCAAAAACCAATGTCAACAAGTGTATACGGGAGATCATTGCCGATTGCAACCACAGCTTTCATGACGGCGAAGTGGTCATACTGAATTTGTCCGTCGGACACACGAACACGGATGACGGGGAATATTGTCCCCTCGTGCCCCATGATCTGGGCGGACAGACAAAGTATGCCCTGCACTTCCTACAGGACAACAGAGATCGGATCGCCCGTGAAGTGTGGGTTGCTTGGAAAGACGGACAGGATCACAGCCCCCTGCCGCAGCAGCAGAGCCGTACACAGAGAAAAGAGCTGCAATTTCACACCGAAGAAAATGAATCGTTGGTAGTCCTGAACGAAAATCCCAACGACAACTACATTGGAGATTGTGCCGTCAGAGCCTTTGCAGCAGTTCTGGAGATCCCGTGGGCAGAAGCCATAAAAAGGCTTGCCGAAGCTCAAAACTACGCGGCGACCATTCTCAATGGGAAAAAAAACATCGATGCCCTTTTGAAAAAAGAGGGGTTTGAGAGATTCGATGCCATGAAGCGAAACGGAAAGATCCTGACCGGCAAGGAGTTTTGCAACCTGATTCACGACATGTTTCCGGCGGGAACAAGAATATACGCGTATTCGGGAAGAAGCCATGTAGTTGCCATTCTGGTGTTTGACGGGGAATACAAAATCGTGGACACGTGGGACAGCACCAACCGAAAAATCATAGAATACTGGGCAAAATATCCCCAAAAGCCCAAAAGACCGAGAAAAACAGAAGCACCGACAGAAAAACTCACAGCACTCTCTGTCGGCATGACCATTCAGCACAAAACCTTCGGGAACGGCAAAGTGACTGCCCTTTCTGATACCATTGCCACCATTCAGTTTGCCGGCGGTGTCGAGAAAAAGTTTGCAGTCGCTTGGGTGCTGGGGAATTGCAAAGGAAACACTGCCTGAACTTCCACCGAAAAAGAAAAAGCTGGTATCCTGTACAAGGGAATACCAGCTTTTTGTATTCAGTATCGCCTTTACTTCGACGCCATTTCGCCCAACGTCCGAATCATTTCCAGATCGTCCTGTGTCACACGCATGTTGGTGCAGAGTTCTCTGCCCTCGGCGGTAGTCAGACTGATCTCGATCACGCTGCCCTCGTTGATCGCCTTGGAAGCAGCGGAGAAAAACAGAGGCACTTTCGGGTGGTTCTGCCGAAATTTCGTCAGCATGGTTTTCAGTTGCAAAATCA
Source organism: Ruminococcus sp. OM06-36AC (assembly GCF_003438725.1). Classification (NCBI taxonomy): domain Bacteria; kingdom Bacillati; phylum Bacillota; class Clostridia; order Eubacteriales; family Oscillospiraceae; genus Ruminococcus; species Ruminococcus sp. OM06-36AC. The sequence continues at coordinate 173,300 of NZ_QSTT01000003.1, forward strand.
TTTTGGGATTCATCATAAGTCAGTTACTCCTTTTCTGGTATGCAGCGGACAGTGCTCCGATACGTGGGGAAACGGCACCGTGCGGAACTGCATTCGCAGTCCGTCCAGCACCAGCAGCTTTCCCGTCAGAAGCGACGGAATTCCCAGCAGATACCGAATTGCCTCCGCAGCCTGTATGGTGCCGATGATGCCGGCAGTGACACCAATTACCGGAATGGGTGCCGGTGCATTGTCCTCCGGAACCTCTCCGAAAATGCAGCGGTAACACGGCCCCTTTTCCGGCACATATGTCATCACCTGTCCGGAAAAGCCTGTGATGCCGCCGTGCACAAAGGGCTTTTCTGCGGAAACACAGACATCGTTGATCAGAAATTTGTTCTCCAGCTGGTCGGTCGCATCAATGACAATGTCATAATCCGGCAGCACCTGCCGCAGGTGTGCCTCGTCCATAAACTGAGAGTACGTCTGCACATGCACCTGTGCGTTCAGTCCGTGGAGAGATTTCGCGGCGGAAACGGCTTTGTTCTGCCCCAGACGGGATTCCTTGTGTAGGATTTGCCGCTGGAGATTGGACAGCTCCACGGTATCGCCGTCCGCAATGCCAATGGTTCCCACACCGGCTGCGGCAAGATAATACACCGCCGGACTGCCCAGTCCGCCTGCTCCGATCACCAGCACACGGCTGCGTTTCAGAGTTTCCTGACCAGCTTCGCCCAGTTCCGGCATCATGATCTGGCGGGCATAACGTTCCTGTTCCTGTGATGTCAGCATGATGCTCCTTTCTCTGTTGCCTAAAGGCAATACCGCACAAAGAGCATCTAGCGACTTTGCACGCCATCTGCTTGCAAATTTCTCGTCATATTTCACCAAAATGCTCGTGAATACATCCAGTATTCACTCCGCTTTTTGTTTCATCTGACGAAAAATTTGACGACGCATCTGTCGCACAATCTTTGTGCGGTATTGCCTTAAAAGTGTGCCTGCAAGCCCGTCAGGTCTTTGATGACTTCTCCGGCAAGGATCAGCCCCGCCACCGACGGCACAAAGGCACAGCTTCCCGGAACCGGTTTGCCTTTCTCTGTCCATTCCGTCCGCTGCAACGCTGCCGGCAGTTCCTTGGAATAGACCACTTTCAGCTTGGGAATCCCCCGCTTTTTCAGTTCCCGCCGCATCACTCTCGCCAGCGGACAGACAGAAGTCTGCATAATGTCTGCCACTTCAAACGCCGTGGGATCCAGCTTATTGCCGGCACCCATGGCACTGATAATGGGCGTTCCGGCGGCATATGCCTGCTCCACCAGTCCCAGCTTTCCGGAAACCGTATCGATCGCGTCCACCACATAGTCATACTGGGTGAAGTCAAAATCCCCTGCGGTTTCCGGCAGGTAGAATTTCTGATGCTTGGTCACGCGGCATTCCGGATACAGCAGCCGGATCCGTTCTTCAGCAGCGTCCACCTTTGCCATGCCAATGGTGGCACGGGTGGCAATGATCTGCCGGTTCAGATTCGATGTGCAAACGGTATCGTTGTCGATCAAGTCCAACGCCCCGACACCGCTTCGTGCCAGAGCCTCCACGGTATAGCCGCCAACGCCGCCAATGCCGAATACGGCTACCCGTGCCTGTGCCAGCCGTTCCATAGCGGCTGTGCCGAAAAGTAATTCTGTTCTGGAAAATGCATTCATATATGTCTATCCTGATACTTGGTCAAAACTTGGCGAACTTCTTCTTTATGTGCCAAAAACGTTCCCACAATTTTCGGATCAAAGTGTGTCCCGCTGGATTCCTCCAGAATCCGGAACGCCTTTTCCACCGGAAACGCTTCCTTATAAACACGCTTGCTGGTCAGGGCATCAAACACATCGACCACCGCCATGATTCTGGCACAGAGAGGGATCTCCTCGCCGGAAAGATGATACGGATAGCCGCTGCCGTCCCATTTCTCGTGGTGGTACAATGCCATTTCCTGTGCCACTTTCAGGTACGAGTCACTTTCAATATCGGTCAGCGTTTTCTCAATGATCTCCCCGCCGGAAAGAGTATGGGTCTTAATGACTTCAAATTCATCTTCTGTCAGTCTGCCCGGTTTATTCAGTACCACGTCCGAAATCTTGATCTTTCCGATGTCGTGCAGCGGTGCCGCCTTGCACATGCGGTCCTGCATCTCCGGTGTCAGTATTTTTGCATACTCCGGCATTTCCGCCAGATATTTCACCAAAATACGCAGATATTCGCTGGTTCGCTTGACATGCTGACCAGTGAAATCATCTCGGGATTCCACCATATCGGCGAAGCTGACGATGATCTTGTTCTGGATCTCCTGGAGCCGCCGGTTAGAGTTCCGCAGAGATTCCTGCTGCACAAACATCCCCGCACAGCTGTCCAGTGTCAGCACGAACTGATGCATTCTCTGCACCACGTAATCAAATGAATTGGCAAACACCACCAGATAGCCATACACCATCTGCTGATTGTGCACGGCATAAATGACCACAGGGTCTGTTCTTTCGGTAATGTAGTTCCAGTCCGGCACCAGCTGCCGCTGCGGAATCTCCTTGACTTCGGTGTTTTCCTCCCCGTAAAAAAAACGGAGTGATGTCACTTCTTCTGTAAACGGTTCAGTTTCATAAGTATGCCCGTTCTGATTCCCGTGGAAAAAATCTGCATTCACACAGAGATAAGTATCCGAACGAATATAGTACCGGAGAATCTCATTGACTTTTTCCACATCCTGTTCAAATGTCAGCTTTGTCAGCATATTGGTCATGGAACGGTCGTACTGGGCACTGTTGTTCATGCGGGAATAGATCGAATTCACGGCAAGACCGACTGCCTTCATGGAGATTTTCCGGCAGCCGCAGGATTCGGAAACGTCCAGCGTGTACGGAAAAACATATTCCCGCTTCATTTCTTCTCCTGCATTGGCACGTTCTATCAGCTTGGAGAGAAAACTGCCGAATCGGTTCAGGTTTCTGCGACAGGTCGTCAGCCGCGGGAAATTATACTGTTCCTGCACAATGCCGTCGAATCCGGTCACAATCACATCTTCCGGCACACGAATGCCCCGTTCCTCCAGAATTTCACACACGGTGATCGCCATGGAGTCGTTGATGCAGACGATCGCCTGCGGCAGACCCTCCGGATCAGCAAGAAAGCGTTCCATGACTTCCTGTGTGGGAATGCTGTAGAAATTCCCATAGCCGAACCACTTTTCGTCAAACGGAACGCCGTGCTCTTTCAGCACGTCCCGAAAAATCATTTCCCGTATTTCCGAAGCGGGATTGCCCTTAAAGCCGGCAATGCAGGCGAACTTGGTGACGTGGTGCTGTTCGATCAGGTGCTTCACCAGATACCGGAATGCATCAGCTTCATCAAACGAAATGCGGATCCCGCCGGAATAGCGTTCTGTCGGTTCTATCAGAAATACCGGTTTCCGGTGTTTCTGTGCCGCCGTCAGAATGTCCTCCACGATCGCACGGCATTTCAGACACTGGGTATAGATCAAAACCACATCGATCACCGAAAAATCCATCAGCTGAAAGATGCTGGCTTCCCCGCGGTCAAATGCCGTATCCCGAAACAGATCTGTTGTCGTATTGAACAGCAGGCACCGCCAGTTCTTTTCCAAAAGCGACTGATACAGCGGGGCTATCATGCTCTGTGTATTTTCGTTTTGTATTTCTGACACACAAAGTGCAGCCACCTTGTATCCATTGATCATATCCTTTTCCTCCGCCGAAAATTCCTCGGACAGCTCAGCCTACAGAACCTGTGAACTGTCCCTGTTTTCATTTTTCCCCATTGCAAAAACAACCCCGCAAAAAAGCGACAGAAAAGCCTTGTGCGGTGTTGCCTAAAATATCTCTTTTTATTGTAGCATATTCCAATTCTGCTGTCAATCTGTATTTCCGGAATGTCCGGTGTGTCTGTTTATTTTTTTACAAACACGCAAAAAAAGCACCGCATTTTGCAGTGCTTTCATTCCGTGCAGTGCAGTTCTCACAACAGCAGTTTTCCCAGTGTTTCCACGCTGTCGGTCACCCAGTCTGCACCATATTGTTCCAGTTCACCGGCTTCCGCGTAGCCGTACCGCACCCCGATGCAGGGCACGCGGCATTCCTTTGCTCCGAGGACATCGTGCTTCCGGTCGCCGATCATCACCGTCTGCGGCGGCTCCTGCTCCGGCAGTCCCAGCCGACGCAGTGCCAGACGAATCATGTCCGCCTTGGTTTCGCCCGCCCGATGAATGTCACAGCCGGCCACAGCCGTAAAGTACTTAAACAGGTCAAAATGCTCCAGGATCCGGAGCGTATAGACCTCCGGCTTGGAAGTCGCCACTGCCAGCACATAGCCGTGTTCCCGCAGCTGTTCCAGCAGCTCCGGAATCCCGTCATACACCGCATTTTCCAGCAGCCCTACAGTGGAGAACCGTTTCCGGTACTGCTCCACCGCAAAGGCAGCACGTGCCGGCGGCATGCCGCAGAACTCCTGAAAGGAATCCAGCAGCGGCGGTCCGATAAACGGCCGCAGCTTTTCCGCATCCGGCTCCGGTGTACCGCATTGTTCCAGTGCGTACTGCACACAGCGGAGAATCCCCTCTGCGGAGTCGGTCAGTGTGCCGTCCAGATCAAACAGCAGATACCGGAGGTCTTTCGGTAACGCTTTCATGCTCAGCCTCCCAGTGCGATCATGCGGTCAATGCAGCAGCGTGCCTTGGCAATGGTCTTGCTGTTCAGCTGGATCTCCGTGCCCTCGCCGTCTTTCAGAATGTGGTAAATGTCCATCAGCGTGGTGGACTTCATATTCTCACAGATCAGCTTCTTTGCCAGCGGATAGAACCGCTTTTCCGGACAAGCATTTTGCAGCGTTTCTGCAATGCTGATCTCTGTGCCGATAATGAATTCCTTTGCGTCCGACTGCATGGCATAATTCACGATGCCGGAAGTCGAACCGATATAGTCCGCCTGCTCACAGACTACCGGACGGCACTCCGGATGCACCAGCATCAACGCATGGGGGTGTGCTTCCTTTGCCCGACGCACGTCCTTTGCCGTCAGTGCCGCATGGATCGGGCAGCCGCCCTGCAACAGCTTGATCTTCTTTTCCGGCAGCTGCTGCTGGACAAAGGAACCCAGATTGCAGTCCGGAATAAAGAGAATCTTGTCATTGCTCAGCTGCGAAACGATCTTGACCGCAGAAGAAGAAGTCACACAGACATCGCAAATGGTTTTCAGTTCCGCGGTGGTGTTGATGTATGCCACAACGGTATAGTCCGGATACTGCATCTTCACCGCACGGATCATCTCTTTATCCATCTGTTCTGCCATAGGACAGCCTGCCGTGGGGTTGGACAGGTATACGTTTTTTTCAGGAGAAAGGATCTTCACAGTTTCCGCCATGAACCGCACGCCGCACATGAGCACGTTCTTCTGCGGTGTATCCTTTGCCTTCACGCTCAGAGCATAGGAATCTCCGGTAAAGTCAGCAATTTCCAGAATATCACTGGTCTGATAGCTGTGTGCCAGAATACAAAAGTCGCGTTCTTTTTTCAGCCGCAGGATCTCCTCTTGAATCTCACGTATTTTCATAATCTCAATTCCTTTCGGGACAGTGTACTTCACGCCACAATTTCTCATCTTCGCTAAAAAATATGTGATTTATACTTGCATTTGCAAAAATAGATAAACTTATTCTAGTATAGCATAACAAATGGAGTTTGTCAAGATTTTCACAGGATATTTACATAGGAAAATGCTATGTTTTGTTTTTGTAAAGGACGTACTTTATGCAGGGCTGCCATAGAAGGACGAAGGCATATTTCAGCCCTTCAAACAGAATCCACATTTTTCACTTCGGAAATTTGTGCAAAAAAGGCACTTCACAAAATGCAAAAAGTATGTTATAATGATATTATGCATTCCTTGTGCATTTCCAACAGATTCCGAAAGCGATTTCATGCTTCATTTTAACAATTTTACTATTTACAGAAAGAAGGCTCTGCCCATGCAAAAAGAGGCACGCATCATTGGTATATGTCTTTCCCGCGTACAGGAAGAATACAGACTGCAATGTATCAAAGCATTCAATCAACATGCTTCTGCAAAAGGATACCGCCTTTTTATATTCAATACAAAATCCGACTTTTTTCTGCCGCCGACCCCGACAGACTTCGGCGAGATGACTGTATATCAGCTGATCCCCTATGATCTGCTGGACGCAATGATCCTCTTTCCGGATACCATTTACAGAGATTCCATTCTGAACGACATTCTGGAGAACTGCCGCAGCCGGCAGATCCCAGTACTGACGATCGATAAGGCTCTGGAGGGCTGCATCAATTTCCGGTTCGACTATGCCAACTCGTTTGAAAAACTCTGCCGCCATGTGGTGGAAGTCCACCACGCCAGAACGCTGTTCATGCTTGCCGGATTTGCAGAAAATAATTTTTCCAATGAACGGATCGCCGCATTTCAGAAAGTCCTGCAAGAATACGGGCTGTCGCAGGAGAACTGCCGTATTGCATACGGGGATTTCTGGGAAAAGCCTGCAATAGAAGCCATGGAAAAGTGGTTTGTAGAAGATAAACTGCCGATCCCTGATGCAATTATCTGTGCCAACGACACCATGGCGATTACAGCCAGTCAGTTTCTGCAAAACCTCGGCTATCGAATACCAGAGGACTGCATCATCACCGGATTTGACGGTATCTCACAGGCAAGCTATCACGTGCCGCACCTCACCACCTGCACGCAGGACTATGACACTATGGGACGGCTGGTCATCGAAGCAGTAGAAAAGCTGTGGCTGGGACAGCCTGTAGAACCTTCCACCGTTGTGGATTTTTACGTGCGGTTCTCCCAGTCCTGCGGCTGTGAGGCAGTCGGCTCGGTCAATGTCAATACCATTTTGCAGAACGTGCTGGATCAGCTGAAGCTTTCCAACGAACGGCAGGAGCTGACATGTCAGGTACAGTCCGCTGTCACCAGCATGGCCTCACTGTCGGAACTGCCGGAGATCATTCTGGATAAATTCATCTTCCACACCATAGTCTTTGCCCTGAATGACGACCTGTTCTGTGCTCCGGAATTCGGCGAGGGAAAACAGAAAAAACAGGCATTCAGTGAAAATGTCAACGTCCTCTGCCAGCGGTACTTCTGGAATCCCGAGGAGCCCTGTGTGACCTCCCGAAACACACTGATCCCAGATCTGAACAGGCTGCTGGAACGGGAAGATCCTGTGATCTTCAGTGCCCTGCATTTTCTGGATCTCACTATGGGCTACTGTGCATTCCAGACGGACATCTCCTATGATTCCTACGAAAAGATCAACAGCTTCATGAATGCCATGGGTTCTGCACTGGGGATCTTCCATTCCCAGATGCACACCAAATCCATCAATATGCAGCTGAAAAGCGTCAACAGCGAACTGGAAAAGCTGTATGTGCACGACCATATGACCGGACTTCTGAACCGCCGCGGTTTCTACCGCCAGTTCCGGCAACAGCTGACGGAGAGCAAGGGAAAGGACATGAGCGTGATCATCATTTCTGCCGATCTGGACGGACTGAAGCACATCAACGATACCTACGGACACACCGAGGGCGACAACGCCATCAGCACAGTGGGCAAAGCATTGATGACCAGTGCCATTCAGGGAGAAGTCTGCTCTCGTTTTGGCGGGGACGAATTCACCGTTGCCGGTGTCATTGCAGACATGGACGACAACTATTTCGAAAGCTTCCGTGAGAGATTCCGTGAGTATCTGCGGCAGTATAATCAGATCTCCCGCAAACACTATCTGGTGGAATCCAGTATCGGCTTCTGCTTTCAGAAACTGGAAGACGAGATTGATCTGGATCAGATGATCAAAATTGCCGACGACCGCATGTATGAGGACAAAGTGCAGCGACGAAAAGCCCGCCGCTGATCCGACAAAAAGGTGGTGACATTTTATGCATGAAAAAGAAATCGTTTCTTCTGCCCTGCTCTACCGCGATCAGGCAGATCTCAAAAATTTTCTGAAGGAACAATGCCGCACAGCTCCGCCGGATTGTTCATGGCTGGTTCTGATACATACCTGTTGTCACAGTCCCGCCAGTGCCGTCGCGATCGCACAGCACGTGAAAGAAGTTCTTCCCGATGCCGCAGTTCTCGGCACCAGTGCAGCCGCCGTCATTCATCACGGCAGCATCTATACGGACCAGTGCCTGCTGCACATCACCCGATTCCGCCGGACACGTCCGGAAATTTTCCGGCTTTCCCTGGACGGCAAAACACCGGAGGAGCTGGCGGAAGAAGCCGCAGAGAACTTCCCCGCAGACAGCCGTGCCCTGTTTGCATTTTTCACAGATCAGTACATGCACATGCAGCCGTTCCTGCAACATCTGGAACAGCTGCGGCAGCACATTCCCGCTGCCGGCGGCATGATCAGTGCCAACACATTCGGTGCGTTTTCCTTTGATGAAAGCGGGGTTTATCCTCACAACGCCGTGTTTGCCGTTCTGTGCGGCACCACGCTACGCACATGGAGCGGTGTAGTTCAGGGGCAGGAAGCATTCGGCGAAACATATACCATTACCAAAACCGAGCAGGACAGTATTCTGGAAGTAGATCACCAGCCGGCATCTCAATGGTTTCAGCAGAAGCTGGAGGAGATCTGCCACACTAAGCCCTGTCCGATCTGTTCGGAACTGCTGATGCGGTTTCCGCTGGCATTACAGCAGGTGGGTACACAAAGCCAGTTTTTGAGCTATAGTGAACCGCAAAACCGCATACAGACCTATTCCAACTGGCTGCCGGCAGGCACACGCTTCCGTATGGCATATCTCAGCCCTCTGACTGCTGTGGCAGAGCTGCGGGAGTGCTGTGCAGAACTGAACACCACGCCCTGTCAGACGATCCTTGCCTATCCGGGAACGCTGCACTACTCTGCCATGACAAACTGCACTGCATGGGAACTGCGGGCACTTCGCAGCAGCCGCATTTGCGGAGCATTTCTGCACGGAGAGATCGCCGCGGCAGAAGAACACAATCAAGTCTATGTGGGAGCTGATACGCTGTTCGGTATGACAGAATCGGAACACGACTATCTGCCCATTGACCAGACCCTGCTGGACGATTTACAGGGACTGGATGCCGACTGGCACAACATCGATCAATATCTGGAACATGCACAGCAGCAAACAACGATTTCCTCTGCTTCCCGACAGATCATGCAGCAGGAGATCCTGCTTCGCAGCAATACATTTTTAGATAAGGAAACGGAGCTGGAAAATCTCGTGAAATTCAAGTTCGACGACAAAAAACATCGATACAACAAGATCTGCATGATCTCCATTGAAAAGGGGATCCTGATCTCCGGTCGCCGTGGTTCCAAGGTATGGAACCAGCTGATGCGGGAAAATATTCAGCAGGTGATCCGTACGCTGCATGACACGGAGCTTTTCTTTTACTGCAACGATAAATGGTCGTTTTTCTTCACCGCCGAGCCGGAATATCCGGACGATAAATTTCTGGAACAGGCAGAAATGGCGTTCCATGAATGCGGCTATTACTTCTGCAAGGAATTGAACATCACAGCAGTCAACGCCTTTTATGTCGTCATCGGCGAAACCGATCTGCTGGAAAAGATACAGCTTTGCATGTCTGCCACGGCAGACCACAATGCCCGCTTTTATCTGTACAACAAGGATAATGCCGAAACCATGAAGCAAATGGACGAAAAGCTGCGTATGACCAACATCATCAGCGATGCCATTTTGTATGACCGCATTGTCCCCTACTTCCAGCCCATTCGTGACAACCGCACACAGGAGATCACCAAGTATGAAGCCCTGATGCGGCTGTCCGACAAGGATCATAACATCTATGCTCCGGGGCAGTTTCTGGAAATCGCCAAGGACTATCACCTGTACCTACAGCTTTCCCAGCTGATGATCAGAAAGGTACTGGAACTGTTCCGCGACCGCACAGAAAGTGTGTTCCTGAACCTGTCCGCCTATGACATCAGTTCCGAAGCCAGCCGTTCCATGCTGTATGAACTGTTGAGCAATTTGCCGCAGGAGGCATGCGGACGCATTACCTTTGAAATTCTGGAATCGGAGAAAATCCGCGATTTCAACGAAATGGTGAACTTCCTGAACGAGATCCGCAAGTTCGGCGTGAAAATTGCCATTGACGATTTCGGAGCAGGCTTCTCCAACTTCACGGCGATTCTCCGCGTCAATCCGGACTTTATCAAGATCGACGGCGACCTCATTATCAACTGCGATAAGGATCCGATGAAGCAGCTTTGTTTGCAGGCAATCTCTGACATTGCCAAGGGCATTGATGCGGAACTGATCGCAGAGCACGTGGAAAACAGCGGCGAACAGCAGACGGTAGAATCTACCAATATCCAGTATACACAGGGGTACTATTTCTCCAAGCCTTTGCCTTATCAGAATCTGGAACAGAAGAAAAAGGACTGATTTTCGTGTAATCTTCGGGTGATACTGAAATCTTACAGTACAAGTAAAATGCGAACTCTTTTCTTTTTTTGCTTCTTTTATTCTTTTCAGTAAAGAAGTGGCGGGTCGCCACTGACCTTACGCCCCAATTTCAACTGTGAAAAGGGTAGTGTTACGGCGGCAGCAGCCGCCTGTATGCCCCGCCGGGGAATTTTTGTTGATAAGAATCTATGAAGGAAAGTTTCTTGTGTAATCTTCGGGTGATGCATTGCCGCATAGTACAGGTGAAACGTGAACTCTTTTCTTTTTTTGCTTCTTTTTTTCTTTTCAGTAAAGAAAAAAAGAAGCGTAACTCCTTGTGAAATCGGTTGTACATGAAAGATGATAAACGGATAAACTTGCAAACGCCGTACAAAATAAGGTTACCCGCCTGCACAAGCAACATCTCAAAGAACCAACACTGCAAATACAGGCAAGGGCAACCACCGGCGTTGGCAAGCCCCAGGCGGACAGCGAGTGCAACGAGCGAATTCCGCCGGACGGTTTCAGTTCGGCTGCACTAGAAGCTGCACTTCATGTAGGAACCCCTCCACCGCCTAACGGCGGTTCCCCTCGTACTGAGCGGTCCCCTCTGCCCTGCGGGCATCTCCCCACCCCGTGGGGAGTCACCCCTTTCAGGGGAGGCTTATTTACAGCATGCAAACAAGCTGCACTTCGCGGCTGACGCGGGGCGATGTAGGCATTGCCCACTACACATTCCAAGCAAAAACAAAAACAGGCTGTTGTACCTCTTGCACCGGTACAACAGCCTGTTCTATTTCTACAAATTCGCCGCGTGCTTAGTCATCACTGTCCAGCTTCAGCACGCTCATAAATGCTTCCTGCGGAACTTCTACCGAGCCCAGCTGCCGCATTCTCTTTTTACCCTCTTTCTGCTTCTCCAGTAGCTTTTTCTTACGGGTAATGTCGCCGCCGTAGCACTTGGCAAGCACGTCTTTCCGCATGGCCTTGATGGTTTCTCTGGCAATGACCTTGCCGCCGATCGCCGCCTGTACCGGCACCTCAAACAGCTGCCGCGGAATGTTCTCTTTCAGCTTCTCCACGATTTTTCTTGCCCGTTCGTATGCCTTGTCGGTGTGAATGATAAACGACAGAGCATCGACAATTTCGCCGTTCAGCAGTACGTCCAGTTTCACCAGCTTGGATTCCATATAGTCGCTGACTTCATAATCAAAAGATGCATAGCCGCGGGTGCGGGATTTCAGCACATCAAAGAAGTCGTACACAATTTCATTCAGCGGCAGCACATAGTGCAGGGACACGCGGGTGTCGTCCAGATACTGCATATTGACAAACACGCCGCGGCGGTTCTGGCAGAGTTCCATGACATTGCCCACAAAGTCCGCCGGTGTCAGGATCTCCGCCTTGACCATCGGTTCTTCCGCTTTGGCGATTACTGCCGGATCCGGATAGTTGGTGGGGTTGTCAATGTACTGTACTTCCCCGCTGGTCAGGGTGACACGATAGATAACAGAGGGAGCAGTGGTGATCAGATCCAGATTATACTCCCGTTCCAGACGCTCCTGAATAATCTCCATGTGCAGCAGTCCCAGAAAGCCGCAGCGGAATCCGAAGCCCAGTGCAATGGAAGTTTCCGGCTCAAAGGAAAGGGACGCGTCATTCAGCTGTAACTTTTCCAGTGCGTCCCGCAGGTCGCCGTAGCGTGCACCGTCTGCCGGATAGATACCGGAAAAGACCATGGGGTTGACCTTGCGGTAACCGGGCAGCGGTTCTGCACAGGGGCGGTCTGCATGGGTGACGGTATCACCTACGCGGGTATCGCCGATGCTCTTGATCGAAGCGGAGAGGTAGCCAACTTCGCCTGCACGAAGCACACCATCGTTGACCAGCGTGTTCGTTGTCATATAGCCGGCTTCCACAATGGTGAATTCCGCACCGGTCGCCATCAGCTTAATGGTATCCCCGACCTTGACGGTACCCTCTTTGACGCGGATATAGATGACAACGCCCTTATAGGCATCATAATAGCTGTCGAAGATCAGAGCCTGCAGCGGAGCATCCGGATCGCCCTTGGGTGCCGGAATGTCCGTCACAATTTTTTCCATGACGGCTTCGATGTTGATGCCTGCCTTTGCGGAGATCCGCGGGGCATCTTCTGCGGGAATCCCGATCACATTTTCGATCTCCTCGCAGACACGGTCAGGATCTGCAGCAGGCAGGTCGATCTTGTTGATAACCGGCACTACTTCCAGATCGTGTTCGATTGCCAGATAAGTATTTGCCAGTGTCTGGGCTTCGATGCCCTGTGAAGCATCGACTACCAGAATCGCACCCTCACAGGCGGCAAGGCTGCGGGAAACCTCATAGTTGAAGTCCACGTGACCGGGGGTGTCGATCAGGTTGAACACATAGGTTTCCCCGTCCTTGGCACGATAATTCAGACGGACTGCACGTGCCTTAATGGTGATTCCCCGTTCCCGTTCAATATCCATGTTGTCCAGGATCTGTTCTTCCATGTCCCGCTTGGCAACGGTATAGGTCTGTTCCAGAATCCGGTCTGCCAGTGTGGACTTGCCGTGGTCAATATGAGCAATGATGCAAAAATTGCGGATATGTTCCATTCTATGATCTTCCTTCCATTTGAGCCGAGCCGGCTCTGTTCCGAAATTACTCCATGGTATATTATAACGGTTTTTCAGGAGATTGTCAAGGCACAGCTTTCCCGCCGCCGCAGGAGCATGCAGTTACGTGGGATTTTTCAGCGTGGGCAGGTGGCTGGGGAGATACCCCAGCACAATTTTTTGCAGTTCCTCGTTCCAGCAGAAATACAGACGTGCCAGTCCCTTTGCCTTGATGCCGTACTTGATGTGCATGTCCAGCAGATACTTCCGGTCGTCCACCTGTGCCAGATAATCTTCCCGATGCACCCGCAGGGTTTCCGCCCCGCAGCGGGACACGTCCCAGCAATATCGCTGACCATACAGTTCCAGCAGTTCCTCGCTCAGGTTCCCCTGCCGGAACTTTCCATAGGCACTCAGATAGAGGATACCGTCACAGATCACTGCCAGATCCAGCTTGCTGCTGAATTTCCGCAGACTGTTTCTGGCACGCTGGGTAAAGATCAGGCTGTCCGAGAAATGCTTTTCCGCCCACTCTGGAATGGCTTCCTTGTCTGTGGGGAATGTCGCGGCAATGTCTGCCTTTTCCCGATAGAACTGCACGATCTCCGTAGACTGCTGATAGGAATTTTTTTTCGAATCGTATTCCTGTTCCAGAACCCGATACGCCGCATTCCGCCGTTCCAGTTCCGCTTCTTTTTCTGCCAGCTGCTTCTGATAGATTCGCAGCTGTTCCCCATTCATACGCATATCCGTGTTCTGCTGGGTAAAATCTTTCAGCTGGTTTTTCAGCTCGTCGTTTTCCTGCTGTAAGATGCGGCAGCGTTCCTCCAGCGAAAGGGTTTCCTGCTGGCTGTCCTGCAATACTGCCAGCCGTGCATCTGAATGAAACAGGATCCTGCCAAATGTAAAGGCTCCGCGTTTGAGCATCTGCCGCAGTTCCTGCTTCCGCTGGCGAGAAAAGCCGTCCATGTCCCTGGCGTACTGGGCATAGGAATAGCGTTCCGCCGTACTGCCGTGCCGAAGGATCAGCATGTCCCCCTCCTGCAACGCAAGCTTATACTTGCGGGAAAATTCTTCCAGACAGCGGTGCTCCACGAAACAGACCACCCCGAACCCCAGCAGCTTTTCCGCCAGTTTCTCAAACGGAAATACCGGCAGTTTTTCCGTCGTTTCCGCCTTTGCCGGCGAAGCTGCTTCCGGTTTGAGTTTCATCTTGCTGCTGACATGCCGCTTGACACGGCGGTTCAGCGGCTGCTGTAGGTTTTTGGTCACAGTCGATTCCGCTTCATTCATCTGCACATTGCGGTCATAAAAGTGCAGCATGTCGTTATGGGCAGAAAGCTCTGCGGAAAAGGACTGTAGTTTCGGCACAGCTGAAACGTCCAGCTGCTCCAGATCCAGCTTTTTCTGCACTGTACCGCTGTCCGCCACAACGACCAGGGGCATGTCGAAATCTGCTGCGTGACAGAGAGCATCAAAGTAGGCAATGTCGCTTTTCTTCCGAATCTCCATGGCTTTTCCGTTCAGCAGAAAACCGTTTTTGAGAAATCCCACATGGGGATTCTGTGCCAGTGCCGGAATGATCATAGGACGGAACACTTCACAGGGAGCCGTGCTGTCTGACGGTTCAGAACAAATGGTGCGGACACCCACTTCCACATCGTCCTTGCAGAGCAGGAAAGAGATCTCGGTTTCAAAAATTCTGCCGCTGACCGCAGGGCGTTCCTGCGGAGTACCCAGATTGGCACCAATGTCCGGCTCGGTGATCTGAAACGACCACAGCCCGCGGTTTTCCAGATAGATCACATCAACAGCCGCCCCCACCGAGGAGTGAAACGAGTGCAGCTGCTGCATGGAAAAGGCTTCATATTGTGCCGGCTCCGGTGTGCAAATGTCCTCTGGCAGGCTGCTGAATTTTTTCAGGCGGGAACGGAGCCAATGCAGGGTTTCCAGCACACAGATGCAGAAAACCTGTTCCGCAGGCAGTTTTTTCTGTGCCGTTCTGGCGTGGAATTGATAGGTAGGATAACGCTTGGTGGGCTGTAGGTTGGTAGTCTGATATTTCATGTACATCTCTCCTTTTCCGGAATGATTTATGCGGTGCTGCCGTTATTGGCAATACCGCACAAAGATTGTGCGGCAGATGCGTCGTCAAATTTTTCGTCAGATGAAACAAAAAGCGGAGTGAATACTTGATGTATTCACGAGCATTTTTGTGAAATATGACGGAAAATTTGCAAGCAGATGGCGTGCAAAGTCGCTAGACGCTCTTTGTGCGGTATTGCCTATTGTAATTTTTCATAGGGAGCGATTCCCACGGCATCGAAGCCGGCAATCTCGCCATATGCTGCCAGTGCAAAGTCGAACAGTTTGGCACCGATCACGCCGCCGGTGCCCTCTCCCAGACACATGTCGCAGTCCAGATAGGCACGCAGCCCCAGTGCCTCCAGTGCCAGCTTTCCGGCAGGCTCTCTGGAACAGTGAGAGGCGAACAGATACTGCCGGCAGAGAGGAACCAGCCGCACGGCACAATTCGCCGCCACCGCGGAAATAAAGCCGTCGATCAGCACCGGCACATGGTAGACTGCACCGCCCAGAAATGCCCCAGCCATACCGCAGATGTCCAGCCCGCCGACCTTGGAAAGCACATCGAGCACATCGTTCCTGTCGGGCTGGTGCAGGGCAATGGCTTTCGCAATGACTTCCACCTTGTGCCGCAGTCCCGCACCGGACAGACCGGCACCTCGTCCGGTGACCTGCTCCGGCGGCAGCTGCTGCAAAACGGAAAAGACCGCACTGGAAGTGGTGGTGTTGCCAATACCCATCTCGCCGGTGATGATCAGGTTGTAGCCGGCGGCGACCTTTTCTCCCACCAGTGCAATGCCGGTGAGAATGGCACGTTCTGCCTGCTCCCGCGTCATAGCCGGCTCATGGGCAAAGTTGCGGGTGCCGGCGGCGATCTTTCTGGAAATTATGCCGTCGCAGTGCAGTTCCTCCGCCACGCCGATGTCCACGGGAAAAACATCTGCCCCGCAGACACGGGACAGGGCGTTGACTGAAGCGATGCCCATGGTAAAATTGCGGGTAACGGCGGCAGTGACTGCCTGTGTGGTCTGCGTCACGCCCTCTGCCACAACACCGTTGTCTGCACAGAAGATCAGGACTGCCTTTTTTCGCGGCGGCAGGTTCGCCGTACCGGTAATGCCTGCCAGCTGTACCACCAGATCTTCCAGCCGCCCCAGACTGTGCAGGGGCTTGGCAATCGCGTCCCAGTGCTGTCGTGCTGTTTCCATAGCCGCGGAATCCAGTGATGAGATCTGCTGTAACATTTCTTGAAGCATGGGAGTTCCCTCTTTCTTTTCAGTATTTCCTTTCAGTTCTTGTTTTCATTATAGCACGTTTTGTCGATTTGTGCAAGGCATTGAAAAAGTGGAACTTTCCCAAAATTCAAAAGAAAACATATAATTTTTCCTATATTCTATTGACTTTTCAGATATGAGTATGGTATAATGTATAAGAGATTTTGATAAGTTTCGATTTTCATATCAAAATTAGTAAAATGAAAAGGAATTTTCCTATTATGAAAAGAATTGCAGTCGTTCTTTTGTCATTTGTCATGCTTGTATCATCAACTGCCTGCAAAAGCAATACAAGTACAACTGGCAATCATGAATCCGCAGCAGAGAATCTACAAGATTCTGAAAAGATACAACTCACCAATCAGATGACACCAACTGAACTGAAATCTGTGAGCAAACATGAACTTACACTTCTTGATGACGCTTCTGAAGCACAAACAGAATCTGCTGTAACATCAGAACATAAAGTTTGTGTTGAGTATTATGCAGCAGATGAACTTCGCGAAACTCTTGAGAATAATCGCAGCAATATGACAGAAGAAGAATGTCAAAAATTGGAGCAATTGATAAATGGCAGTGAGCAATTACCTTTAAAATATATTCTTGTAGATGATGTTTTGCTGTTATATCCCGTTCCAAACAGTGATCCCAATTATGACGGCGGCACAATTGACTTTGCACTCAGCAATGATGGTGCACAAGAAAATAAGTCCTTTGCTAATTTTGAAGAATATCTGGATTGGATTAGGGAAGACGAAAAGCAGTATGATTATTCTGATGCGGAAATTGAGAATGACATACTTCGTATGAGGATTGCCAATGAGGCATTGCAAACCGGAGAATATGAGGTGCTTCCGGCGGGAAGCATTGATGCAACAGATCAGTCCCTGTATGCCAGCAATCAAAATGCAGATTATCGAAACGTATGGGAATATGACCGCGATGCAGTAGAGAAAATCAAGGATTCTATTGACGAAATCAACATTTATGATGAGGAATTAGATGTTGATTTTTTGGTGCATGTCACTCTACCGCCGGACTATGATAACAGCAAAACATATCCCGTATTTTTTCTGACAGACGGTGTATGGCGATTTGGAAATTGTACAGAACTGAGAAGCGTCATGGAAAATGGTGAAGCAGCTCCTGTTATACTTGTCAGTCTGGGATATGATTACAACATTGACGGCACTGACAACGACAACCGCATCACCTATTTTATTCAAAAAGGCAGTATGCTGCTTGACTTTATCACGGATAATCTAATGCCGTATCTTGGAGAAAATTATTCTATTGATTATACGAATTCAACACTGTATGGACATTCCAACGGCGGCGTTTTTACACATGAAGCATTATTTCAGTCTGATTTATATGAAAATCAGCCGTTTGGGAATTACATTATTGGAAGTCCGGCATTTTGGAATTTGTATCATGAAGAACTAGGTGTTGATCCCGAAGACTACAGCAATGATTACGGCTATTTTGACAGGAATGATACACTTGATAAAAAGGTTTTTCTGTGTGGCGGAACGTTGGAAGACTCTGACTACAGCGAATACTATAACGGTCATGATACTACACTAGAAGGTTTGGAAAAGCTGAATCAGCGGCTGGAATCTCATAATGCAAATGTCACCTATCAATTATATCACACACATCACTACCAGTACATTCCGGAAATGCTGACAGCATATTTAAAGCAAACATATCCAGTAACTTAGATTTCATATTTTCATACTGATTATTTACGAAAAGAAAGGAGCGACTCCAATCGCTCCTTTTTCATTTTCAAAACCTTTTTGACTTAGAATTTACAATTGTGATACAATGCGAAATACCTGCATATAGACAACCGCCAACTTTTTTGGTATACTATATGATAAGCAAACCAAAACCACACACAGAAAGGACAGCATATGACAGAAACATTTGTGTTGGAATCCCACCATGACCGCCTGCTGCTGCATGGGCTGGTGGTTCGTCCGGAGCAGGAACCCTGTCGGGGCATTCTACAGGTGGCACACGGCATGTGCGAGCACAAGGAACGCTACCTGCCGTTCCTACAGGAAATAGCAGACCACGGCTATCTCTGCATCATTCACGACCACCGCGGACACGGTGAAAGCGTCCGCCAGCCGGAAGATCTGGGGTACTTTTATCCGGACGGCGGCACGGCGATCGTTTCCGACCTCTATCAGGTGACACGTTGGATACGGGAACAGTATCCGGAACTGCCGTTGTATCTGTTCGGGCACAGCATGGGTTCGCTGGTGGTGCGGTGCTATCTGAAACGGTATCCCGATGTGCCGGACGGTGTGTTCGTCTGCGGCTCTCCCAGTGCCGTTTTTGGCATGGGGCTGGGCGAACGGGTGCGGGCACTGCTCGCCAGGAAAAAGGGTGCACAGTATCACAGCCCGATTCTGGCAGAAGCACTGTTCGGCGGATTCCAGAAACCGTTTCGGGAAGAAGACAGACCTAACGCATGGATCTGTAGTGACCCCGCCGTGGTAGATGCATACAACGCAGATCCGCTTTGCAGCTTCAACTTTTCCCTGAACGGCTACGAAGCATTGCTCTATCTGCTGCGGACAGTCTACAGCACAGAGGACTGGCGGGTGACACAGCCGGAACTGCCGATCCGGTTTCTCTCCGGTGCAGAGGATCCCTGCCGCGACAGCGACCAGAAATTCCAGCAGGCAGCGGAACTGCTCCGCAGTGTGGGATACCAAAACGTGACCGCCAGACTGTTTCCGGCGATGCGGCACGAGATTCTCAACGAGCCGCAAAAAGAACTGGTCTATCAGGACATTCTGAAAACCATACAGATATGGGAGGAAAACCAATGAACATTCCAAAGGAAATACAGGAAAGCCGCATTGCTTGGGCGGCAAATGATGCCAAGCGGGACAGCGGCTTGCAGGAGCCGCAGGGCATAGAAAAATTCTGCGATCTGGACTACGCCGGTGACGGCATCACGGAGCACTTGCTGGACGTATACCGTCCGGTGCAAAACGGCGAAAATCTGCCGGTGCTGATCAGCATTCACGGCGGCGGCTGGTTCTACGGGGACAAGGAACTGTACCGGTTCTACTGCATGCACATGGCGGAACTGGGTTTCGTGGTGGTAAACTGCAACTATCGTCTTGCTCCGGAGCACCCCTATCCGGCTGCCATTGCCGATGTGTGTCAGGCGATTCGCTGGACACTGGCACACCGGAAGCAATACACGTCCAACCCCCACTGGTTTCTGGTAGGCGATTCCGCCGGTGCCCAGCTGGTCAGCCAGTACTGCATTCTGGCAGGAAACGCCGCCTATCGGGAACGGCTGGACTTTGCCACCTATGACCAGCTGCCGGACGGCACTGCTCTGAACTGCGGCATCTATGACATGTCACTGGAAAATATACACAAAAACATTTACACACAGGAAGCCGCTCCGGAACAGCAGAAGCTGTTTGAACAAGTTCTCACCTATATGAACAGCAGCTTTCCGCCCTCGTATCTCATGGCAAGTGTCAACGACGGACTGCGTCCCCGCACAACGCCGATGCGGCAGCGGCTGGAAGCATGCGGGATACCGTTCACCTTTGCGGAATACGGCGAGGGCGTACCGTCAGACAGCCACGTATTCCACCTGAACTTGTACAGTGAAAACGGCAAAGCCTGCAATCAGGCAGAGGCGGATTTCTTCCACCATCTGGAGCAACAGGAAACCAGACACGCCTGAATACGCAGCAATATCCAAGGGGCAACACTACCCAAACCAAATGCCCCCGACTTTTCCAAAAAAGAAAGTCGGGGGCATTTGGTTATTCATAGGGCAATTTACGCTGCTATTCTGTAGTTTCAGTTTCGCTGTCTGCGAACTGACTCTGATACAGGTTTGCATAGAAGCCCTTCTGTGCCATCAGCGAATCGTGCGTTCCCTGTTCCAGCACATTTCCCTGATTCATCACCAGAATCCAGTCTGCACTTTTGATCGTGGAAAGACGGTGAGCAATGATAAAGCTGGTCTTGCCTGCCATCAGCTTTTCAAATGCCTTCTGGATCCGCTGCTCCGTCCGCAGGTCAATGCTGCTGGTGGCTTCGTCCAGAATCAGGAACGGCGGGTCTGTCAGCATGATGCGGGCAATGCAGAGCAGCTGCTTCTGTCCCTGTGACAAGCCGCTGCCGTCCTCTGTCAGCACCGTGTCATATCCCTTGGGCAGCCGGCGGATAAAGCCGTCTGCATAGGCAGCTTTCGCCGCAGCCACGATTTCTTCCCGTGTCGCGTCCGGTCGGCTGTAGGCGATATTTTCCGCAATACTTCCCGTGAACAGCCACGTTTCCTGTAATACCATACCGTAGCAGGCACGCAGGCTGTCCCGTGTGACACCGGCAATGTTCTGCCCTGCCACGGAAATTTCGCCGCCGTCTACGTCATAGAACCGCAGCAGCAGATTGATCAGTGTAGTCTTGCCGCAGCCGGTAGGCCCTACAATGGCGATTCGCTGTCCGCAGTGTACGTCCAGATTGAAATCCGTAATCAGCGGACGGTCTGGCACATAGGAAAATTTCACATGGGAAAGCTGCATGGTGCCGTTGCAGTTTTGCAGTTCCGGCAGATGGCTGTCGTCCGACTCCGCCGGTTCGTCAATGACTGCAAACACACGCTTTGCGGAAGCAACGGCGTTTTGCAGTTCTGCCACCACGCCGCTGATCTCGTTGAATGGCTTGGTGTACTGGTTGGCATAGGTGAGGAAGCTTGCCAGCTGACCAACGGTGATCACACCGATCAGCGGCACATTGCCTGTAGCTGCCAGTGCTCCGCAGACACCCACAGCGGCATAGATCAGAGCGTTGACAAAACGTGTCACCGGATTGGTGATTGAACCGAAAAATGTTGCCTTTGCTCCGGTCTGCTGCAATTCGGTATTGTATACGTCAAACCGTTCTTCCGCACGCTTTTCATAGGTAAACGCCTTGACTACTTTCTGGGAGCCGATCATCTCCTCCACCAGACCGCCCAGTGCTCCGCGGGCATCGGAGGATTTCAGATAGGAGGAACGGGACATCTGTGTAATTTTCGCCGCAACCAGCAGGGAGATCGGCGTGAGAATGACTACCAGAATGGTAATGCGAATGTTGATCGTCAGCATAAAGATCAGCGTACCCAGAATGGTGAAAATACCAGTGACAAACTGGGTGAACGCCTGTAGAAAACCGTCAGAAATGATCTCCATATCCGAAACGGCTCTGCCGATCAGATCCCCTCTCGCCTGTCCGTCGATGTACCGCAGCGGGACATGCTGCAAGTGGCTGAACAGGTCGCACCGCAGGTCGCGAATGGTGTGTGCCGCCAGACGGTTGGTACAGAGGGACATGAGCCACTGGAACAGGGCACTGACAGCAATGGTCAGTGCCAGAACGATGATGATTTTCCACAGCTGTGGAAAGTCTACCTCGTGTACAGCAACCACGCAGTCCACTGCCTTACCAATGAGGATCGGCACAAACAGGGAAAGTCCTGTGCCGATCAACGCAAAGAGCAGCATTCCCAGCAGTTCCTTGCGGCACGGCTTGGTATACGATAAAATTCGCCGAATGACTGTCAGCATAAACTTTCCCTCCTCACTGCATCTGTGTGTGGTAAATATCCGCATAGACCGGACATTGTACCAGCAATTCGTCATGTGTGCCATAGCCCACACACTTTCCGTCGTCCATGACCAGAATGTGGTCAGCATGCTGAATGGAAGTGGCACGCTGGGAGATCATGATCTTTGTCACATCGCCCATTTCCGCCGCCAGCTGCCGCCGCAGTTCCAAGTCGGTGGCATAGTCCAGTGCACTCATACTGTCGTCCAAAATCAGCAGCTTCGGGTGTCCTACCAGTGCACGGGCAATGGTCAGACGCTGCTTCTGTCCGCCGGACAGGCTGCGTCCGCCCTGTGTCACCTTCGTTTCCAGTCCCCTGGAGGTCTGGCTGACGAATTCCCACGCCTGTGCAATTTTGCAGGCATGTTCCAGTTCTGCGTCATCTGCCGCCGCATCTCCCCAGCGAAGGTTTTCCGCGATCGTACCGCTGACCAGAGATGCCTTCTGCGGCACCACGCCGATCACCTGCCGGAGGGAATCCAGTGTGTAGCTGCGGACATCTTCGCCGTAGATTCGCACCGTTCCCTCAGTGGTGTCGTAGAACCGCGGGATCAGGTTGGCAATGGTACTCTTACCGCTGCCGGTACCGCCGATAATGCCCAGCGTTTCTCCTGCCCGCAGGCTAAAGCTGATGTCATGAATGGCAGCCTCACCACCGTCCGGATAGGCAAATGTCACGTGATCGAATGCCAGCACCGGAGCCTGTTCCTGTACCGTCAGAGGCTTTTCGCCGTCTGTGATCTCCGGCTCCTCTGCCAGCACGTCGGAAATTCGCTTGGCAGAAGCCGCTGCCTTATTAAAGGAGATCAGCAGTTCCGCCATACGTACCATAGACAGGGCGATCTGTGTCATGTAGTTGACAAATGCAGTCAGTTCACCCTGTGTCAGATGACCGGTGTCCACGCGAATGCCGCCGAACCACAGCACTGCCACAATGCCCATATTCATAATGAAGAAAGAAGCCGGATTCAGAATCGCACCCACTCTGCCCACGGCAATGGAACGCTTGGCGAACACATCGCAGTCATTCCGGTAGGATTCGATTTCCTCGTCCTGTCTGGAGAACGCCCGAATAACACGGACACCGTCCAGATTTTCACGGGTATGCCGTGCAATGTTGTCCAGTTTGCCCTGATTCTCACCGTAGCGGGGAATCGTCCAGCAGGTCACGCTGTACAGCAGCACGCCGATGATCGGAATGGCGATCAGGAAAATGATGGACAGCTTGAGGTCGATCCGCATTGCCATAATTGCCGCACCGATAATCAGGAACGGGCAGCGGGTCGCTAAACGAATCACCATGTTCAGACCGCTTTGCACCGTATTGGAATCGCTGGTGATTCGGGTGATCAGCGAAGCCGTACCGATACGGTCTACCGCACTGTGCGAAAGGGTGTTCACATGGCGGTACAGTGCCCGCCGCAGTGCCGTGCCGAAGCCGTAGGCACACTTGGAAGCGTAATACTGGCAAATCAAAGCGAATGCCAGTCCGCACGCCGCCAGCAGGAACATTGCCCCGCCCATTTTCCAGATGTATCCGGTATCCCGATTGGCGATACCCACGTCGATCATTTTCGCAGTTACCAGCGGCACGATCAGTTCAAAGATCGCCTCCAGCAGCTTGAATATCGGTCCGAGAATGCACTCTTTCCAATACCCTTTCATATAGGGCAGCAGCCGTCTGACACTGCCCGCCTTTTTTGGTTTCATAGAATCTCTCCTTATTTCTAAGGCAATACCGCACAAAGATTGTGCGACAGATGCGTCGTCAAATTTTTCGTCAGATGAAACAAAAAGCGGAGTGAATACTTGATGTATTCACGAGCATTTTTGTGAAATATGACGGGAAATTTGCAAGCAGATGGCGTGCAAAGTCGCCAGACGCTCTTTGTGCGGTATTGCCCTAACAGATTCGCACATTTCTGTGCAGTGCTTTTCTATTATACCCTATTTTCCCAGCAATTGCAAGCCGATGTTTGATACATTTCTGTTATTCGCAGGAAAAACAAAGGCAATACCGCACAAAGATTGTGCGACAGATGCGTCGTCAAATTTTTCGTCAGATGAAACAAAAAGCGGAGTGAATACTTGATGTATTCACGAGCATTTTTGTGAAATATGACGGGAAATTTGCAAGCAGATGGCGTGCAAAGTTGCCAGACGCTCTTTGTGCGGTATTGCCCAAACCTGTAAAGCAACTTTTCCCATTTTTTCTGTTGTCTGCATAAAAAAATTCCTCCGGTGCAAACTAGCACTGGAGGTGGTTTTGATGAAAACCCAGACAAAACAGAAATCCAGATTCCGCGGATTTTACACAGCCCTTTTCCTGAGCCTGCTGATGATCGGTGCCGCCTGTGTCTTTGCGTACCGCCAGACCAGTCAGACACTGGAGCAGAACCTCAATTCCCTGAACGAACAGATGGAACTGACCGAAGCCGAATCTGAAACCGAACCATACGAAGCCCCTGTTATCGGCGTGCAGACTGACGTGGCGAAGCCCGCAGAAACCACTGCCCCGCCGGCAGCCACCACTGCACCGGCAACAGAAACAGCAGCCACCGCAGCAGAAACAGTTCCGGAAACAGCTCCGCCGGAAGAAGCACCGGTACACCAGCTGACCCCGCCGCTGGCAGACTTTGCGATCCTGAACCCGTTCAGTGACGGCGAACTCATCAAGTCCGAAACCACCGGTACATGGCAGACACACAACGGCGTAGACCTCAGCTGTGCCGCCGGTGCAGACGTTTTCGCCATAGATACCGGTACTGTCAGCAAAGTGTGCAGCGATGCCCTGTGGGGCTATACCGTGACCATTGACCACGACAACGGTGTGACCAGCCGGTACTGCGGTCTGGACGGCTCGCTGGAAGTGCGGGAGGGTGACACGGTACAGACCGGACAGAAAATCGGTGTGACCGGTGCCAGTCCGGACTTGGAGAGTGCCCTGGAGCCGCACCTGCATCTGGAAGTGCAGAAAAGCGGCGTGTATGTAGATCCCACGGCATATTTCGGCTGATTACGGCACACAAAAAACGGGACGATGTTTCCACCGTCCCGTACATATTATTCCGCCTGCTCTGCATGCTCTTCCGGCAGATACCAGTAGGAGTGAAAGCCATGGAGATACGTTCTCGCTCCCTTGGGCATCTGTGTCAGGGCATTGATGATATTGTAATAGTCCCCGATGCCCATCGGAATGGAAGTCGCTCCCAGTATACCCAGAAATCCCAGCTGCGGAAAAATCAGGTACAGCAGGAACGGCACAAATCCGAATATCAGGTTCGGCATCAGGCTCATCACAATAAAATGGCTCTTGCTCATATCCTCCGGTGCAACCACAAACAGCATACCGTTTTTCAGATTGGTGTAGATATACGCCTCTTTCCGGAAGCACACAGCGTGGATAAACTCATGGGGAATCAGGCAGGCAATTGCCGCCAGAATTCCCGCCCAGTATATCCAAAAGTGTTCCAGTATCACATCAAAACCGCCGCGGAGCAGCACAATGGCATACGTCACGATCATAAGCGGCACAGAAAGCAAATTCAAAACCAACCCCAATTTTTTGATGTCGTCAATTTCCTTGAATTTCACCGCATTGGGTTTGTGCTCTCCGTGAGGCAAACTCTCCTCGTTGCCGTCAAATTTGCCTTTCCACATGATTCTCATAAGATTTTCTCTCTCCCTATCAATTGTAATTCCGGAACTGCTCCGGCACAGAGGTGTCAAACAGTTCCCGAATCTTCTCCATGCTCCACACCTGATAGGACGGACCTGTACTGGACGAACAATAGGGCAGTCCATGCTGGGCAGCCAGTTCATCCGTATACATGCTGTAAGGATACAGCCGCAGATTGGATTCCCGCCCGTCGTCAAACTGGGTGATCACCGGCGAAACCTTGACATCTTCAATGGTCACAGAGCCGTCCTCTTTCGCCACAATGTTGAAGTCTGCCAGTTCCCCGATCAGGTTCATGTTGTCCGTCTGGGCAGAAATGAAATTTCCCAGCGAATAGAACACAAAGCCCTGCGTACCGTCCGGACGGGTCAGATATTCCATTGTCTGTGCCACATGCGGATGGGTGCCGATAATCACATCGCCGCCCCAGTCAATGATTTTCTGTGCCAGTGCCTTTACGCCGTCGGTAACGTTGTAGGTATCCTCCACGCCCCAGTGACAGGTCACCACTACCACGTCCGCAATTTCCTTGGCTGCGGCGATCTGCTGCTGGATAATGTCCTCCTGTGAGGTGTACACGATCTCCAGTTCAGAGTTGTCCGGCAGCGAATAGCCATTGGTATTCTCGGTGTAGCTAAGAAATGCCACTGTTTTTCCGTTGAATTCCTTGGTGCGGATATGCTGCTGCATGTCCACATAGTCCCGATAGACTCCGCATGCCAGAATGTCCGGATACTGCTGCATCTTCTGATCCCAGTAGTTCAGGCAGCCGTTCAGTCCGCTTTCACCCTTGTCCAGCAGGTGGTTGTTGCACATGGTGATGACATTGAAGCCCATGCCCACCACGGCATCCCCCAGTTCCACCGGCGAATTGAAGTTGAAATTGGAGCCGGACACCTCGAAGCCGTCGCCGCAGATCAGCGTTTCCTGATTGATGATATTCAGGTCACCGTTGATTAGCGGCTTGATATTGTCATAGCAATAATCGAAATTATAGCTTGTCCCGTCGTTGGAGTGTGCCTGTGCACTCTGATACACGCACTGCTGTACCAGATTGTCCCCCACCGCGACCACGTGAATGGAAGTGTCGCCGCCGGCTTCTGCGGTGGAATCTGCGGTGCTGTCGTCGGACGGCGTTTCACCGCTGTCTGCGGAGCTGTCCGAAACCGGTGCGTTTGCCGGAACTGCCGCACTGTCGTTGATCTCGTTGGTCTTGGAGCAGCCAGCCGCCGCACAAAGGCAGGCGATACCAGTGAGTACTGCCGCCAGCCTTTTCCCGTATATCCAAATGTGTTGTTTCATAAAAGCGTCCTTTCTTCGACAAAATATCCACTTTATTATAGCACATCTCCGGAAAAAAAGCAATCCATTTTGCATCTTTTTTCGAGAAAGCGGCATACTGAAAACAGAACGGCAGTCCTGCCGTGAATCCATTCGGGAGGTTGCCCTATGCAACAAAACCACACAGAGATTTTATTACAACAGACCATTTCGCCGCAGCTTTCTGTCAACCTCAGCAAGATCCGCACCATTGCAGAGGGTTCGTCAGACCTGCTGGTCAACGAATTTGTTCTCAGCGGGCTGCCTGCCGCCCTGCTCTGCTGTGAGGGCATGCTGTCTACGTCCACTATGACGGAACTGATCCTCAAGCCCATTACCGCGATCCGGCTGGAATGCCCTACTGCGGCAAATGTTTTCGCCTTTATCCGGAATCACCAGCTGTATTCTATCGACCGTGCAGAGGCAAGCACCTATGCTGACCTGTTCCGGTTTCTGAACTCCGGCTTTGCCGTGCTGGTGCTGGACGGAGCCGATTCTGCCCTGGTATTCGGGATACAGGGCTACGACAAGCGTTCCGTCAGCGAGCCCTCCGGCGAGGACAACGTCATGGGAGCAAAGGACGGCTTCATTGAAGTTGTCCGCGTGAATATGTCCCTGCTTCGCCGTCGCATGAAAACCCCGCAGCTGAAACTGGAACTGTTTGTCAAAGGTTCCAAAAGCCAGACAGACCTTTGCCTTTGCTACATGGCAGACCGCGTGCCCCAATCCCTAATCGCACAGATCAAGGCACGGCTGGACGAAATGGAACTGGAGTCCATACTCTCCTCCGGCTACCTCCAGCCCTTTCTGGAGAACCGCCGCGGCTGTCTGTTCGACACTGTGGGCACTACCCAGCGACCGGACGTGCTCTGTGCCAAGCTGCTGGAGGGACGCGTCGGGCTGCTAATTGACGGCACGCCTTTCGCACTGGTGATTCCCAAGCTGTTCTGCGAAAGCTTCCAGACTATGGACGACTACTGCTATCGTCCTGCCTATGCCACGCTGGTTCGCTGGATCAAGTACGCCGCCTTTCTGGTGGCAGTGCTGCTGCCGGCGTTGTATGTGGCGATTGCCCTGCACCACCCCGAACTGCTGAACCGCACCCTGCTGCTGATTCTGGCAGATGCCGAGGAAAACGCCCCCATTTCCCTGACTGCCGAAGCAATCGGTGTGCTGCTGGTCTACGAGATCATACGGGAAGCCGGTCTGCGGCTGCCCAAAGCCGTAGGCGGTGCCGTGAGCATTGTCGCCGGACTGATTATCGGGGACGCGGCAGTTGCCTCCGGACTGATCAGCACCCCCATGCTCACCGTCACCGCCATTGCCGTCATTGCCGGCTTCGTCGTGCCTGATCTGGCACAGAGCATCACCCTGCTGCGGCTGGCGTTTCTGCTGATTGCAGGATTCTGGGGGCTGTTCGGCATCAGTCTGCTGGGAGCAGCCGTGCTGTTCAATCTCTGTGCCGGCGAAAGCTTCGGCTTCCCGATCACAGCACCCATTGCCCCGCTGTACAAAAAGGGCTTTCGGGATACCCTGACGCGGGTCAGCTTCCGCAAGATGCAGTCCGGCAGTTTCACCGTGGAGGAATACCATGAATAAACTCCGTTCCAACCAGATCTTTGCGGTTCTGCTGGGCAGTGCCGCCTTTCCCCTGCTCTGCCGCACCGAGCCGTTCACCATTGAGGGCATTTTCGGGGCTGCCATTGCCACCGCGGTACAGCTGCTGCTCTGTATTCCCATACTGCTGCTCTATCGGACAGGGTTCTGTTTTGGCGAATGTGCACGCAGGCACCGCATTCTGCCCCTGTGCTTTATTGTCTATCTGCTGTTTCGCGGCGGAACTTCCTTTGTCCAGTTACAGCAGACCTCACAGGAAATTTCCCTGCCCTTTTCGGAAAAGTTTCTGGCGGCGGCACTGATTGCACTGGTATGTCTGTACACCGTATCGCTGGGGATCCAGACCATTGCCCGCAGCAGCACCATGATTCTGGGAATCCTGCTGATTACGCTGGCGATCATGTGTATTGGTGCCATTCCACAGGCAGAACCGCAGAATCTGGCACTCTCCCCCAACGATACCATTTGGAAAGGCTTTTTCCGCAGCATGACCACCGCAGACGAACTGCCGCTGCTGTTTCTGCTGCTGGACTTTTCCGAGAAGAAAACCTACCGCAGCATTGTGCCGGTATGGGTGGGAAAGTTCCTGCTGGGCAGCTATCTTTCCGTGCTGGGCATGGCAGTGCTGGGCAGCCGCATGGCAAAAGCCAGCCACCCGTTTTTCGCCATTGTTTCCGTTTCCCAGCCCCTGAGCACCCAGCGTGCTGATGCCCTTTATATCTTGGTATTCGTCATGCTCTGCGTGCTGCGAATCACGCTGTTCGCCGTGCTGGCGGCACATCTGTTAAGGCTGTGCTTTCCGAAGCTGCGTTACACCAGTACCCTCTGTCTGCTGTCTATGCTGGGCATTGCGGGGGCAGCTTCAAAAATTTCTGTTTCCGGTATCTGGGAGTTCTGATCCGGTTCTGCTGCTGGCAACGCCCGAAAGGAGGAACTGTTTCCTATGAAATATACCATTGCATTTCCGGCTGGATTGACTGCGGCAGTCCTGCTGCTCTGCACCGGCTGTGCCGCCACCCAAGTGCGGGACAGGGCATATCTACAGGCGATCGAACTGCGATCTCCTGACACGCCGACGGTACTGCTGCACGACTTTCACGAATCAAAAGCGATTGCCTACGGCAAGGGCAGTTCCGTTTCTCAGGCAGTTGCCAACGCCGCCGTTCCGGTAGGAAAAACACTTTTTCTGGGGCATCTGGAACTGATCGCCTATGAAGATCCCGCATTTGGAGAACAGCTGGACGATCTGATGCAGCAGTACCGCCTGTCCCCCGCCTGCAAGGTGGCATGTTCCGCCGACGGCATCACCCTTGCACAGGAGGACACCATCAAAACCGTAGAACAGCTGCGGCAGGCGGAACACGCCGGACAGCTTCCGGAAACCGATCTGTTCACCATTCTGCGGGAATGGGACACAGCTTCCGGCACGGCACTGGTTCCCCTGATGACAGAGGACGGATTTTCCGCCGCCATCGCAACCAAAACGAACCTCTCCGCTGCCCTTTCTCCAGATGCGGTTTCCGGACTCTGCTGGCTCCGCGGGGACAACTATCCGGAACAGTTCTCCACAGAAAGCGGCAGCTACGCTGTTTCGTCTGCCAAAACACAGCTTTCCGCGGAAAAACTGCCGGACGGATTCCACGTCACCGCCGCCATTTTCCTAGAGGGCGATGGGGATTTTGAAGCGGCATCACAGGAAATCACAAAGCTGTGTCAGGCGGCATTTCGGGAAACCGTTTCCGAGCACCACGCAGACGTGTTCGATGTGGAGCCGTGCCTTTGGAGCCAGTGCTACAAGGATATGGAACAGAGCGACTGGAAAACTGCCGCAGGGCAGATGCACTTTTCCGTACAGGTCAACCCGCACAAGAACATGCTCTGAAATCAAAAAGGACGCTTCCGCCGAAACGGAAACGTCCTCTTTTTATGCAATCACGCAATTATTTTTTATGCCAGAAAAAATGTTCCTTACTTTGCAGCCTTCTTGATGCGGTCTTCCAGCTTATCCAGCTGTTCATACAGAGCAGCCGGAATGTTGCCGCCCTTAGCCTTGATGTCTTCATCATAGTATCTACGCATCTCGGTGATCTCAGATTCCCACTTATCCATATCCAGCTTCAGCAGGTCTGCGATGTCATCGGAAGTGAACTGCTTGCCCTCGTAAACCAGACCGTCAACGTTGATGTCCTCAGCCTTCGGCTCATAGCCGATCGGAGTTTCAACAGCGTCTACAGTGCCTTCGCAACGCTTGATGATCCAGTCCAGAACACGCATGTTGTCGCCGAAGCCCGGCCACAGGAAGTTGCCTTCATCGTCGGTCTTGAACCAGTTTACGTTGAAGATCTTCGGAGCCTTGTCGCCCAGCTTTTCGCCCATTTCCAGCCAGTGTGCCCAGTAGTCACCTACGTTGTAACCGATGAACGGCTTCATAGCCATCGGGTCGTGACGCAGAACGCCGACTGCACCGGTAGCAGCTGCGGTTGTTTCAGAAGAAACAGCAGAACCCATATAGGTGCCGTGTGTCCAGTCGAAGGACTGATATACCAGCGGAGTGGTAGATGCACGACGACCGCCGAAGATGATTGCGGAGATCGGTACACCTTCCGGATTGTTGAATTCCGGAGAGAGGCACGGGCAGTTCTTTGCCGGAGAGGTGAATCTGGAGTTCGGGTGAGCCAGCTTGCCGCCTTCAGCGATGAATTCCGGACCATTTACCTTCTTGCCAGTCCACTCAGTTGCGTCAACCGGCGGATTCTTATCCAGCTTTTCCCACCAAACAGTGTTGTCTGCATTGTTCAGAGCAACGTTGGTGAAGATCGTGTCAGACTTGGTGCAAGCCAGAGCGTTCGGGTTGGAGTGGTCATTGGTACCCGGAGCAACACCGAAGAAACCATTCTCCGGATTGATTGCATACAGTCTGCCGTCCTTGCCCGGCTTCATCCAGGCGATGTCGTCGCCGACTGTGAATACCTTATAGCCATTCTTCTTATAACCCTCCGGCGGGATCAGCATAGCCAGATTGGTCTTACCGCAAGCAGACGGGAAAGCAGCAGTGATATACTTGGTTTCGCCGTTCGGCTTCTGAACGCCCAGGATCAGCATGTGTTCAGCCATCCAGCCTTCGTTCTTGCCCTGGAAGGAAGCGATACGCAGAGCGAAGCACTTCTTGCCCAGCAGAACGTTGCCGCCGTAAGCGGAGTTGATGGACCAGATCGTGTTTTCTTCCGGGAACTGTACGATATAACGCTTTTCCGGATCAACATCTGCCTTGGAGTGCAGACCACGAACGAAGTCGTTGGAGGTGTCACCCAGATTCTTAAATGCATCTGCACCCATACGAGTCATGATGTTCATGTTCAGAACAACATAGATGGAGTCAGTCAGCTCAACGCCAACCTTTGCCAGCGGAGAACCGATCGGACCCATAGAATACGGGATCACGTACATGGTTCTGCCCTTCATTACGCCGTCATACAGCGGAATGAGCTTTGCCTTCATTTCTTCCGGATCCATCCAGTTGTTGGTCGGACCTGCACCTTCCTTTGTCTTAGAGCAGATAAAGGTACGATCCTCTACACGAGCAACGTCGTTCGGGAGTGTGCGATGATACAGACAGCCCGGCAGCTTGTCCGGATTCAGCTTGTACATCTTGTCATGGTTGCCTTCCGGCAGAGAAGTTACTTCTTCTGTCAGTGCATCCAGCTGTTCTTTAGAGCCGTCGATCCATACGACCTTAGCCGGCTTTGTCAGAGCGACCATTTCGTCAACCCACTGCAGCACATTCTTGTTGTTAGTCAATGCCATTGGTACTACCTCCTGATAATTTGCAGCAATCTCATTGCATGCTTTTTTTGGGGAACTTCTTGCAAAATTCTCCAACACTTTTATTATACCCAAATTCGCATGTCATGTCAAGCAGTTTCTGCAAAAAGCCACTAATTTTCAAAATACGTTCACGAAACAGAATCATCTGTTTTCGACACGTGGACAAAATATGGCAGGTATCCAACAGAATTACCGGCGGCAGTTCAGGC
This sequence comes from Ruminococcus sp. OM06-36AC, assembly GCF_003438725.1. Taxonomy (NCBI): domain Bacteria; kingdom Bacillati; phylum Bacillota; class Clostridia; order Eubacteriales; family Oscillospiraceae; genus Ruminococcus; species Ruminococcus sp. OM06-36AC. Next base: position 206,038 of record NZ_QSTT01000003.1, read on the forward strand.
ACTGTGCAGACATTTTCGAGATTTTCAAAATCCCCGTTTACATTCCGCCAAAACTATGTTATAATATAGGGCAACACCGCACAAAGTATCAAACATTATCATAAGGAGAACCCTCATGCAGACAATACAAACCGCATTCACCCTCGGAAAGACCGCCCTGCCCCGCACGGCAATTCTGGCACCAATGGCAGGCGTTGCCGACCGTGCCTACCGGCTGCTCTGCCGCAGCTTCGGGGCAGCTGCCACCGTCAGCGAAATGGTTTCTGTCAAGGGGCTGTGCTACGGGGACAAAGGCTCCGCAGAACTCTGCACCATTACCGAGCCGGAACGCCCCATGGGCTTGCAGCTGTTCGGCAGCGAGCCGGAATTCGTAGGAAAAGCCGCCGCACTGGTGCAGCAGTACGAACCGGACTGGATCGACATCAACATGGGCTGTCCGGTACATAAGGTAGTTGCCACCGGTGCAGGAAGTGCCCTGATGCGGAACATTCCGCTGGCACAGGAGATCGTGCGGGCTGCCGTGCGGGAGAGCAGCGTACCGGTCACAGTCAAGTTCCGGCTGGGCTGGGACGAGAACAGCATCAACGCCGTCCCCTTTGCACAGGCAATGGAAGCTGCCGGTGCCGCCGCAATTACCGTACACGGCAGAACCAAATCCCAGCTGTACAGCGGCAAAGCCGACTGGAACGCCATTCGGGAAGTCAAGCAGGCAGTGTCCATTCCCGTCATCGGCAACGGCGATGTGCAGACTGCGGCGGACTGCCTTGCACTGTATGAGCAGACCGGCTGTGATCTGGTCATGGCAGGACGGGGCACCTATGGGAATCCGTTTCTGTTTCGGGAGATTCAGGCGGCAATGTCCGGCGAACCGGCAGTGCCGCCTACGCTGGAAGAACGCATGGAAACCATGCTCCGGCATGTGCGGCTGATTCTGGAATGCAATCCCCAGAAGCCGCCGGAGATCGCCATTCGCGATGCCCGAAAGCATGCGGCGTGGTACATGACCGGACTCTATGGGGCAGCACAGTTTCGGGCAAGATGCTACCACCTGGATTCTTACGCCGCCGCACAACAGCTGGCGGAAGATTTTTTGCAGCTGCAAAAACAGCACCATGAAAAATAGAAAAACACGAAAGGCAGTGGGAAAGAATTCCCGCTGCCTTTTTTAGAATTATTCCATGAGAAAGAGAAACTACCCCTGCACTGCTTCCCGCTTTTTCCAGCTGACAAACCCGTACAGGTCATTCAGAAAGAAAATCGCAAAGTTCACTGCCACCGGGATATACGCCGGATTTTTCAGCGATGCCAGCACCCACAGCACGATCAGCACAATATCGTTCATGGCATACCCCAACGCATAATAAGAGGAACGCAGCATGGTCAGCGATGCCGCCAGAAAACTGGTGGTAACGGAAATGGTACTGAACACGATATTCGGCGTATCCAGCACGTGCAAAATGTAGCAGAACGCCGCAGTTACCGCCACGCTGAAAACAGAAAGCCCCGCGATATGTTTCCGGTTCAGCTTCTGGATCTCCACTTCGTTTCCGTTTTTTGACGGGTTCCGGATCCACGTGATCGTAGACCAGACCGCCATGGGCATGGTCATGCCCAGATAAGTAATCATCTCACCCCAGTAGCGGAACCGCCACGAAATGATACCGTACAGAATGCTGAACACGATCATCAGAATCTGTGCCCAGACGTTTCCCTTTGCGGCAAAGATCAGCGAAGTAATGCCCACACAGACGGCAACCAGTGTCAGAACGTCCACACTGCCGGATACCAGATTGGAAAGAATGACGATCAACAGCGATCCCAGCCAGAGGAGCCATTCCTTTTTGGTAAGGTCTTGTATTGGATTATGCATCAGAGATCTCCTTTATGGCAATACCGCACAAAGATTGTGCGACAGATGCGTCGTCAAATTTTTCGTCAGATGAAACAAAAAGCGGAGTGAATACTTGATGTATTCACGAGCATTTTTGTGAAATATGACGGGAAATTTGCAAGCAGATGGCGTGCAAAGTCGCCAGACGCTCTTTGTGCGGTATTGCCTTATATATTATATTTTGTGTTTGTGCTGAAAATTTCTCCGGTTCCAATTCTGTTTTTACCGGTACAGCTGATACAGCAACGCATTACAGATCGCCGCCGCCACATTGCTGCCGCCCTTTCGCCCCTTTGCCACAATATATGGCACCTGCTCCTGTGCCATGATCAGTTCCTTGGCTTCCACCACGTTGACAAACCCCACCGGCACGCCGATGATCAGCTTCGGCAGCAGCTTTCCTGCACGAATCAGTTCGTCCAGTTGTATCAGAGCTGTCGGGGCATTTCCCACTGCAAAAATCAAGTCCCCGTCCAGCCGGCATGCCTTTTCCATGGAAACCATTGCCCGCGTCACACCACGCACTCTGGCTTCCTCTGCCACGTCTGCATCGGACATGAAACAATACGCTTCGCACCCCAGCCCGTGGAGTGAACGCTTATTGATGCCGGAAAGTGCCATGTTGGTATCCGTCACAATGTGTGCTCCCCTTTGCAGGGCTTCCAGTGCAGACGACACGGCATTTTCCGAAAAGCACAGATTTTCCGTGTAATCGAAATCGGCAGTCGTGTGGATCACCCGCTTGAGAATGCTCCGTTCCGGCTCCGGCAGTGTTACGCCGGTGAGGTGTTCCTCGATGATCGCCATGCTTCTCGCTTCAATGTCCATGGGTTTCTGATAGATCGGTTCCATAAAAATTCCTCCGGTACTGCTGCAATTGTGCTGCGACCTCTGCAATGGTGTGAACGGATTCCTCCGGTGCCGTGATCAGCACCACCGGAATCTGCATGGTCTTTGCTGCTGCAATTTTTTCTGCTACGCCGCCGCGTTTGCCGCTGTCCTTGGAAACCAGTACAGCAATCTGATGTTCCCGCAGCAGCTTCTCCGTGTCCGCCTGCGAAAAAGGCGGCTTGGCGTAGATACAATGTGCCTGAAACGGCTCCGTCAGGCGGCGGGAATCCGGTGTGTCCAGAATTCTCGCCCACCCCCGCACCGCAAATTCCGGCACATTTTCCGCATAAAATGAAAGGGTGTTTCCACCGGTGGTCAGCAAAATGTTTCCGGAAATTCCGGCGAGATAAGCTGCCGCCGCTTCTTTGGAATCCACCGGCACCAGCTTGTCATAGGCATACGTCATCTTCTGCCGTCCCAGCCGAAAATAAGGCAGCTGCAATTCGGTGCAGACCTGCCGCACGGTTTTTGTCACTTCCTGTGCAAAGGGGTGGGACGCATCAACCACGGCATGCATACCGCGGAGAGCCTGCCGGAACCCTTCCGTGTCCAGCCGTCCTACATGCACGGTGCAGTGCTGTCCCTCCAGAATTTCTTTCCCGTATGCCGTAGCGGCAAAAGCGGTGACAGTATCTTCCGCCGACAGTGCCGCGATCAGTTCCGTAGCTTCGCTGGTTCCGGCAATGACAGCGATCTTCAACGTGATTCCTCCCGTCTGACACAATAGCCGCGGGGCGTGATCATTTTGCCGTTCTGCACATAGGTCTGGGAATTGCCCACCAGCACCACACAGAACATGTCCACCGGTTCTTCCGGCAGCTTTTCCAGCGTGGTGATCCAGGCCCGTTCCCCTTCCCGTCCCGCATTCCGGACAATGCCCACCGGTGTTTCCGGCTTGCGGTGCTGCTGTATCAGCTTTGCCGCTTCTGCCAGATACGCCGTGCGGGAACGGGATTTAGGATTATACAGGCAGATGACAAAATCCGCTTCCGCCGCCAGTGCGACCCGCCGGTAGATCTGTTCCAGCGGTGTCATGCAGTCGCTCAGGCTGATAACGGCAAAGTCGTGCATCAGCGGTGCTCCCAGTACTGCCGCCGCCGCACTGGCAGCCGTGACACCGGCAACGGCAGTTACTTCCACATCTGCCTGCATCTCCGCTGCAATTTCCAGCAGCACCCCAGCCATGCCGTAAATACCGCTGTCGCCGCTGGAAACCAGAGCTACTGTTTTTCCGGTCAGTGCCGCTTCCACTGCAGCACGGCAGCGGTCTGTTTCTTTCCGCATGGGGGTGGCATAATATTGCAGTTCGGGGAACTGCTTTTCCAGCAGGCGAACGTATGTGGTATAGCCCACGACCAGATCTGCCTGTGTCATAGCATCCACTGCCTGCTGTGTCATATACGGACGTTCTCCGGGTCCAAACCCGACAACATAAATTTTCGGTTTCATTGCCCTCGCTCCTTCCAATGCAGCGGCTCGATTGTTTTCCGACAGGCGGCAAACGTGACACCGCTGTACTTCACTTTTCCGGTCAGCACTTCCCCGCAGCCCGATGCCAGATAGGCAGAAGCCTCTGAAACAGAAGGCAGCCCTGTGACCTGCTGCACAAATGCCGATGCAGCAAAGGGATACGCACAAGCCTGAATATCTGCATCTGCCACGATCTCCAGCGGCAGGCGGTACTTCTCACACAGTGCCAGAATCGCCGGCTCTTCCCGCTTCAGCCCAATGGTCGCCAGCTTTTCCACTGCTGAAAGACTGAGATGGTACTCCTGCAAAAACGTCCGGAAGCACTGTTCCAGATGTGCCGGCGGGATCTGCTTTTTGCACCCCACCCCCAGCACCAGACTTTTCGGCCGCAGATAGAGCACATGGGGTGCCGCGACAGATTCCGTGGTATCTGCAATTGCCACAGCACAGGCATGCCGGGGCGTTTCGGAGAAAGGCTGTATCTGTACCGTTTCCGGAAACGCGTTCTTTTCCACCGGAAACGCTGTGCAAAGGGAAACCGGCTCTCCCGCCACCAATGCCCCGCTGATATATTTCAGTTCTTCCAGATTTTCGATAGTCAGATGATTTTCCTTGGCAAACAGATCGAACGCCGGCACGTGTTCCACGTCAGTCGCCGTGGTGATGACGGCTTCTCCGCCCAGATACGCCGCCGCCTGCTCTGCCATGGCATTGGCACCGCCCAGATGACCGGACAGCAGACTGATGACATGTTTTCCCCGCTGATCCAGCACCAGCACTGCCGGATCAGATGCCTTGGACTGCACCAGCGGAGCAATGGTACGCACCACGATACCTGTCGCCATGACAAACACCAGTGCATCACAGTCTGCAAACGCCCGCCGCACTGCTTCTGCAAAATCTGCCTTTGGTTCCACCGTGCCGCCGAAGTGTGCCTGCAATTGTTCTGCCAGCTGTTTCCCCTGCGGTGTCAGCCAGAAATACGCCGTTTTCATGCTTCGATACCCTTTCGGAATTCGTGGGTAAATGTTTTATCGTACAGCTTCGACAGGGCATAGGTGTCCCCCAGAAATTCGCCCACAGTCACCAGTGCAGTCTTAGTAATGCCTGCTGCCTGCACTTTCTCGGCAATGTCCAGAAGGGTTCCGGTCACGATTTTTTCCTCCGGCCAGCTTGCTTTGTACACCACTGCCACCGGTGTGGCTGCCGGATAAGCAGTCCGCAGCCGTTCCGCCAGCTCCGCAATACGTCCCACCGAAAGAAAAATAATCATGGTGGCACGGTGCTTCGCCAGTTCTTCCAGCCGTTCCCGTTCCGGAACCGGTGTTCTGCCCTCCATGCGGGTGAGGATCACCGTCTGTGTCACGTCCGGCAGGGTGTATTCCTTTTGCATTGCCGCAGCCGCAGCCAGAAACGAACTGACTCCCGGCACCACTGTATGAGGAATCCCCAGCTTGTCCAACGCGTCCAGCTGTTCCCGAATCGCCCCGTAAATGGAAGCATCGCCGGTATGGACACGGACAGTCGTTTTCTCCTGTGCTTCTGTTTCCTGCATCACAGCAAGGACTTCTTCCAGTGTCATGCCAGCACTGTCGTACACCTGACAATCCGGCCTGCGGTCTGCCAGCACCGCGGGATTCACCAGCGAACCGGCATAAATAATTGTATCGGCGTTGTCGATCAGCCGCTTGCCTTTGACTGTCAGCAGTTCCGGATCACCGGCACCGGCACCTACAAAATATACCATTTACAGATCTCCTCCCTTGATGAGCAGTGTGGTAAAATATGAATACGGCTCCAGTTCCGGCTTGCCGATGTATTCCGACGGCATGCCCACATCGCGAAGCATGGTGGTATGTTCCAGCAGTCCCCGTTCCCGCAGCAGCGGCAGGAGCCACGCCATAGCACGTCCGGCTTTCATCACCACCAGATTGTCGAACTGTTCCAGTGCGGTTTCGACCGCTTCACGGGAATGCACTGCCGGCAGAATTTGCAGGGACTCGCTGTTCTCGCAAAGGCTCTGCTGTGCCTTTGCCGCACCGGCACAAAAGGACGGCACACCGGCGATCACCTGTGTGGCATAGCCCTTTTCCGCCAGAAGCTGCCGCACATAGGAAGCTGTGCTGTAAACAGAAACATCACCCAGCGTCACCATTGCCACCTGCCTGCCGCTGTCCAGGGCTGCACAGACCGGCTGCAATACACCGGAACGAAGCCGTTCCCGATAGTCGTTGTGTGCCTGCATGGGAAACAGAATGTCCAGCCGTTCCGCATGGGAGAGGTCTGCCGCCTGTGCCGCAATGGCATATGCCGCAGATGTGCCGCCGGCTTTGGGAATGGGCGTGACGATGATGTCTGCCTGTTCCAGCACTGCCTTTGCCCGCAGAGTCATGTCCATCGGGTCACCTGCCCCAACGCCTACCGCATAAAAAATTCCTTGTTTCATGGTTTACTCCTTTGTCATGCACGAGAACAGCAGCACCGGATGATTGCCCTCCAGCACGTGATAATTTCCCACCGTTTTTCCGCAGCCGACTGCCAGCTGCACCACTTCGAACTGCGGCAGTTCCTGCAACAGCGGAAACAGTTCCGCCTGCGTTTCCATTGTCACCGCACTGGCGACCAGCCGTACCGGCTGCCGCAGCTGCCGCAGACCGGCAACCAGCTGTTTTGCCGCACCGCTGCTGCCGCCCAAAAAGACACAGTCCGGCACCGGCAAATGCTGCACCTGTTCTTCTGCCCTGCCGGCAATGATCTGCAAATTCTTCGTCTGAAACCGTGTCTTGTTCTGTTCCAGAATGTCCAGTGCCTCCGGCTTATACTCCACCGCGTAGACCTCCCCGAACGGACACATGCGGGCACATTCTATGGAAACGCTGCCTGTTCCTGCCCCCAGATCCCAGACGACCGCGTCCGGTTTCAGCCGCAGCTTGGACAGTATCACCGCACGGACTTCCTCCTTGGTCATAGGCGAACGATTCCGCAGAAATGCACTGTCCGGCAGCAGTCCCAGTCTGGTCACCGGCTTGGGAGCCGGATTCCGCACCGCCGCCACGCACAGTTCCGGATCGTCCAGTTCTGCCGCCTGTGCCGGTGTGCCGTGCCAAAGCTTCTGGGTGGGATAGGTCAGATCTGCCCCCACGAAAATTTCCGTATCCGACAGCCCGTATGCCAGCAATGCCGCCGCGATCTCCCGCGGTCCCTGCGTGCGGGAACAAAAGAAAAAAGTTTCCGCATGCTCCGAAACCGTGCAGGCAATGGTGCCGGCATGATACGCCCTGCCGTGAATGCTGCAAATCTTCGCCTGTTCCATCGTCAGCCCAAACGCCGCCCCCAACAGCTGCAGCGATCCCACGCCGGGGATCACCTGCATTTTCAGTTCCGGATACCGGTTCCGGAGCGTCCGGCAAAGGCTGTACAGCAGCGGGTCGCCGGAAACCACAATGCCGATGCTCTCCCGTTCCAGCATTGCCGGGAGGGATTCCAGCAGTTCGGAAATATGCCCCATAGGCATGGTCTTTCTGGCGTGGAGCAGTTCCAGAAACCGCGGAGAAGCAATGACCAGTTCCACTTCTTCCAGTGCTTTTTTTGCTGCCGGCAGCAGATACTCCGCCGTGCCGCTGCCGCCTCCGGCAAGAATCAGTTTGTGCCGCATGTCAACCACGCCTTTCTGATGGAATCCGTCTGGCTGCTCTTCGCCAGAATCCTGTCATTTTCGTCCAGCAGCAGCAGTCCCACCTGTATTTTTCCATGGGTACGCCGCATGCAGTTTTCGCAGACCTTCTCTGCAATGGTATGCCAGACCTGCTCCGCAAGGGGATAGGTACAGAGCAGTTCCGTCATGTCCCGTGTGGTGTTACACTGATACAGCTGCTGCACCTGTGCACGGGACGCTCCGGCAAGTGCCGCATGGGTGCAGATCACTTCCCGCTGTCCGCCGGCAGTGTGACTGTGCAGATACATAATATCCGCTGCCGGCTTCACCAGCTTTCCCGTCCGGCCTGCCAGCAGCACATGGGTAAAGCCCAGTTCTTCTGCACAGTCCAGCAGATAGCCCAGATAATTGCTGCAAAGCACAATGGCTTTTCCCTGCGGATACTGCCGCTTCAGAAATGACTCCCCCGCATAGCCCGTCACAAAGGCACAGGCGGTGCCATACTCCTGCCGGCACATGGACAATTCCAGATACAGGGTTTCCCGTATGGCTTCTTCGCTCATGGGGCGGACGATGCCGGTGGTGCCCAGTATGGAGATTCCGCCGGTAATGCCCAGCCGTCCGTTGAATGTTTTTTCTGCGATCACTTCCCCGTTGGGCACGGAGATCGTCACCACTGCACCCTTTTCTCCAATGACAGACCGCACTGCCTTTTCGATCATCTGCCGCGGCACCGGATTGATTGCCGGTTCTCCCACCGGCAGTTTCAGCCCTTTTCGGGTGATCGTCCCCACACCAGTTCCGGCACGAAACTGCACGGCTCCGGCAGCGGGAAGAATCTCCACAGAAGCCGTCACCAGACAGCCGTTGGTTTCGTCCGGATCGTCGCCGCCGTCTTTCTGCACACCGCAGGTATAGGCTTCTTCTGCCTGTATTTCCAGATGCAGCAGCTTTCCTGCCGGCACTTCCAGTTCGACCCACTCCGGACACTTGCCGGAAGTCTGCCACAGCACTGAGGCGAAACTTGCCGCCGCCGCACAGGAACCGGTCGTGTATCCTTCCCGCAGCTGCTTCATGGCGTTTTCCCCCAGCTGTTCAGAATGTCGTAGATTTTCGGCATGTCCAGATGCTCCCGCAGCAGATCAGCCAGCTTATCGTATTCCTGTTCCTTTTTCGCCGCAAAGTCCACCGCCGGCACTGTCGTTCCGGAAATGCCCTTTTTCTCCAACAGCAGCTGCACCAGCTTCTGCGTCAGTTCCGGCGTGTCGAAAATGCCGTGCAGATATGTGCCGCAAACTGTGCCGTCTGCACAAACACAGCCGTCCTTTCTGCCGTCTGTCAGCATGGCAAAAGGCTGTGCCGTTTCCGTGTACACCGTTTCGCCCATGTGAATTTCGTAGCCCCGCACAGCACAGCCGGAAAGCGGTTCCAGCTGTCCGGACAAACAGGAAACCGTTCCGGCAGTCTGAGCACGATGCTTTTCCGGTCGGAAAACGGTTTCCACATCGAGCAACCCCATGCCGCGGAGTTCGCCGCCGTCTTCCACCTGTTCCGGATCGCAGAGCCGTTTTCCCAGCATCTGAAAACCGCCGCAGATACCCATGAGGAACACGCCTTTTTCGTGGCATTTCAGCAGTTCCGCCTCCAGTCCGCTTTGCCGCAGCCAGCGGAGATCTGCCATTGTGCTCTTGGTGCCTGCAAGAAGGATCATGTCTGGTGTGCCCAGTTCACCGCGTCGGGAAACATACCGCACCGACACGCCCTCCACCTGTTCCAACGCTTCGAAATCCGTAAAGTTGGAAATGCGGGGAAACCGGATAACCGCCACGTCCAGCAGAGATTCCGCCGCTGCTTCCCGTCGGGAAAGCCGTTCGGAAAGGCTGTCCTCATCGTCCAGTCCCAACGGCAGATACGGCACCACGCCCAGCACGGGAATACCAGTCAGTTCCTCCAGCATAGTCAGCCCCGACTTCAGGATTTCCACATCTCCGCGAAATTTGTTGATGACAATACCCTGAATCCGGCGGCGTTCCGCATCGTCCAGCAGCATGATCGTACCATAAAGTGACGCAAACACGCCGCCGCGGTCAATATCCCCCACCAGAATCGCCGGAGAATCCGAGAGTTCCGCCATGCCCAGATTGACAATGTCCACTGACTTGAGATTGATCTCTGCCGGACTGCCGGCACCCTCCAGTACGATGATGTCGTTTTCCGCTGCCAGAGCGTGATAGGCTTTCAGAATGTGGGGAATCAGTTCCTGCTTTTTCGTGTAATATTCCTGTGCACGCATGGTGCCATAGATTTCGCCGTTGACGATCACCTGCGAGCCGCTGTCGCTGGTGGGCTTCAGCAAAATCGGGTTCATGCGAACGTCTGGTGCAATACCTGCCGCTTCCGCCTGCATCACCTGTGCCCGTCCCATTTCCATGCCGTCTGCGGTGATATAGGAATTGAGTGCCATGTTCTGGGATTTGAACGGGGCTGTCCGGTAGCCGTCCTGCCGGAAGATCCGGCAAAGCCCTGCCGTGACAAAACTTTTTCCGGCAGACGACATTGTCCCCAGTACCATTAGTGATTTTGCTGCCATAGCAAGCCCTCCTCGCCCAGAATGCACCGCAGACAGTGCAGCAGATATTGATTTTCCTCCGGCAGCCGCACAGCTGCACGATAATAAGTCGCGTCCAGTCCGTCATAGGTATCGCAGTGCCGCAGCAAGATTCCGTAGGGCAGCAGCTGCCTGTCCAGATCCGGACATTGTTCCGCCTGAAAGAACACGTAATTGGCACTGGGTTTCCACATACGGAACCCCAGTTTTCCCAGTTCGTCAAACAGCCGCCAACGCTCATTTTGCAGAAATTCCAGCGACATTTTTCGATAATCCTCCGCCGACAGTGCCGCGATGCCGGCAGCTTCTGCCAGCAGATTGACCGACCACGGCTGTCCGGTGTGTGCGATTTTTGCCGTCACCTTCTGATCGGAACAGATGCCGTAACCCAGCCGAAGACCGGCAAGGGCGTACAGTTTCGTCAGGGATTTCAGCACCAGCACATGTGGAAACTCCGACAGCCGCGGAATCATGGAAACAATGTCCGGCTCTGTTTCCGCCATATCGCAGAAGCACTCGTCCAGCAGGACGAAGATATGCTTTTCTGCGGCAAGATGCAGGAGCTGTTCCAGCAGTGCCGGCGGGATTCCGGTTCCTGTGGGGTTATTGGGATTACACAGCACCAGAAAGTCATAATTTCCCTGCCGCAGTTCGTCCAGCAGGGCAGGCGTGATCTGATACGGAAACGGCATATTCCAGTGTGTCACGTGGCAGCCAGCTTCGCGGAGTGCCGCTTCGTACTCTGAAAATGCAGGAACCGGCAGCAGGGCGTGCTGCGGTTTCAGAGCATGGGCGATGCGAAAGATCACATCAGCACCGCCATTACCGCAGACGATTTCCGCCGGCAGTCTGCCATGGAATTCCGCCAGTGCCTGCCGCAGTTTCTGCTGGGCGGGATCGGGATAGTGCACCAACGCAGCGACAGCACGCTGAATGGCATGCTGCACTGTTTCCGGCACGCCGAACGGGTTGATATTTGCCGAAAAGTCCAGCCATTCGGCGGAACATTCCGGATTTTGATAGATATTTCCGCCATGTTTCGGCATAAACACACCTCCTGCGTGCGGCGAGTCGCCGCTGACCCTACGCCCCAATTTCAACTGTAAAAAGGGTAGTGTTACGGCGGACAAGCCGCCTACAACCCCGCCGGGGGATTTTTGTTGGTGAGAATCTCTTGTATGATCTTCGGGTGATATTGGAATCTTACAGTACAAGTAAAACGCGAACTCTTTTCTTTTTTTGCTTCTTTTTTTCTTTTCAGTAAAGAAAAAAAGAAGCGTAACTCTTTGTGAAATCGGTTGTACATGAAAGACGATAAACAGATAAACTTGCAAACGCCGTATCAAATAAAGTTGACCGCCTGCACCAGAAAACACCTGAATATCAACATTACCGATACAGGCAAGGGCAACAACCGGCGTTGGCAAGCCACAGGCGGACAGCGAGGAACGAGCGAATTCCGCCGGACGGTTTTGACACGGCTGCCCTAGAAAGTACACTTCATAGGGGAGGCTATATACAAGCTTGCAAACGCCGTATTTAATAAAGTTGACCGCCTGCACCAGAAAACACCCGAATATCAACACTGCCAATACAGGCAAAGGCAACAACCGACGTTGGCAAGCCACAGGCGGACAGCGAGGAACGAGCGAATTTCGCCGGACGGTTTCAACACGGCTGCACTAGAAGGTACACTTCACAGGAGAACCTCTCCACCCTTTTTCATGGATGGCATACATGGCAAACTCGGTTTTCACTTACCGCAGCAGCAAAACTACAACCAGCCGCAGCAGACCAAATCCTAGCAGTGACAGCCCCGATGCCGCCAGCATCATGCCATTGGTACGGGGAATGTCCTCCGGTTCTGCCGGTCTGTCTACATTTCCGATCGTTGGCTTTTCCACCACTTCCCCGAAATAGACGTGGGTGCCGCCCAGCTGAATGCCCAGTGCCCCCGCCGCCGCGGACTCTGTCTGTGCAGAGTTCGGGGAAAGGTGGTTGTTTCGGTCGCGGCGAAAAATCCGCCATGCTCCCTTTCCGTCCAGTTCCAGAAGAAACGCGGAAACAGTCAGCAGCACACCGCAGATACGGGCAGGCAGCCAGTTTGCCGCATCGTCTGTTTTTGCCGATGCCCTGCCGAAAAAGAGGTACTTTGCATTGCGGTAGCCCACCATGGAATCCAGCGTATTGATCGCCTTATAGCAAAACCCCAGCGGCACGCCGCCCAGCAGCAAGTAAAACAGCGGTGCAGTCACGCCGTCAGAGGTATTTTCCGCAACCGTTTCCACACAGGCTTTCGTCACTTCTTCAGCAGAAAGCTGTGACGTTTCCCGTCCTACCAGATAGGAAAGCTGTGTTCTGGCACCGGACAAATCGCCAGCCGCCAGAAACCGGTACACCTTCCGGCTCTCCTGCTCCAGACAACGTGCTGCCAGAATCTGATACGACCAGAACGTGTGCAGCACAAACCAGAGCCAGAACGAAATATGATACGCCAGCAGCAGGATTCCGCCGGACAGCAGCAGGCTGCACAGGGGAATGCAGACCGCCAGAATCACGCCTGCCTTTGTTTCCCCTGCCGGCGTTTGCGGGAACTTTTGCCGGAGAAATTTTTCCAGCCACGAAATACTTTTCCCGATCAGCACCACAGGGTGCGGCAGCCAGACCGGATCCCCGAAGCAGAGATCCAGCAAAAATCCCAACGCAACACTCAACAATATCCACATGGTTCTGCTCCTATTTCAGCTGCATGCCCAGACCACAGCAGACACGTTCCACCGTTTCTGCACATTCAGCCAACAATCTGTTGAAATGTCCCACGGCTTCCCGCAGCTGCCGCTGCTGCGGGGTGACAGGCACCAGACCGCAGCCCACTTCCTGCGTGATGAGCACTGCATTCTGCCACCGTTCCAGCCATGGCAAAATTTCCGTACACGGTTCCTTTCCCTGTTCCAGCCACGGATTCACCAGCTGCTCCGCATGCAGGATCAGCCGCTGCCCGTTCCACCGGGCAAGCGGTTCTGCCGCCGCATCAAAACAGTCCGATTCCGTCAGCTGATAGTTCTGCATGGCGTAGGCAGTTCTGCCGTTGGCATAGCCGCCGAGAATCAGTTTCACGCCAGAACACCTCCCAGCAGAGCAGCTCCCAACAGGTACACGGTTTCACTCAGCACCAGGAAAAAGCCTGCCAGATCGCCGGTGATACCGCCGAACTGCTTCTTCGCCATGTGAGAACAGCCCCAAAAGACGAACAGTCCCAGCCAGACCAGCACCACTGCCAGCCAGCCCCAGAACCACACCAGCAGCAGACCGGTAATGCCGTACTCGATAAGCAGCAGCACACGAACATATTTGCCGGCATTTTCCCCGAATGTTTTCACCAGCGAACTGGTCGGGGCAACGGGCAGCGTCGTAACGGCAATCCCGCTCAGACAGCGTGTCAGCAAAAATCCGCCTGCCAGCAGCCAGACCACATTCCGCCCCTGTGTCTGATACAGCTGCACATACGAACCGAAGCTGACCAACAGCACCAGTATTACGCTGAACACCGCAAAAGGTCCACAGTTGGGGTCTTTCAGAATCCGCAGTTTTTCCTCCTGCGGACGGCGGGAATAGAGAGCATCTGCCGTATCACAGAAGCCGTCCAGATGAATGCCGCCGGTGATCAGCACACCACTTGCCACTGCCAGCACGCCAAACAGCACACTGCTGACATGCAGCAAGCCGCAGACCAGCCAGACCAGCCACAGCCCTACCCCGCAGAGCAGCCCCACCAACGGGAAAAACACCATTGCATTCCGCAGATTTTTCTCAGTCCAGTTCAAACACTTTACCGGAATCGCACTATACATGGAAAGTGCGATCAGCAAAGATTCCAGCCATGATTTCATGATATAACGATTCTCCTTTCCAGATCACCGGCAGACCGGCACAGCATTCTGCCACAACGTCTGCCTCCGCCCCGAGGGCACAGTTGATGTTTCCCAGATTTTGCAGGTATGCCTGCATGGCAGGGTCAGCCGGCGTGCCGTCAGAAAACACCTCATTGGTCACAATTACCAGATGCCGCACATTCCGGTACAGAGCATGCACCCCGTCCAGAACCGCCTGCACCGGTGCTCCGGTATCTCCGCCGAACTGCTCATTTGCCACCAGATTACTCAAACATTCCAGCAGTGCTGTTCCGTCCGGCGGCAGTGCTGCTGCCGCTTCTGCCAGATGCACAGGGGCTTCCACTGTCTGAAAGCCCTTTCCGGCACGCTGCCGCCGGTGGCGGTCGATGCGGTCGCGGCACTCCTGATCCCATACCTGCATCGTTGCCACATACCAGAACGGCATGCGTTTCAGCTGCATGCTGATACGCTCCGCCAGCAGGGACTTTCCGCTGCCGGCACCGCCTGTTACCAGAATCAGCATATGCCACCTCTTTTCTTCCGATACGCCCGACAAGCCGCGGCAAACTGCATGGGAAATTCCGGATTGGCGGGAAAATACAAGTGCGGGAATCCGCCAATGATGTTTCCCCGACACTGCATTGCCTCCCACGTTTTCCCATTGGGACGCTGCACCAGAAATGCGTTGCCGTTCGCCGTGCTGTCGGCATAGTGGAACTCGTGAGCCGGAATCGATGCTCCTGCCCTTCCGAACACGGTGTCCTGCCGAGCTGTCAGCGTGACATACCCGAACCGGCAAAGGCGTTCTCCCAGTGCCGCATCTCCGGACAGCAGTCCCGCCATGGGATAGCGTATGCCGTCTTTTCCAGCCATAGACTGCTGCAAGTACAGAAAGCCGCCGCATTCTCCCCAGATCGGGATACCAGTTTCGGCTGCCTGCCGCAGGGATTCCAGAAACAACGTGTTGCCGCTAAGCTGGGGCAGGTACAATTCCGGATAACCGCCGCCAAAATACAAGCCGTCTAGATTTTCCGGAAGGGCTGCATCTTCCAGCGGCGAAAACGGCACCAATTCTGCACCATAATGCTCCAGCAGTTCCAGATTTTCTGCATAGTAAAAGCAGAATGCCCGATCCTGTGCGATACCCAGCCGAAATGACGGCTGCGGCTTTGACAGCAGCGGCACTTCCGGCAGCGGCGGTGCCTTGCGTGCGAGTTCCAGAATCTGATCCAGCTGCATGGTTTCTTCCGCAGTCTTTCCCAGAAGCCGGACTTTTTCGTCCAGTCGGGACACCTCTCCCGCTGTCATCAGCCCAAGGTGGCGGCTTTCCAGCTGCACCTCCGAAAGCTGCGGCAGACAGCCCAGCACCGGCAAGCCGGTTTCCCGTTCCAGAATCTCCCGATAATAGGCAGCCATGCCGCGGCGAACCCCGTTCAGCAAAATGCCGCAGATCGGGTTCGGTGTCCGGAACGTCTGGAATCCGCGGCACACTGCCGCTATGGAACAGCCCATGCCTTGGGGATTTACCACCAGCAGCGTGGGGAGTTCCAGCCAGTCCGAAACGGTGTAGGCACTGGCCTGCTCCGTGCCGCCGATGCCGTCATAATAGCCCATTGCCCCCTCGAAGATCGTGCAGTCCGCATCTGCACTAACACGGGAAACCAGTTCCCGCATGGCAAAACGGGACAGAAAAAAAGGATCGGCATGGTATGCCGGTCTTCCGGTAATATGACTATGAAACATGGGGTCGATATAGTCCGGTCCGCACTTCAGGCTCTGCACACGCATGCCGCGGGCACAGAGGGCAGACAGCAGTGCTGCGGTAACTGTAGTTTTTCCGGTGCCGCTGCCGACTGCACTGATCAGCAGCCGTGGAATCGTTCTCTGCATGTGCAAATGCTCCTTTCGCAGTATTGCCTATACTTTTAGGCAATACCGCACAAAGATTGTGCGACAGATGCGTCGTCAAATTTTTCGTCAGATGAAACAAAAAGCGGAGTGAATACTGGATGTATTCACGAGCATTTTTGTGAAATATGACGGGAAATTTGCAAGCAGATGGCGTGCAAAGTCCCCAGACGCTCTTTGTGCGGTATTACCTTTATTATATCATATCTGTTGGCGTTGTTCAAGTGCCATACTGGTCTTGTAAAAAATTCTTTTCTTTTTTCTCCGGCAGCTTGACAAGCAGATATTTTTATGATATGATCGGAGCAACATCAAAATCGTATAATTTATGCACGATTTTGAAATCGATACCACATATTCTGCAAAACGTTTTTCAAATCCCTTGAATTTGTACGATTGTTATAATAATTCGGCGGAATGTTATAGAAATCGAATTTTCTTTGTCTTATAATATCAAACGAATCCGGAACAAGACGTGTTGCTCTGCTCCGGAAATACACCTGAGGCAATACCGCACAAAGAGCATCTGGCGACTTTGTACGGTATTGCCCAGGATTTGTTTGAAAAAAATTACAGAAAAGGAGAATGACATTATGACACAAAGCAATCGTGCAGAATTCCGGAAAAAACTGCTGCATCTGATGATCCCGATCTCTCTCCAGCAGCTGATGATGGCACTGGTCAATGCCTCAGACGCATTTATGCTGGGGTTTGTCAGTCAGGACGCTCTCTCGGCAGTATCCCTCGCCGGACAGATCCAGTTCGTATATTCCCTGTTCTTGTTTGCCATTACTGCCGGCGTTTCCATTTTCGCCGCACAGTACTGGGGGATCCGCAACAAGCGTGCCGTGGAAAAGACACTGGGCATTGGACTGGCATTCTCCGTTCTGCTGTCCCTGCCGTTCACCATTGGTGCAACGTTCTTTCCGGAACAGCTGATGCGGGCATTTGCATCAGACCCTGTGCTGATCGCAGACGGTGCGGAATATCTGCGGGTAGTGGGCGTTTCCTATCTGCTGCTCAGCGTTTCGCAGATCTACCTGTGCATTCTGAAGAACTGCGGCAACGCCGTTCTGAGTGCAGTCATCAGTTCTGTTTCCGTGGTCATCAATATCATTCTGAATGCAGCCTTTATTTTCGGTATCGGCTTTTTCCCGAAAATGGGTATCGCCGGTGCCGCCATTGCAACAGTTATCGCCAAGGTCATTGAACTGGCATGGGCACTGCTGGTCATGATGAAGAAGGACAGCGTAAAGATCCGGCTGGGCTGGGCGATTCGTCCGGACAAGGTGCTGCTGCGGGACTTCTGGAAATACACTGCCCCGATCCTCGGTGACGAACTGATGTGGGGACTGGGCTTCACCATGTACTCCGTCATTATGGGACACATGGGCAGCGATGCCGCAGCCGCAAACTCCATTGCCAACATCGTCAAGAATCTGGTCATCTGCTTCTGCACTGGCATTGCCACCGCAAGTGGCATTATGGTGGGAAGCCTGCTGGGACAGGGCGAACTGGAAAAGGCAAAGGAATACGGCAGAAAGCTTTCCAAGACTTCTATTTTTGCTGGTGTGATCGCCGGTGTGATTATTCTGGGTGTGATCCCCTTTACGCCGCTGTTCTCCACTCTGACAGATACCGCCAAGGGCTATCTCCGTGTGATGCTGGTGGTCTGCTCCTACTATGTCATCGGAAAGTCTATCAACATGACGGTGATCTCCGGCATCTTTGCAGCCGGCGGCGATTCCAAATTCGGCTTTATCTGTGACGGCATCACCATGTGGTGTGTCACCGTTCCCATTGGTCTGATTGCGGCGTTCGTTCTGAAACTGCCGGTACTGACCGTTTATATTCTGATCAACGTAGACGAGATCATCAAGCTTCCGGCAGTGCTCAAGAACTACCGCAAGCACAACTGGGTAAAGAATCTGACACGACAGGAACCGGCGGCAGAGCCGGAAGCCCTGGCACAGGCAGCCGCGTGAAGAA
Organism: Ruminococcus sp. OM06-36AC; assembly: GCF_003438725.1. NCBI lineage: Bacteria > Bacillati > Bacillota > Clostridia > Eubacteriales > Oscillospiraceae > Ruminococcus > Ruminococcus sp. OM06-36AC. The sequence goes on from NZ_QSTT01000003.1 coordinate 224,343, forward strand.
TTAGGGCAATACCGCACAAAGCCCGCCTGACGGCTTTATTCAGTGTTTCCTTAGCAAAGAGATGAAAGGAGCCTTCCACATGTACAGTGCACTGGAACTGACAGACAACAAATCGGAAATTATCCAATACAATGTTCCGAATCTGCCGATCAAAGCTTCCCATTTTTCACAGGAGGACTATCCCTCACTCTCCATTGTCAATCACTGGCACACCGAATTTGAGTTCATCTACGTCAAAAACGCTCCCATGTGGTACAGCGTCAATGGCGAACAGTGCAGGCTGCTGCCGGGGCAGATGATCTTTGTAAATTCCGGACAGATGCACTATGGATACTGGGAAAAATCCAGCAACTGGGTTTACGACTGTGTCCTGTTCCCGCCGACGCTTGCAACGAATCCCGTTACCAAAGACCTGCTGGACGCGGTGATCCACCATGCTCCGCCATATCTGATCCTGCACCCTGAAATCGCCGCGGAAAAGGCGATTATCACCGATGTCTGCGAACTGTTTCAGTGTGCATCTGTTCAGCAGGAGGGATACACGCTGCTGCTGTTCAGCTGCATCTACCGCATCTGTCACGCCCTGTGGAATCTGACACAGAACAACACCGAACCCTGGGAACCCAACGACAGCAAGCGGCTGGAAGCCATGCACAAAATGGTAGGCTTTATCCAGCAGAAGTACGGCAGCAAAATCGCATTACAGGACATCGCCGCCGCAGGGTACGTCTGCCGCAGCAGCTGCTGCTCCATTTTCAAGGAATACCTGAACCAGACACCCAATGCTTATCTGACGGAATACCGCATTTCCAAGAGCATCGAACTGCTGTCCAATCCGGATCTGAGCGTGACGGAAATCGCCATGCAGTGCGGGTTCAGCGGCTCCAGCTATTTCACAGAAACATTCCGCAAAGCAATCGGCTGTACACCGTCTGACTACCGCATGCGGAAACAGCAGCGGCGGTGATTTCCGATCTCCAATACAGGAAGCACTGAATAAAGCCCGCCTGACGGCTTTGCACGCAATCTGCTTGCAGATTTTCCGTCATATTGCCCAGAAATCCCTTGCCAGACACCAAGTCTGCCTGCGGAATTTCTGTGCAATCTGCCGAAAAATCTGACTACGCATCTTACGCACAAGCTTTATTCAGCGTTTCCTACACAAGAAAAAGCAATACCGCAGGAGAAATTTTCCCTTGCGGTATTGCTTTTTTGGTTGGTGAGGAATAAGCCTTCCTTGAAAAGGGAGGGGGACCAGCGAAGCTGGTGGAGGGATTCTGCTGAAATTTTTTCTTTTTGTTTCAGATTCCTCCTAGGGCAATACCGCACAAAGATTGTGCGACAGATGCGTCGTCAAATTTTTCGTCAGATGAAACAAAAAGCGGAGTGAATACTTGATGTATTCACGAGCATTTTTGTGAAATATGACGGGAAATTTGCAAGCAGATGGCGTGCAAAGTCGCCAGACGCTCTTTGTGCGGTATTGCCCTAGTTTATTCCACATTTTTCAGTGCATCACTCATCGGAATCTTTTTCACCTTCCGATTCAGCAGGAACGCAACGATTGCATAGCAGATAATACCTGATGCAGCAACTTCCACATAAGTGACTGCCGGCATATAATAGGTGATCCAGCCGGAGTATTCAAAGAATACCACTTCTACGACTTCTTTCATCACCAGACTGGAAATCGGTATGGTAATGAGAATACACAGTATTACCACGATCGTCGTGGAGTGCAGATAGATGCGGTTGATCTCCCGATTGTTGTACCCCAGAATTTTGACCATAGAGATCGACTGGGCATTCTTTTCGATGATGATCTTCGACAGCAGATAGAGGATCAGCACGAACATCAGTGCCCCGAATACCAAGAACAGATTCATCATGCTGCCCATAGAGCGAATCAGTTGACGGGAAGTCTTTGTCAAATCGTCTACTGTGATCTCTGTGGAAATCAGAGCATCGTCAATGTCCTTGATCTTCTGGTCAGAGAAGTAGGCGTTAAAGTAATCGCTGTCGTAATCGAACGTCTGACGGAACAGATCCTGTTCCATAAAGACGGCAATGGTGGACGGATAATCGTAGATGCCGCCGACCTCAAACTTGTACTTGTCGCTGCCATAGGGGTCTTTCAGGGTTATGGTGTCACCCTTTTCCACACCGTACTTTTCTGCATAGGCAGTGGAAATATCTACTTTTTTTCCGGAAGAGTGCAGCTTGACATAGTCGCTGTCCGGCTTTACGCCGTACAGGGAAACGCTTTCACTGCTGCGTTTCTCCGGCAAGGTGTCCAGACTGCCGAAGCAGAATTTTTCTGCCCCGTCGGTTTCTGTTTCTGCCGGTGTTTTCAGAATATACTGATATGCAGAAAGCACATTGTCGGTAATGGTATTCTGATAATGTACCAGCATCGGCTGTAGGATCATTCCGAACATGAGGATGAAGTTGGCAAAGAATACGCCGAAAAAGATCATGACATGGTTCGGAAAGTTCTGGAAAATCACACGCATCTGAAAGCGACGCATGATCGGAATTTTGGTATTCAGGCGGAATGCCTTTTTCTTCTTCCGCTTGGACAGGTCGCGGCGAATGAATTGCAGCGGCGAGATTTGCATCTTGACAGTCAGCATCACAAAATTGATGATGAACAGCAGGATCAGCGGGATCACTGTCGTCAGCACAAATGCCTGCGGATTGAGCAGAACTTCGTAAGTGGTCAAGCCGTAGCTTGCGAGGTACTGGTTGGCGAATATCTGTTCCAGCCATGTGTACCCCAGCACATTTCCCACAACTGCGGCAACCAGCAGCACCAGCATCGGCATGATCAGATAATGCCGCACCATTTCTCCGCGGGAATAACCGGAAGCACGAAGCGTACCAATGACATTCGCTTCCTTGGTGATGTTGTTGGAAATGGTAATGGAAAACACGAATGCCAGAATCACAATGACGATATACAGGAATGCCAGAATCATAGACATATCGCCGCCCATATCATCGCCGGCAAAAATAATCGCCTGATTGAGATACTCCGGCAGGAAATTGGTCAGCATGCCGTTCTCTGCCAGAATCGGCATCAGATCTTCCGCCATGTCCTTGGCTTCGGCATCGTCCTCCGGTGCGGTGTCATAACTCCAGCTGTAGTTATAGTGCAGGTGGTTTTCCCGCAGGGCTGCAAACCCTGCATCTGTCATGACGCCGACACCGAACTTGTCGTTATCGAACATCATATCCGAGGCGTTCTGGTACAGTGTGGAATAATCCGAGAGAGCCACAATGCCGGAAATGGTCAGGTCTTTTCCGGCAACACCGAACTTGTCGCCAATTTCCAGATCATGGTTCTTGGCATAGAGCCGGTCAATTGCCACGTCAGTGTCCGCCTTGGGCATATCGCCGTCCAGCAGACACACCTTGTCGATGTCGTTTCGTTCTCCGAACGCACGGAATGTGCTTTCGAAATCGTCCGTGTCTTCTTCTTTGTAGAAGTTGGCATAGACCTTGACCTTGCCGTCTTTTTCGATTGCGGCAATGGCATCGTCAGAAGCTTCTTCCGCATACGCAAAGTTGCCGTCTTCGATATTGTACTTGTCGAAAGCGTCCAGATAAGCCGTATGCAGACTGGTATCTGCTACCAGAAAACCGGAAACCAGAGAAATCACCATGATAAAAAACAGAAAGATCACCAGATACTTTCCGAATTCGCTTTTCAGTTCCCGTGGCAGCCGTCGGTTCAATGGATTTTTCATCTTTTTCGTCATCGGTCACCACTCCAATTCTGCTGCCGGAATTTTGGTTTCGTTGACAAAATTCTTACGGATCTTTCCGTCACGCAGCTTCACCACGCGGTCTGCCATATTTTGCAGAGCGTCGTTATGGGTAACCATGACAACTGTATTGCCGTACTTGCGGCTGACATCTTCCAGCAGCTTCAGAATCTCCTTGGAAGTGTGGTAGTCCAGTGCACCGGTCGGCTCGTCGCACAGCAGAATGTCCGGATTCTTGACAACGGCTCTGCCGATCGCCGTCCGCTGCTGCTGTCCGCCGGAAAGCTGATTCGGCAGCTTGTGGCGGTGCTCATACAGCCCCAGCGTTTTCAGCAGGTCGTCTACGTCCAGCGGATTGTCGCTCAGGTACGCACCGACTTCCACATTCTCCTTGATATTCAGGTTCGGGATCAGATTGTACATCTGGAAAATATACCCCAGATGCTTCCGGCGGTACAGCGTCAGATTCTTTTCGTTCATTTCCCCAATGGTTTCCCCGTGAATGGTGATCTTGCCGCTGTCCGGCGTTTCAATGCCGCCGATGATGTTCAGCAGCGTGGATTTTCCGGAACCGGAAGGCCCCAGCAATACACAAATCTCGCCTTTTTCAATGCTGATGTCAATGCCCCTGAGCACATCGACACGGCTTTCACCCTCTCCGAAATGTTTCTTGATTTGTTGAATCTCTAAAAACATGTCACACCGTCCTCTTTTTGAAAAAACTTTGTTTGGAAATTAGTTTTCGCTAACCTACGTGTACGATTATCGGGAAGCACTGCATGGGATCACATGTGGTGCTTCCCGATGGTTAGCTTTTTCTAACTTAGAATAGTATACCATAGCTGGCGGAAATTGTCAAGGCGGCATTTTCAGGAAATGAAAATGCCACAAACAATTTTGCAGAACATTTTTGTCAAAAAATTGTGCAAAAACGGCAAAACGCCCTCTGCGGACAGGGGAACTCGTCTGCAAAGGGCGTTGTACGGTATTGCCTTTATTCGTAATGGCAGATCACATGGCTGCCGTTTTCGCTTTTTTCCACCTGAAGCTGTGCCTCGAACCGTTCTGCCAGTTCCGACACATGGGAAATGATGCCGATCGTCCGCTGGTGGTCTGACAGCTGCTGCAATACCTGCACCGCATTGTCCAGTGCAGTGCTGTCCAGGGAGCCGAAGCCCTCGTCAATGAACATGGCGTTCAGCTGAATGCCGCCGCTTTGCTGCTGCACGGTGTCAGAAAGTCCCAGTGCCAGTGCCAGCGATGCCAGAAACGTTTCGCCGCCGGAAAGCGTTTCCACACTTCTGGACTTGCCGGTGTATTGATCCAGCACGTCCAGATTCAGCCCCGAAGAAATGTTGTGTGCCGTTTCTTCCTGCCGCCGCCGGAACTGGTATCTGCCGTTGGAAAGCTGGTAGAGCTTCTGGTTGGCGAACTGCAGCACCCGATTGAAATAATAGGTCTGCACATAGCGTTCAAACGAAATGCGTTCGCCTTTTTTCAGCGTACCGGTCATCATCTGGTACAGCTTTTCCAAGGTATTCCCCTGTCTGGCTTCGCTTTCCCAAGAGCGATACCGTTTCTGTACCTCTCCGGCAATGGTCTTGCACTGCTGTGCCTGCTGACTGGACTGCCGGCAGCGTTTTTCAGTGCGTTCTTTTTCGCTGCGTTTCTGTTCCAGCGTCTGTTCTGCGGTTTGCAGATCATACGCCGGCTTGTCCTTGACTGTTTCCCGCAGGTGCTGCACCAGTTTCTGCTGCGAAGAAACCTGTTCTTTCTGCTGCTGCCATTTCTGTGCTGCCTGCTGCTGTGCCTGTTCCAGCTGCCGAATGGTGCTCTGCTTCTGCTCCAGCTGTTTCTTTGCCAACGACAGCGATGCATAGGGCAGTCCCGCCTGACACTGTTCCCGTTCTGCGGTTTTCACTGCCAGTTCCTGTGTCAGCTGTTCCAGCTGGGCGTGGCTGCTCTCATAAGCCGCCTGTAACCGGGGCAATTCTGCCTGCTGCTTTGCCAGCTGCTGCTGCTTCTGCTGCTGTGCCGACAGCTGCTCTTTCCGTTCTTTCAAAAGCCGGTTGTTCTGGGTGATCGCTGCCTGCAAATCTGCCTCAAGCTGCTGAACCGCTGCGGAGCCGGCGGTTTCGTTCAGTCCGCAGTGCACCAGCTGCTGCTGCACCTGCTGTTCCAGCATCTTACAGCGTTCCTCCTGCTGGGTGAAAGATTTCTTATGCTCTTCCATTTGCTGTAAGGCGTTCTGCTGCCGTTCTTTTGCCTTTTGGAATTGTTCTTCTGTGACGGTGTCCTCCGTGTACAGAGCCGGACGCGAGTGTTCCCGTGAACCGCACACCGGACAGGGCTCATTCTCCTTCAGCTTCCGTGCCAGATTGCCCGCCATGCTCTGGAAAAACTGCCGTTCTGTCCGGTCGTATGCCGGCTTTTCCTCGCTGAAATACCATGTTTCCGCCTGCTGGGCACGCTGGCTCCGGCGTTCCAGTTCTTTCTGTACTTTCTGCTGTTCCGTCATCTGCTTTTGCAGCTGCCGGACGCTCTGCTGCCGCTGGGTGTCCTTTTCGATGGCATGTTCCAGATTGGCACAGTCCACCGCAGAATCCACGTGGACTTCCAATTCCTTGGAAAGCCGCTGACAGCTGGCGTTGGTCTGCTCCCAGTACAGCTTTGCTTGTGCACAAGCCAGTTCCTGTGTTTTCCGCTTCATCTGTAAAGCAGATTCTGCCGCCTGCAACACAGCAACCTCCTCGTACTTGGGCAGGCTGTGTTGCAGCAGGGTCACCTGTTCCTGCAATTCTGGTACCTTTTCTGCATCGGCATCGGCTTTTTTCGCCGCAGCTTCGCAAAGTTCCAGCTGAACAGCACCTTTCTGCTGCTCCTGTTCCGCCTGCCGAAGCTGTTTCAAAACGGCGTTGTGCTGCCTGCCCTGTTCGATTTCCTGTAGCAGGGATTCTATGGCTTTCTGCTGTTCCTGCACCTGTTCGGACTGTGATGCTGCCTGTTCCGACAGTTCCGCCGCTGATGTTTTCAGCATGTCACAGAGTTCCTCTGCTGCCGCCATGCCGGAAAAATTCAGCCGTGCTTCATAGAGTTCTGCCTGTTTTTCCCCTGCCGGTGATGCCTGATGCAGCAGGGTCAGCATCTGGGTTTCCTGTTCCCTGACATGTGCCCTCTGCTGATCCAGCCGCTCTTTCAAGATCTGCTGAATCTTGTCACAGTTCTGGGTGTGGAACAGCTGCCGCAGGATCTTTCCCTTTTCCACGGAACTGGACAGCAGAAACTTCCGGAATTCGCCCTGTGCGATCATGACGATCTGGCGGAACTGTTTGCCGTCCATGCCGGTCAGTTCCACCACTTTGTCCGTCACTGCCTGTGCTCCGGAACAGAGGATCTTTTTTTTCTCTGCCGTCTTATACGGAAGAATCTCCCAGAGTTCTGCCTCTGCCTTTTGTTCTACCATGCCGCTGCCGCGGAGTGCCGCACGCAGATACGGCGGTGTGCGATTTACCAGATACTGTTTGTTCCCGCAGAAGAACCGCAGTTCTACACAAGTGATCTGCTTGGGGTCAGCATACTGACTGCGAAACTGCTTCGGATCGCGGACATCGCCGCTTGCCGTTCCATAAAGGGCGTAGCAGATCGCATCAAAAATGGTAGTTTTTCCCGCACCGGTTTCGCCGGTGATCAGATAGATCCCCGACTTGTCAAAGGGCGTAAAGTCAATACGGCATTCCTCTGCAAATGCCCCGAATGCTTTCATCGATAATTGCAATGGTTTCATTTTTCCTGCTCCGCCTCCTTACAGATTTCTTCCATCAGCTGATACGCCTCCGGTTCTTCCTCCAGCTGATACTGATATACGCTGTCCAGAAAGCCGCCCAGCAGTTCTACCAGCGACTGTTCCGGTACCAGTTTCACTTCCGTATTGCTGGCGGCAATCTGCTCCTCCTGATACAGATACACCAGTTCCATAACATTGGGATAGGACATTCGCAGTCTTTCCAGAGCATAGGGGATCAGTTCTTTGTCGGTCAGTTCTGCACGAATCCAGTCTTCCGAAGGCTCTGCATGCTCCAGCAGGTCTTCCAGTTTTCCCTGAATGACACGCATATCCTGTTCCGGCTGCAGGGGGATCGTGGTGACGGTCAGGTCATCTTTCGCTTTCCAGTCCAGCAGTGTGACGCTCTTGTTTTGCAGGCTTTCCGAAAACGAATACTTCATCAGAGAACCGCTGTAGCGAATCTTACCGCTTTTTACCCATTGAGGCTTATGGATATGCCCCAGTGCCACATAGTCAAATGCCGAAAATACCGACGCTTCCACCAGCTGTGTGCCGCCCAGCTGCAATTCTGATTCTGACAGTTCCGGCCCGTCGCCGTTGTGCAGCACGAAGCCATGGTATATCAGCAGATTCCGGTCATTTTCTGACAGCGGTGTCTGCTCGAGAACATGGGCGATGCCCTCTGACAGGCTGTGGAATTTTTCGTCCGGATACAGAGAGGCCAGCGTGGACTGCTTCACAAAGGGCAGCAGACACAGGTGTACTTTTCCGTATGCATCTTCCAGATCGTAGGTCTGCATCTTTCCGGTAAAGGTTCCGGCAATGTAGACCTGCTGGTGTTCCAGCAGCTGGCTGCCGAATTGCAAACGCTCTGCGGAATCGTGGTTGCCGCTGATGAGAAATACCGGTATCTGCCGCACCGACAGTGCTGTGAGGAACTCGTCCAGCACGGTGACAGCTTCTGCAACGGGTACGTTTTTATCGTAAATATCCCCCGCCACCAGAACCGCCTGCACCGCCTGTTCCTCAGCAATGTTCACCACCTGCTCCAGCAGTTTTTTCTGTTGGGGCAGGAACGAATAGTTGTACATTCGCCGCCCCAAATGCAGATCGCTAAGATGTAAGATTTTCATGAAAGCTTCCCCTTTCTGTGATTTAGGGCAATACCGCACAAAGAGCGTCTGGCGACTTTGCACGCCATCTGCTTGCAAATTTCCCGTCATATTTCACAAAAATGCTCGTGAATACATCAAGTATTCACTCCGCTTTTTGTTTCATCTGACGAAAAATTTGACGACGCATCTGTCGCACAATCTTTGTGCGGTATTGCCTTGGCAAACCTATCATAACACATCAGTTTTTCAAATACGATAATTCTGAGCGATTCACATATTTTTTACAATTGCAGCAGCAACCGATCGATCTCTGCTCGTTCTGCCAGGCCCTCCGAGAAAGTCGTAGCTCCGCCGGCGGCAGTGCCCAGCTTGAGGGCATCGGTATAATCTCCGGTTTCCAGACCGGCAAGAAAACCGGCAAGCATAGAGTCGCCGGCTCCCACAGAATTTTTCACAGTGCCCTGACACACCCCGCAGATATGGCAGATGCCGGCTTCGTCCAGCAGCAGTGCCCCCTGTTCCGCCATGGAAACCAGCACATTTCGGGCACCCATTTCCTGCAATTTTCGGGCATAGGCTTCGATCTCACTGTGACTGTGCAGCGTAACTCCGAACAGTTCTCCCAGTTCGTAATGGTTGGGCTTGATGAGAAACGGCTGGTATTGCAGCACGTTTTTCAGGAGGTCTTTGGTGGCATCGACTACAGTTCGAATTTGTTTCCCTTTCAGATGTGCCAGAATCTTTTCGTAGGTGTCCGACGGCATCGTACTGGGAATGCTGCCAGCCAGCACAATGGTGTCCCCGTCCCGCAGCTTGTCCAGTTTCCGGAACAGTTCCGCGACTGCTTCTGCCCCGATGACAGGTCCCTGCCCGTTCAGTTCTGTTTCTTCTCCGGACTTGATCTTGACATTGATGCGGGAAAAGCCCTCCTGCAAATGCACAAAATCGGTGGCAATGCCCTTTGCCTGCACACCCTTTTCAATTGCCGCACCGGTAAATCCTGCCACAAAGCCCAGTGCACGGGATTCCAGCCCCAATTCTTTCAGCACCATTGACACGTTGATGCCCTTTCCGCCGTAGTAGATCTCCTCTGTATGAGAACGGTTGACCATACCCACCTGCATGGCATCGGTATGCACCACATAGTCAATTGCCGGATTAAAAGTCACTGTATAGATCATCGACCAAACCTCCTGAATGCATCGGGCAACACGGCAGCAGGTTCGCCTACCGACGCATTTTACGCACAAGCTTTGTGCAGTGCTGCCCCAAATATGTTCACACAAATGTTTCGGCAATACCGCACAAAGATTGTGCGGTATTGCCTTTCCTTTATTGTACCACACCTTTTTATAGATTGCAAGCCTGTCATGGCAGCAATTCGCAATGCTGTCTGATATATATTGCACAATTTTTTCTGCGGTTGAGAAAAAAATTTTTTCGGTTTACAGTTACTTCAAAAAGCGTTGCGGAAATCTTTTCAAGCCGGACTTGACAGAGTGAAAAAAGCATGCTATACTAAATCCGGTATCTGTTAGAAGATACTAACTACCATTCTACGGAAAGGAATCGTTTCCAGCATGAAGCATCTGCACCTATGGGCAATCGGACTTGCCGGACTGCTCTGCCTGACGGGCTGCACCAGTACGGCATCTTCGGACAGCACTTCCGCATCAACAGACACAGCGGCAGACAGCACAGACAGTTCTGCCGCGGACGCAGTCTACGAAGATACGCAGGAATTTATGGGCACTTATATCATGGTTCGCACCTACGGGGAACACGCCCAGGCCGGTGCAGAAGCTGCCTTTGCCCGTGCCAAGGAACTGGAACAGGTCTTTTCCAACACCATTGCGGATTCCGAAGTCAACAAGGTCAATGGGGCGGCAAAAGCTGCTGTGGGAACAGAGATCCCTATTTCCGCAGACCTGGGAAATGTGCTGTATGCGGCTTTGGAATACGGCGAAAAAAGCGGCGGCATGCTGGACTGTACCATTGGCGACCTGATCGACCTGTGGGGCATCGGCACCGACCACGCTGCCATTCCCGCAAACGACCGCATACAGGCACTGCTCCGACCGGAGGGCTGGAGCGATGTCCGCTATGATGTACAGAGCAGTTCCCTCTCCTTTTCCAGTGATGCCGTTACACTGAACTTCGGTGCAGTGGCAAAGGGGTATATCTCCGATGAAATGAAAAAGGTGCTGGAAGAAGAAGGTGTCACCTCTGCCCTGATGAGTCTGGGCGGAAACGTCATGACGCTGGGCACCAAGCCCGACGGCAGCAGCTGGACAGTTGCCATTACGGATCCGTTCTCGCCGGAAAGCTTAATGGGTTCCGTCACCGTCACCGGACAGGCTGTTGTCACTTCCGGCAACTATGAAAAATATTTCGAGGAAAACGGGAAACGCTATCATCATATTCTGGATCCCTGCACCGGTGCCCCGTCGGAATCTGACGTGGTCAGCACCACCATTATTGCAGACAAAGGCATTGACTGTGATGCACTTTCCACTGCCACATTTCTCATGGGGGCAGATGCCGGCATGCAGCTCATCGATTCGCTGGACGGCATTGAAGCGGTCTTCATTCAGTCGGACGGCTCTGTTGTCACCTCGAAGCACATCGACAAGTATCAGTTACAGGTAAACAATTCATGAAAAAAACGCTGATTCTCATTGGCATTACTGTTGTACTGCTGGGCGGCGGGATTCTGGGCAGCTTGTATGTCATGCACCACAAGCAGCCGGAAAAAATCGCCCGCATCTATCAGCAGGACAACTTATTATATGAAATCGACCTTTCCACGGTCAAGAAATCCTACACACTCACCATTGACGGGGAAAACGGTGCGGAAAATGTCATTCTGGTGGAACCAAACCAGATCTCCATGCAGTCTGCCACCTGCCCCGATCACCTTTGTGTCAAGCAGGGAGCGATCTCGGACGGCATTCTGCCCATCGTCTGTCTGCCGAACCACATTCGCATTTCCATTGCATCTGACGAGGAGGGGTCTTACGATGTCCAAGTCCGTTAAGCATCTGGTCATGCTTGCCCTCTTTACCACAATGGCTCTGACGATCTTTGTGGTGGAGGCACAGATTCCGGTGCCGGTTCCCATTCCGGGGGTAAAGCTGGGACTTGCCAACGTCATTACCCTGATCGTGCTGGTGGTCTACCGCCCGCGAGATGCCTTTGCGGTACTGGTACTGCGGATCCTGCTGGGTTCCATATTCACCGGTACGCCGGTGTCGTTGCTCTATTCCCTCACCGGCGGAATCCTCTGTTTTCTCGGCATGGCACTGCTCTGCAAGCTGCTGCAAAAAAAGCACCTGTGGTTCATCAGCATTGTCGGTGCCGTGCTCCACAACGTAGGACAGATTCTTGCGGCAATTGCGGCGATGCAGTCGGTACAGGTCATTGCCTACTTCCCGTTCCTGCTGGTGGCGGGATGCATTACCGGTTTCTTCACCGGCATTGCGGCAGACCGTGTCATTCACTTTTTGCCGAAATCCATTTTTCCGAAGCCGGCAGAGAAACCTGCCAAAAACGGAAAGCACTCATAAACTGGAATTTTCGATTCCAGTTATTTCTTATTTGTTAAGTTAGTTTAAACTAATTAGTTGCAGCTAATTGCAAATCCTATTGGGTAGTGTATCCTGCAAAATTGCAGGATTTGCTATAAGGCAATACCATGCAGCGTTTTTTGCGGTATTGCCATAAATTGTGCTGCTTATCGCAATGCAGCACGGAAGAAAATTCAGGAGGTTACTATGCGAGAGATCAACTGGAAAAAGTTTGTCGGTGCAGCGTCTGCCGCTGTACTGGCAGCTACACAGGTCGCTCCGGCGATCACGGCGTATGCCGAAGAAGCAGGCACTACAGATTATGTGTACTGTGCCGCATCTCTGACTTGGGCAGAGTATTGGGAGAATGAAGGCGTTTATCTGGACAGTGCCGCAGACGGCAACTGGGAGGCTTCTTCTGCTGATGCCGATTCCCACGGAGAAACCGACTTGGGTGCATATGATGCAGTCACCCGTGCCACCAGCAACCACGGTCTGCACCGCGGCAGCTATCAGTGCACCGTAAAGGTATTTGATACCGAAGGAAACAGCTACGACTATACCGGCAGGGGACAGAACGAATCTGTCGATGTGGTCAGCAACAGAGATGCTGGTACCACAACCGTTATGGTAGACGGAAAAGCGGCTGGTGCATACGACCACTCTGTGATCGTGGGACCGAAATATGTTCCGGTTGCTGTTCCGGCAGCAGATTATGAGGACTTCAAGAAAGCCTATAAGGTCTATGAAAACGGGACAGAAGTCAAGGGCGGCTATACCGAAAAGAATCTGGTCAATATCGACGAAGAAATTCAGGTAGATGCCAACACTTCCGGCATCAAGGTAGCAGAAAAACAGGAGGACGGCACATTCCAGTTCTCCAAGCGTTCCACCTCTGAAACACCGGATGGAAAAGTGGTAGACAAGGACGCGGTAGAGATCAGCGAAGTCCAGCACGATTCCGGCTACGGTGACTTTATCCGCGTGGACATCAACGGAGATTACGGCGATCTGGGTGCTCATATGTACGCAGTCCGCTGGGATTACTACGGCGATGGTGACACCGTTCTGGCTACCTACGGCACCAAGTTTGCCGCAGACAACTGGATGCACAAGTCCATGGGCATTCAGCTTGGTCTGACCAAGAGCGACCGCTGCCAGCTGCCGGAGGGTACTGACGGCTACGGCAGATGGGACGTTACGGTTTATGCTACCGGTTATCAGGACTTTACATTCACAGTGGACAACGAACCGGAACAGTATGTTTACGGTACTATGAATCTCCCGTATGCAGATTACTATTACGGTGAACTGGGCAACAAGACAGATACCACTGACGGTAAGATTTCTTATGATGCAGATCTGGCTGGCAATGCCGGCATGCGTGCAGAGGGCACTTATGATGCAGTGACCTCTGCAACAAGGAAAAAGTGGAACAGCATGTTTGCAGACACCACGTATTCTTCCGAAGCTGATGAAAATGGAGGCGGCAAGATTCTGGGCGTTTCCGGTGTAGAAGTGGCAATCGAACAGAGCCTGTACGACCAGCTGACTGCTGACGCAAAGGACAGCAAGACTTCCGGCGTACTGGGCAGCCTGTTTGCAGGCTTCACCCCGAACGAAGATCAGACCGTTGTTCCGGCAGCATACAAACAGCTGTTCGCAGACGGCACCCTGTCCGCAACCATTACCGCAGAACCGGAAGTTGACCTGACCAACGTCACGCCGACTCTCAAAACCGACAGCAAGTACGGTGACTATCAGCTGAACATGGACGGTCTGGATCTGGGCGAAGGCAATCTGGTTTACGGCGTGATCGTCAAGACAAAGACCGGCAACTATGGTATGCTCCAGCTGGAAAACATCTGGCAGGGCGGCTCTAAACTGGCATGGTCTGCCGGCTTCAAGACCACAGAAGTACACGGAAACAGCCTGCGTTCTACTCCGTATGCTGCAACCTCCGGTGACACCATTGTGGAGATCAGCTATCTGACCAGCAAGGGCGAATACAGCGTACACCTCGCAGACGGACTGTATCTGCCGAAGAAGCACAACGGTACTGTCACCGCAGAAAGCGTTGCAGTTGCTGCCGGCAGCATTCCGGTAACGCTGGCAGACCTGCCGGAAGATTTCTCCGCAGCGGTTTCCGCAGACACGCTGACTGGTGCTGCTTATGCAGACGGCAAGATGACCTTTGATGCCAAGAGCGTTCTGCCGGGCAGCTATACCATTACCGTTTCGGATGAATCCGGCGTATATGCACCGTTCTCTACCAGCGTGATCCTGACCACCGATGCAATGCCTGCTGCATATGATGCAGAAAAGGGTGCTGTTGTTGCTGCAAAGGGTGCTGCCGCAGACGATCTGGCTGCATATCTGAAGAATGTTTCCAAGGTCACTGTAAACGATACCACATATGAAGCCACCGGCAAACGCGGTGTCAAGATCATTGACCCGACCACCGGCGAAATTCATGCAGATGCAGAAACCCGTGACGGTGCAGTCTTTACAAAGTCCGGCACATACAAGCTGACTGTGGAAGCAACTGGTTATACCACACCGCTGACTTTCGAAGTAGAAATCGAAGTGACAGACTCCAGAGCCGACGTAGATCTGGACGGCAGAGTGGATTCTACTGACGTCTTCTACATGATGCTGTACACCGCAAACATCTCCGCAGGCAACGCTGACTTTGTTCTGAGCGAAGACGCTGAAAAGAACAAGCAAATGATCGCAGCAGCCGATGTGGACGGCAACGGCAGCGTAGATTCTACCGATGCATTCTATGCCCTGTACTATGTGGCAAGCAAGGGTGCAGGCGTGAATGTGACTTGGGAAGACATTATCAAGTAAGACACCTACTTCATAAAATCCTCTGAATCATAAACAAAACCGGCTCTGTGTGGAAATCTCCGTGCAGAGCCGGTTTTGCTGTGCCTGCTTGTCACCAACCTTAGAACCTATTCCATATATGAAAAGCGGTCACACCGTCCTTGAAATGAGGACGTATGTAACCGCTTTGATACATTCATAGGGCAATACCGTACAAAGTCGCCAGATGCTCTTTGTGCGGTATTGCCATAGTAATTCCGCAAAATACCGCACGAATCAGATTCCCGCCAGAATCAGCACAGCAGCCAGTATCACTGCCCGCAGCACGGCAAACCAGATCTCGTTTCCGCGGAAGAACCGGAAGCCACTTTCTGCGTTTTTCTTAGGGCAGATTTCCAGACACTTCTGACACTGGAAGCAGTCCCCGTTTCCGTTCCAGCTGCCCTTTTCCGGCAGTTCCAGATCGGACGGACAGATCTTCTGACAGGCAGTACAGCCCTTTGCACAGTTCGCCTTTTGCCGGCGGACGGAAAAGAATGGCAGCACCGGCAGCATTGTAAAGACGGCTCCCATCGGACACAGGAACCGGCAGAAGAACCGTTCACAGAACACCATGCCCGCCAGAATCAGCACCAGCAGCACACAGCCCAGCCAGTAAGCACCTACCTTGAAGTTGCCGGAGCGAAGCATAGAGAACACGTCCCATGGGCTCCAGCCGGTGATCTCGCCATAAACGCCGGTAAAACACAGCAGCACAATGGCAAGAAGCACTGCGTACTTCAGGAACGACAGAGGCTTCTTCCAGCTTTTCTTCAGGAGAACGGGCTTCTTTTTGCACTTCTTACAGAGAAACAGATACAGAGCATGCACCGCATCTCCCAGTGTACCGAACGCACAGGCGTAGCCGCAGAAGAATCTGCCGAACACCACCGTATACGCACACAGTGCCAGCAGCACAGTGAGAAACGAACTCATCACCACGGGAGAGCCAGTGCCGATCTGTGTCAGAACGGACTTGATGCCGGAAAAGGCTGTGGTAAATGCCGAGGGCAGAAAGAGGAAGAACAACAGCTGAATGGCTGCCCGCACGTAGGCATGTACTTTTTTGGGAGTGAAAAACTTTTTATTCATGCTGCACCGCCTTTGCCTGCTCCAGTGCATCTTCCACAGCACCCAGAATGCCCCTGGAACTAAACGTTGCACCGCTGACGGTATCCACCTCTGCGGTCTGTTCGTCCAGCACCTCATCGATCACGCCCTGTGCAGCATCGAAATAGGCAGTGTCCTCTTTCTCGGCAGAAAGCACGGTACAGTCTGTGATCTGTCCGTGTTCGATCGTGACTTCCATTTTTACCGGTCCGCCGTAGCCCTGTGCCTCGCCGGTATAGGTTCCGTCTGCATAAGGAGAAGCCGGTGCCGCATTCTCCTCCGCAGCCTGAGCCTGCTGCTCTGCCAGCTTTTGTCTTGCGGCAGTTTCCTGCTCTTTCCGGTCATTCACCACGGCGTTATAGGTACATACCAGCGAAACCGCCAGCATGATGTTGATGATCTTTACTGCAAATACCTGCACAATTTCTCACGCCCCTTTCCTTGCCTGTTCCAGTGCATTTTCCACGGCACGGACGATCGCATCAGAGGAACAGGTGGCACCGGAAACGGCATCAATGCTGTCCGTCTGCTGCTTTTCCAGAATCTGTGCAATGGTGCCGGCGATTTTTTTGGTGCCGTCAGCGGCACGGGAAATATAGCGGTCGTTCAGCTTGTCGTATTCCGCACCGGAGCCATTGACATTGGAAATGCTGACGATCTGGTCATTCTCGATCTGCACTTTCAGCGACAGCACATATTCGGCAAAGTCCTCGTCAGCGTCCGGATAGCAATCCGCAGTTCCCTCATAAGTGCCGTTTTCATAAATGACCGGAACCGGCTCTGTTGTCGTTTCCGTGTTGGTCATACCGGTAACTGGTGTGGTGGTGGTTTCCGGCGGTGCCGTTATCACCGCAGTGGTCGTTGCAGGCTGTGCCGCCTGTTTTGCCGCTTCCAGAGCCTCCTGAATCGCCTCCAGAATACCCTCCGAACTGAACGTTGCACCGGAAACTGCATCCACATCAGTACTCTGCCGCTGGATCACCAGCGAGATCAGCGTTTCCGCACGCTTGAAAAACGCTTCATCGTCCTCATTGGAAACAACGTGGATCTTCTGAATGGTGCCGTTTTTCAAGGTCAGTTCAATTTTCGTGGTACCGCCATATCCCTCTCCGCTGCCGGTGTACACACCGTCCGGATAGGGGAATTTGCCGGTTTCCTGCGGCACTGCGGGAACTGTAGTTGCCGGCGGCTCTGTTTTCGCTGTGGGAACTGGTGTGGTTTCTGCCGGCACTTCTCCGGTTGCCGCATTTGCCAGTGCATTCCGCACCGCTTCGATCAAGCCGGCGGAACTATACGTTGCACCGGAAACTGCGTCCACATTGGTGCTCTGGGAAGCAATGATATTTTGCAGCAGTGCACAGGCATTTTGCAGATAGGGGCTGTCATCTTTGGAAGAAAGCACCTGAATATCCGTGATCTTCCCGCCGGAAACTGTGACCTGCACTGTCATCTGTCCGCCAAAGCCGGTACCCGTACCGGTATACACGCCGTCCCGATAGGCTGCC
This sequence comes from Ruminococcus sp. OM06-36AC, assembly GCF_003438725.1. Classification (NCBI taxonomy): domain Bacteria; kingdom Bacillati; phylum Bacillota; class Clostridia; order Eubacteriales; family Oscillospiraceae; genus Ruminococcus; species Ruminococcus sp. OM06-36AC. The sequence continues at coordinate 242,061 of NZ_QSTT01000003.1, forward strand.
GGTTCTGCTATAGCTTCTACTGCGGGAGCATTTTCGCTGGTCTTGTTCTGGCTCTCGGAAGTCGCCAGAACCGGCAGAGCACTGTCAGAGGCACTGCTGCCGCCAGCCTTTTGCAACGCGTCCCGCACGGCAGAGATCAGCCCTACCGAACTATAAGTTGCACCGGAAACGGTATCCACGTTTGTGCTTTGCAGGGCAACGATCTGCTTGAGCAGTGCCGAAGCATTTTGCAGATAGGGAGAATCGTCTGTGGAGCTGACAACGGTAATATCCTTGATCTTTCCGCCCTCGATAACCACCTGCACCGTGATCGGTCCGGAAAATCCGGTGCCGGTACCGGTATAGGTGCCGTCCCGATAGGTACCGGATTCCGAAACCGGTGTGACTGCCGGAGCCGGTGCTTTTGTCGTCACCGCAGCAGTTTTTCGTTCCTTTCGCTTTTCCGTTGTCAGAGTGCCGGTCTGTGTTCCGGTTTCCGAACCGGCTGCGTCCAGCGACAGCACCGGTGCCGTATAATCCCCCAGCGAAACCGCAATACATACCGCCAGAACCGCTGTAGGCAAAAAGCCCAGAACCGGCAGAATTTTCTTGGGATTCTCCCATTTTTTCATCTTGTTTCAGCCTCCTGATTTGTTTCGATTGGAAGTTAGTTTGCTCTAATTAGTCTAGCATAACCAAGCGAAAAAATCAAGGAAAATTCTATGTATAAACTTTTGGGAATCCTGTGAATTCCCTGAAAACAGCACAAAAAACGGCTTGCGTTTTCACAAACACAAACCGTTTTTCACAAATACAGAACCGCACAGAATTTGCATAATAATGCTTATGCCTTTCCTGTATCTTCTTCTGTTGCACTGTTTTGTTTTTTCTCCAGCATGGGAGTCATGCTCCTGGCACAGATCGCCATGGTGGAAGCGTTATGCAGGAACGCCGAAGTCGTGGGAGCGATAATGCCGAACAAGCCCAGCAGCAGCAGCGACGAATTGAATCCGATGATAAACCGATAGTTCCGGTGAATTCTGGTCATCAGCTTTTCGCTCAATGTCCGCAGGGTCGCCAGTTCCGTCAGGTCAGCACCACGCAGGGTGATGTCTGCCGCTTCTCTGGCAATGTCCGAAGCATCACTCATGGCAACAGAAACATCTGCCGCCGCCAATGCCGGAGCATCGTTGATGCCGTCGCCCACCATAATAACGCGGTGCCCGTCGGCTTTCAGCTGTTCCACATAGCGGTGCTTGTCCTCCGGCAGCACCTGTGCAAAACACTTGGTGATTCCCAGCTTTGCTGCGGTCACCTCTGCCGCCTTCTGGCTGTCGCCGGTCAGCATCACAACATTTTCAATGCCTGCTTTTTTCAGCAGGCCAATTGCTTCCCCGGCTTCTGCACGGGGCGGATCTGAAATGCACAACACGCCGGAAAGTTTCCCGCCAATTGCCAGATAGACCACCGAGCAGCCGCCGGACTGTGCTTCAATTGCCGCCTGCTGTTCTGCTGTGATCTCCACATGTTCATCTTCTGAAACAAAGTGGTGACTGCCGATAATGGCACGTTTTCCGTGAAGCGTGGTGGCAATGCCGTGTGCCACGATATACTGCACTTCGGCATGTTCTTCCTGATGATTCAGACCGCGGTCTGCCGCACCCTTCACAATGGCACGGGCAACACTGTGAGGGAAATGCTCCTCGATGCAGGCTGCAATTCGCAGAATCTCGTCTTCGCTGTAATCACTGAACGAGATCGCCCGTTCCAGAACCGGTTCGGCATTGGTCAGTGTACCGGTTTTGTCAAATACCACGCTGTCCGCTTCGGCGAAAGCCTCCAGATATTTGCCGCCCTTAACGGTAATATCATGGTCTGCGGCTTCCCGAATTGCCGAGATCACAGAGATCGGCGTGGACAGCTTGATGGCACAGGAATAATCCACCATCAGAATCGACACTGCCTTGGTGATATTCCGTGTCAGCAGCAGTGTCAGACCAAATCCCAAGAAGCTGAACGGCACAATGCGGTCTGCCAGATTTTCGGCACGGCTCTGCACGCCGGCTTTCAGATTTTCGGAATTGTCGATCAGTTCAATGATCTTCTGGATTTTGGTATTGCCGCTAAGAGCACGTACCTGTACATGAATACTGCCCTCATCAACAACCGTTCCGGCAAATACGGTAGAGCCCTTCGCCTTGCGAACGCTCAGCGGCTCTCCGGTCATGGAAGCTTCGTTGATGTTGGCTTCGCCGGAAGTGACAGTGCCGTCTACCGGAATCACACTGCCGGTGCGGACACAGATCACATCGCCCACCTGCAGCTCTGCCATGGGAATCAGGACCTCTGTGCCTTCCTGCACCAGCCACACCTTGTCCGTCTTTACGGCAAGGCTGTCCGTCAGGGCTGCCTTGGTCTTGGCTCTGGTGTAGTCCTCCAACAGTGCCGAAATCGACAGCATGAACATAATTGTTCCTGCCGTCTTGAAATTCCGCTGCAACAGGCACGCACTGACAGAGGCACCGTCCAGCACATCTACATTCAGATGTCCCTCCAGCAGTGTCTTGACTGCACGCCACGCATAGCGGATTCCCTTGAACAAGATCACCGCATTTGCAATGGGAGCCGGCAGCAGAGCATTTTGGAGATACCGCTTTGCCACCAGCTTTACCAAATCGGTCTTAAAGTCCGAATCGATCCGTTCCGAACAGGTGTCCGGTCCCAGCGGTGCCAGCAGTCTGGTGTCCAGTGCCGCAACTGTACGGATCACCTTCTGGCGTGCTCCTGCTTCATAATATACCAGAATACCGCCGTTTTCTGCATGGGCTTCTGCCTTTTTGACAGCGGCAGATTCCAGCAGCTGCTTTTGCACGGCAGTTTCCAGTTCCTTGTCGAATGCATACGCACCGCAGCGGAACCGAATCCGCCCCGGCTTGTCATAAACAATCTGAAACTTCATTATGCATCAGCTTCTTCGCATGCGTCTGTGTCGTTGATACCTGCCTGTTCCTTGGCATCGCAGCAAATATCCTGTGCTTCGTCCTTCATATTCTGGAAGGCAGCCTTTGCATCATTCTGCAGCTTCATGCCCTTTGCCAGACCGGAAACAGCCAGCTGACGGGTCTTCTTTGCAGTGACGATCTTCTTGCCGATCACCATTGCAACAGCACCGCCGACAACACACCACAGTTTTTCATTCTTAAAGCATTTCAACATTGTAAAGACTCCTTTTTGATCAATTTCAGCTTGAAAATGCATTTCGCTTCTCAAACTCTATACCTAGTATACACCTAGACTTTACAATTGTCAATCACTTCGAAGGAAATATTTTGTAAGAAAAATCAGTTTGTTTTTTGTGAAGATTACATATGTATTATGAATTTCAGATAGTTCAAGCAAACTAACTATGTAAAAACTATAGACAGCTAACCCAAAAGTCACAAACATTCTGAAGTGTTTCACGAATTTTTGCGGCATGTTGTTAAAAGCATGTAAAACGCATTCAAGGCAATACCGTGCAAAGTCGCCAGACGCTCTTTGTACGGTATTGCCCTTGGTATATTTCCAGACATGCCTGCATATACTGTGCATGAGGTGATCTTTGTGGCATTTTCCAATTTGCAGACACTGCTGCGGCAGAGCAGTTCTTCCAGACAGTTTCTGTTGTCCCTGCCGGTGGGAATTCAGCTGCGGCTACACGAACGCAGTCAATTTATCCACACCCAACAGGAACTCCGGCGGCATGCGGCATTTTTGCAGCAAGTCCAAAGGCTTTATTCAGTGTTGCCCTAAGATATGAGCAGGCTATAAAAAATCCCTGTCCGTTGTGCAAGCGGACAGGGATTCCTTTTTGAAAAATTTTAATAGGGGGTGTTGACACTATAATGATATGCGAATTTTGTGAGGTGATTTTTCTCCGTTCTAGGCAAAAATTCGCAGGCGTGCTTTCGCACGGCAAGGATTTTTAACGACGAACGGGGAAAAATCACCCCAAAAGACACGTGTCAGGCTTAGTGTCAACACACCCTAAATTATCAGGTACAGTGGCGGAAGTTCTTGTCGGTGCAAAGTCTTGCAGCCACCAAGCCCATCGGCAATGCCATAACGATCAGAATCGCTTTGGTCAGCCAGAGAGAGCCGTCGCCGATCTCATTCAGCCCGATATAGTAGATACCACGGTACATATACAAGCCCGGAACCATGATGACGATTGCCGGTACAGTCAGGGAAATTCGCGGATAACCAATCTTTTTCTTGACGATCGATGCCACACAGCCGGTGAAGAATGCTCCGATAAATGCAGCAATGCCTACCGGGAAATGTGCCAGATCGATCAGTTCCAGACGGAGCGTGTTGGCAAACATGCCGATCAGTCCCGCTGTCATTGCCATTTTCCGCGGGCTGTTGAACATCAGAGAGAAGCCATATACCCCGAAAAAGCTGGTGATGATTCGCAAAATAATCATCATGCCGGTGTCAATTTGCAGAGCCACAAAGTCTGCCGGCTGGAAGCGACAGACCAGAGCCGTCACCCAACCAGTCATGGTCGCAGTGAGGATAATCAGCAGAGCGTATGTGATCCGCTCCAGACCGGAACGAATATCCAGCTTGGCAAGGTCGATACCGCCGGTAATCAACGGGAATCCAGGGATCACGAACAGCATTGCACAGATATAGCCCGCCTGATGCACTTTCGACACGCCGAAAATGGTCTGTGCCAGCAGAATGGTCAGCACGTATGTGACACAGGAAGCCGCTACGCTGACAGCAACATTTCCCAGCAGGGAAATCTTTTTTTGCAGCATCAGCTTTCGCACAAAGTTTCCCACGCCTGCACCAAAAAAGGCACAGATCATTTCCATAGGACCGCCGCCCAGCAAAAAGGTAAATGCACAGCACGCAATTGCGGATGCCAGTCCCAGATTCCAAGCCTTATAATTCGCCGGCTTTTTCTGAATTTCGTCCAACACCAGATGAATCTGCTTGACGGAGATCTGCGTTGCCATTTCCGGAAATTCCCGCATAAAGGCTTCCAGAGCATTCAGCTTATCCGTATTCACGCCGGTAGTCGGCAGTGCGATCGAATGGGTATATGTGCCGCTTTCCTCATAGCAAGTGAACTCAATGGACAGCAGACCAATATCTGCCGTACAGGAAATGCCCAGCGTTCTGGCAACCTCATTCATCGAATTCCGCACACGCCACGCACCGGTTCCCACCGAAAGCATCATCTGTCCGATTCTGCCCACCAGCGTCGCCTTTTCCTTTAAGGTCGCCTCAGTCGAAGGCACGCTGTCATCATCCTTGACAATGTGCTTCCAGTGGATCGTCATGTGCTGTTTGTTAATACTCCCCATGCACTTTGTTCCTCCTCTTTTTTCATGCAGCACCGCAAAAGTCATTCAGCAGACTTTCTACAGTAGTTTTTCAAAGGCAATACCGCACAAAGCCTTGTTTCTGCCGCTCCAACACAACAGCCGCCCGTTTTTGTCGGTGGGCGGCTGTTTTTTTTCCATTGCAGAATACCCTATTTATTATAGTAAACTCATTTTGCAGTGTCAAGATTTTTTTCGTGAACACAGGACAGCGGGGAACAGATTTTTTGCACAGTTTTTGTAGAATTTTGGGCAGATTGTAATTTCCGGAAAACAAAAAAGCAGTTTCAAAAACTTGAAACTGCTTTTCATTCTGGCGGACAGGGAGGGATTCGAACCCTCGATACGCTATTAACGTATACACGAGTTCCAGTCGTGCGCCTTAGACCAGCTCAACCACCTGTCCATTTATAGTGCTTCCTGCGATTTGAGGAAGTGGTGCGAGTGACGGGACTTGAACCCGTACGCCGAAGCACACGCCCCTCAAACGTGCCTGTCTGCCAATTCCAGCACACTCGCTTCATGTTTTTTCATGTGTCGCATTCAGCTTTATTATTATAGCAGAAAAACAAGCCCTTGTCAACACTTGAAATCGCTTATTTTGTTTATTTTTCGTAAATATAGCGTGAATCCTGGCGAAAACAGCATTTTTCTACTGCACATGCAAAAAGGCAGACCCTGCCGGAGTGTTCCGCACAGAGTCTGCCTATGAAATCTTTTTTTGCCGATCACAGCATCTTTGCCACGTCTTCTGCGATCTGCTCTGCGGTCAGGCGGTTTTCCCGCAGGACTTCCTGTGCATCATAGCGATCCAGAAATTCCTTTTTCAGACCATAGCACCTGGTCTTTACTGCGGAGTCGCCGTAGAACCGTGCAATCTTTTCACCGAAGCCGCCGTCCAGCACGCCGTCCTCCAGCGTAATGACTGCCTTGTGACTGGATTTCAGCTGTTCCAGCAGTTCGGTGTCCTGTCCGGTGATATAATACGGATTGATGACCGTCGGCGTGATGCCGGTCTTTTCCTGAATCTTTTCCGCAGCAGCAACGCCCAGCGAATAGAACGAGCCCAGTGCCAGAATTGCCACATCGCTGCCCTGCTGTGTCACCTCGTACCGGTTCAGCTGACTGAAATCCTTGGTCACAGCCTTGCCGTCGGAAACATACTGTGCCGGCACACGGATTGCCACAGGGTGTTCCGTCTGATCCAGTGCCCAGTCCAGCATTGCACGGTATTCCTCTACAGTGACCGGTGCAAGATATACCAGATTGGGGATATTAGAAATCATTGGAATATCGTAGATACCCAGATGCGTCACATCATTCATGCCAAAAACAGAAGCGGCGAAAACCGCAATGGTAACAGCATTCTTGTTGATGCAGATGTCCTGCGACAGCTGGTCGTAGGTACGCTGGAGGAAGGAACTGTACACGCCCCAGAACGGCTTGCCGCCGTTTTTCGCAATACCGGAAGCCATTGCTGCAGCCTGCTCCTCTGCAATGCCCACGTCAACAAACTGCTTGCCAGCCTTTTCCCGAATCTCCGGCGTGAATCCGAACACCGCCGGCGTTGCGGAAGTGATCGCACAGACGCTGGGATCTGCTGCCATTTTTTCCTGCAAATAGTTTGCTGTAAATGTGCCGTAGTCGCCGTCACCGTCAAAGGAACCGGTGGGTTTTCCGGTTGCCGGATCAAACGGCATGCACCAGTGCCACTGCTCCTTGTGCTGCTCTGCCAGTTCATAGCCCTTGCCCTTTTGGGTAACGATGTGCACAGCCACCGGCCTGGTGCTGTCCTTGACCTGCCGGAATGCGGCGATCAGGGACGAAATATCGTTGCCGTCTTTCACAAACACATAGTCCAGACCCATGGCACGGAACAGATTACACTCTGCCTTGCCGTCAGTATCCCGCAGCAGCTTCAGATTCCGGTACAAGCCGCCGTGATTTTCCGCAATGGACATATCATTGTCATTGACAACAATAATAAAGTTGGTGTCCATTTCGCCGGCAAAGTCCAAACCTTCCAGTGCCTCGCCGCCGCTGAGGGAGCCGTCACCGATCACCGCAATGACATTGCCGGTTCCGCCGTTCAGATCCCGTGCCTTTGCCAGACCGCTTGCAAGGCTAATCGAAGTGGACGTATGCCCTACGTTAAAGAAATCGTGTTCGCTCTCCTCCGGATTGGTATAGCCGGAAACGTCGTCAAAGTGTTCTTCATACAGATAGGCATCTTTTCTGCCGGTCAGCATCTTGTGCGGATAGCTCTGATGAGAAACGTCGTAGACGATTTGATCCTTCGGGGAATCGAATACATAATGCATGGCAATGGTCGCTTCCACCATGCCGAAATTCGGTCCGAAGTGACCGCCGTGCTTGCTCAGACGAAACAGCAGAGCCTTCCGCATTTCTGCTGCCAGTGCATGCATTTCGTCTATATTCAGTTTTTTTACATCTTCCGGTGCATTAATTTTTTCCAGATACATTATGATTCCTCCTGTTCGTGATTCTTGTGAAACGCTACGTTTCCTTTGCATTCCTGTTTATCCCATGTGAGTACGCCTGTCCGGACAGCTTCCTCATAGCGGCTGATCTTGTAGTTCAGCCGTTCCAGTGTCGTGTCGATCTGCTCCCGCTGTTCCAGCAGTGTTTCCCGCTGATCCAGCAGCAGCTGTAACCGTGCCGGAATGGTGTCATCGCCCTGCTGGCACAGCTTCACATACTCGATCATGACTTCCACCGGCAGTCCGGCATTTCGCATACAGAGGGCAAGCTCCACCCAGCCCAGATCTTCCGGCTGGTAGTTCCGGATACCGCTGAGGGTTCGGGTGACTTTGGGGATCATGCCCACCCGCTCATAATACCGCAGCGTATCCTGCGTGATATGATACTTTTCGCTAACTTCCTTAATGGTCAAGGGTTCTCACCTCCTGCAATTGTATTATAACACTTGGAGTTGGCTCCAAGTCAATAGCGCTGTGCCGGAATTTACATTTTGTCTACAAATACAAAAAAGCAGCATTGCAACCAACTCTGCAATGCTGCCTTTATAATACCACGTTGTCACTGCATCGAATCGATCTTCCACAGACCGTTGTCCAGCACAATTTGTACCGTCAGCGTATCCGCCGCACCGAAATTGTCGTACTGCATCGAAGCGGTAAACGAACTGTCTGTAGCACTGGAAATGGTCACCTGTTCCGGATCGATCCAGGTGAAGCCGCCACTGGTGGCATACTGTCTGCCGTAAAGTCCGCCGTTGGCATCGATGTACAGCGGCTGGTCTGTGCCGAGAATGGCAGCATAGCGGCTGTCGATCATCTTCTGTGTCAGAGAAGCTGTCATGTAGGCTTTCAGGTCGGCGGTGCTGCTGAACTGCGTTTTTATCACTCTTTCATAGGTCACGCCGGACTTTTTCGTCTGTATGGTATCGGTTTCATCTTTCGGCAGGTTGCCGCTGCCGATCTGGTCGATGTAGTTCAACGCCCCGAACAGTGTCTTTGCCACAGCCGCATATTCCGAGGTGTCTGCACCGGCTTCGGGAACTGTTGTCGTTTCCGCCGAAGTGGTTTCCGCTGCGGGCTCTGTGGTTTCGTCCGGTGCCGGAATGGTTTCCGCAGTTTCCGTTGCGGCTTCCGTTTCTGCGGCAGAAGTTTCTGCTGTTTCCTCGGTGCTGCTCTCTGCGGCGGATTCTTCCGGTGATGCAGTTGTGGTTTCGGCAGTGTCCGAAGAAGACAGCGACGGGATTTCCCCTTCTGTACAGCCAGAAAAGCCGGTCAGCACTGCTGCTGTCAGCATTGCCGCAATCCAAATCGTGTTACGCTTTTTTCTCATGATCGATTCCCTCTTTGGGAAAAACTACCGGCGAACCGGCAGTTTTCTTATGATGTTCTTTCAGTTTTTCATTCATCTGTTCAGCAGTTTTTTTATAGATCTGATAATTCAACGCCGATGTGAAGAAATACACTGCCGCACTCGTCAGGCACATTGCCAGAACTCCGACAACAGAAAGTTCGTACCAGCCGTACAGCCACCCGCATACCAGCACCCCCAGGGTAATCAACACATAGTGTACTACCAGCCGCAGCATGCCTTCCCACTTCTCCATGTCTTTCGGCGGCAGCACCAATTCTGTAACAGCACCTGCCAGCACGCCAATAGACAAAATTTCCGGCAGCACCATATAGGGAATCCAAAAGTGCAGGATCTCCCGATGTCCCGACAGACAGTAGACACCGTACCAGACAATGCAGGCGATCAAAGTACCTGTCGCAGATACCGTTGTAATGGAGAGAAACCGTTTGAATCTATTCTTCATCGCCGCACCTCACAACCCCAGCCGCTTTTTCACAGCGGAAACATACTGACGGGAGATCACGACTTTCTCCCCGTTTTGCAGGATCGCCTCAAACCGACCGCTGAACGACGGAGCAAACCGTTCCACCTTTGCCAGATTCAGAATCATCGACTTGGAAATGCGGATAAAATCCGTTCCGGCAAACCGCTGTTCCAGTTCGTAAAGTTTCTGCTTCAATTCCGACACCTCCGCTTTTTCATACGCATACACACGATTGTCCACAGACTCAAAATAAAACACCGATGACGGACAGAGCACACTCAGGCTCCCGTCCTCGTGATAGCACATCAGTTTCTCGTCCTCCGCCTGTATCACACGCAGCAGTTCCAGCACACGTTCTGAAAGCTGATTGACGCGAACGATCAGTTCTTCTTCTCCGCCCTCCGGCGGCTTTTCAATGACAACTCTCATGGCAGTCTTTGTTTCCTTTCCGCAATCCCGTGCACCAAAATGTAGCACCCCAGCAACAGCAGAATTGTCAGGCACAGAAGCAGGTACATTTCCGGAACTGCAACTGTTTTTCCCGCAAATTCAGGATCACAGTCCAGTGCTTTTTGTATGCCGCGAACCACTTCTTCCGGTACGCCCTCGCTCTGCATCTGCTGTAACACGCCGCCCATGGCGTGATTTCGCATCAATGCAGTGGCATAGGTGCTTGGCAAAAAGGAAAGCACCTTTTGCAGACCGGTTCCAAAGCCGGAGATCGGCATGTATGCCCCGCAAATGAAACCGTAGCCGGCACTGACAATAGTACCCACCGCCGAGATCTGCCCCTGTGTACTCAGGAAAAAGTGAATCAGTGAGGAAAGTGCCGTTCCGAACAGCACCAGAAGCACCACATCGCCGGCAAGCCGCAGCACGTCGCCCCACGTATAGAACCAGCCCACCGCATGGACGTAGCCCAGACACAGCCCGAACGCCGCAAGGCAGACGATCAGAGAAGATGCTACCGTTGCCAGAAAATAGCTGACTGGCAGCACTGCCGGCTTCAGCGGAGCGATCAGCAGGTCTTTCCGTGCACCGGTGATCTTGTCCTGCACCATCAGCATATTGGAACAGAACGGCACTGTCACGCAGCACACTGCCAGAATCGATGACAGCAGCTGTGCCCCTACTGCCCCGTCGATCACCTGCCTGGAAAGAGAAAAGCCTTCCGGAAATCCCGCAGAAAAGTTGTCCCGATAGACATTCCCCAGAAACGTCACATACAGCACCAGCAAAATCGCCGGCGTAATCAGCGAGGTGAAAAACATCGCCTTATCTTTAAAGTACAGCTTCACATTACGCAGAAACATAGCTTTCCACATTGCCGGCACCTCCCATGTTTTTTCCTGTTACAGCAAGAAAGACATCGTCCATTCTGCCCTTGATGATCTCGTAATCCGTGAACAATTCCGGCTGCTGCAAAATCAGCTGTGTGGCTGTGCGGGTATCCGGCACGGCAATTCGCAACGCTGCCCCGACTTTTTCATAAGGCAGTCCCAGTGCTGCCACCGCGGATTCCTCTGCGTGATACAGTGTAATCGTATCGCCGGTGTAGCGGTTTTTCAGTTCCAGCGGCGTTCCCTCTGCCAGAATTCTGCCCTCGTCCAGAATGACCACATGGTCTGCATCGGCAGCCTCCTCCATGTAGTGGGTGGTGAGAAATACCGTCATGTGCTTTTTCTTTCGCAGTTCCCCGATCACCCGCCAGACAGATTTTCTGGTTTGAGGATCCAGCCCTGTGGTGGGTTCGTCCAGAATCAGCAGCTGCGGCTGGTGAAAAATCGCCCGTGCAATGTCGATTCGCCGCCGCTGTCCGCCGGAGAGCTTCCCCACGCTTCGTTTCAGCAAAGGCTTCAGCTCCAGCAGTTCGTCCAGTTCTATCAGACGTTTCTGAAATGCCCTGCCGGTAATGCCGTAAAGTGCCGCACGGGTTTTCAGGTTGTCCAGCACCGAAAGCTGTTTATCCAGCACGGAATGCTGGAACACCACGCCAAGGCTCTGCCTGATCTGCGGCATGTCCTCCAGTGTATCCTTTCCCTGAATCCGCACGCTGCCGGCATCTTGCCGCAGCTGTCCGCACAGCATGGAAATGGTCGTGCTTTTTCCTGCCCCGTTGATGCCCAGAAACGCAAACAATTCCCCCTGTTTCACTTGCAGGGACAAGTCGTTCACTGCATGCACAGTTCCGAAGCTTTTTTGTAAATGTTGTATCTCGATGCAGTTTTCCATCTTCACCGCCGCCTTCCTTTGAGATTTGTTTCAGCTGGTTGTCTTGATTCAGTGTTTCCTTTATTATACTGTTTTTATAAAACAATTGCAAGAAAAAAACCGTAAGCGGCTTCGCAGACGGGGTAACATGCAAAAAGAGAGCACTGTGATTTCTCACGATGCTCTCTTTCTTAAAATGCTATTGTTGATTCTGCACAGATCTTGCCGACGGTTTCCTTATTTCTCCGACAGCGATTTCTGCTGGGATTTCACCTTTTCATCTTTCAGAATATACTGCGGTCTGCCCTTGACTTCAGAGTATGTCTTGGAAACATACAGACCGATCACGCCGTTGCAGAACATCGAGATGCCTGCAGTAAAGCAGAGAATACATGCCAGCGACGGCCAGCCTGCAACCTTGTCCCCGAACGCCAGTGTTTTCCAGATGATTACAAAGATCATGATAATGGCAATGGCACAGAACGCCAGTCCCAGAATTGCCGACAGTGCCAGCGGTGCTGTGGAAAATGCCAGTATGCCGTCAATGGCATAGACCAGCAGCCCCCAGAACGACCACTTGGTAGTGCCTGCTTCACGATTACGGTTTTCAAAGGGAATCCACTTGGTATTGAATCCGACCCATGCAAAAATGCCCTTGGAAAACCGGTTGTACTCCCGCAGAGACAGCACCGCATCGGTCATCTGGCGTGTCATCATGCGGAAATCTCTGGCTCCGTCCATGATGTTGACCTTGGAGATCTTCCGAATGACCTTGTAGAACATTCTCGCAAAGAACGACCGGATCTTCGATTCGCCCTTTCGGGAAACACGCCGCGAAGCCACACAGTCATAGTCGGTGGTTTGCAGAGTTTCGTACATCTCGATAATCAGTTCCGGCGGGTCCTGCAAATCGGCATCGATAATGACTACATAGTCACCGGAAGCCTTTTCCAGACCGGCAAACATCGCTGCCTCTTTCCCGAAGTTGCGGGAAAAGGACAGGTAGTTCACCCGCGGATTCTCGGCTTCCTGTTCCCGCAGGAACATCAGCGTCCGGTCTGCAGAGCCGTCGTCCACAAACAGATATTCCATTTCGACATTGTGCTTTGCGTGCATTACCTCATAGATCTTTTCAATTTCTTTCAGAAACAGCGGCAGCACTTCTTCTTCATTATGACACGGCACAATGATCGAAATCTTGTCTTGTTTTTGCATATATACACCTTCTTTTTCGGGTTCAGTACGTTTTCTCTGCCAGCTGTAAATCCGGGTGCTCTGCCAGATATTCCGGACTGACGTAAATATCCATCATATCCTGACAGCCGTCATAGTATACATAGCCTTCGGTTTGCAGCTTGCTGACTTCCTGATCCTCCCATTCCTCGTTCTGCTCAGTGCGGACAATAACGAAGTCCGTAAAGGAAGGTGGTTCCACATCATTGCTGTCCAGCAGGTAAATCTCATCCCGCTGGGCAAGGTGAGGCAGATAGAACGAATCACATGCCACAGAGGCATCTTCCGGAATCGAATCGATCAGTTCGTCCTTGATGTCATATCGTTCCCGATTGTTGTCGTACAGTTCCTTGGAACCCACATTGCCGCCCACCAGCGAAGAAAAGAACAGCAGGGCGGAGATGCTCATGAAGATCGGCAGGAATTCCTTATGCTTGCCCTTGAGTTCGGCATAGTTGATCATTGCCGCATAGATCAGGCAGGTGGTGGTACCGAACACATACTGGAAGCCGTAGTCATTGGCATAGCCATAGCCCGGTGCCAGATTCATCAGAATAAACGGAGCCAGCAGAAAATAGTGCGAGAAGTGCTTCGTCACGAACGGCAGGAAGAGCAGCGGGATCATGATGATCAGCATCAGCTTGAAATCCTTTTCGTCCACGCACTGGGTGATAAAGTACATCGGGTCAGTGATAACAGTCTTAATGATGTTGCCGAAGCTTGCACTCTTGTCAGTCATCAGATTGCCGTAGGTACGGGAGGTGAACACGCCTTCTCCGTATTTTTCCATCAGTCGGGTCACCACAACGAAGTACACACCGGAGAAGCCGGTGATAACGGCACCGTGATACCGCTTTTCCAGACGGAAAATGCAGAACAGTCCCAGAAGAACCATGTAGATCGACACGTCTTCCTTGACGATCAGAAGGAGTGCCGTCATGATGTACATCAGAACATACTTTTTCTTTTCCACCGCATAGAAGAACCACATCAGCAGCATGGGCAGGAATGCGTTTTCGTGGAAGTCATAGAAGCACGGAGCGATCAGTTCCACGCAGAACAGATAGACCACAGAGAAGCCGATCGTTGCCATGTTGGAGAACTTGAACTTCCGGCAAATGCCAACCAGCGGAATGACACCGGTTGCCACCAGAACTGCCTGTCCGATGAGCAGGGTATACGGGGTCGGGAAAATGTAGTAGAACGGCAGCAGTGTATAATAGATCGGCGAGAAGTGGACTGCAAAGTGAGAAAGCAGCTTGTCCCGTTCGCAGGTAGTGACCGGTGCGAAGCTCTCTGCCATGTTATGATACATCTGTACAAAGATGCCGAAGTCAAATGCCATGGAGCCGTAGACCTTATGCCGGTAAATGGTGAACACGGCAATGAATGCTCCCATCAGGCACATCAACACGCCAATGGTAATATAGATCGCTGCTTTCGGCAGCTTTTCCACGATCTTGAACGAGCCGTAGCGATAGGCGAACCATGCAATAATGGTGCACACCACGATAAATGCCAGTGCATAATAATAGTTGTTGGTTCTCCAGATCGTCTGGAACGCCATTGCCACAACACCGACAACCATCACAAGCCCGTCGGGTTCGCAGCGGCTTTTCCAGATACGTTTCAGCAGAAGCCGCAGCAATGTCAAAACGACAAATCCGGCAAGCACACAGAGCAATACCGGCAGCAGCGGCAGCTTGTCCACAAATTCTTCCCATTTCTCCACAGGGTTCAGGCTGCCGCCCCGAATCTCTTTCCGGTTGATCAGCAGGAACGCTGCCATTACCATGAAATAGCAGCCAACAATCCGCATAATCAGATAGGGATAGGGCAGCTTCAGCACCACTTTTTTTGCCGTCTGCAACACCTTTTTCCACTTCGGCGGTTCCGGCGGCACATCACCTTCCGCAGGCTCTGCCGCCGTTGTTTTCTCCGGAATGGAACCGGTTTCTTCTGCCGGCACTGCGGCATCAGATTCTTTCGCTTCCGGCTCCGGCGGTGTATCTCCCGCCGCGGACTGGTGCAGTTCATCTTCCAACATAGTTGCTCCTTTCTCAAGACCTCATACTGCGGACGATGCCGCCTGTATTCGGAAAACACCGCACAAGCTTTATGCGGTATTGTCCTTGTCTTTTCTTTCACAAAAATTCTCCGCTATGAACGATCACATACAACCGTCAAAACCAATGCGGATTATTTCCTATTATAGCATTTTCTCTGTAAGCTGTCAATACTCTATGAAATTTGCACTGCTTTTTTTGTGTAAAACGACAATAACTACGTTATGGAAACACTGAATAAAGCTTGTGCGGTATTGCCTTAATGGTAATCAGAAATGTGATCTTCGACAGAGAGATCTGATAGGTTTTCTGAAATGTGACAAACAGCAGCGGCACAAAGTTGTTTACCACTGCCTGCACAATATAGCCGATAAAACAGGCATACATCGTCTTTTGATAAGGGCAATACCGCACAAAGATTGTGCGACAGATGCGTCGTCAAATTTTTCGTCAGATGAAACAAAAAGCGGAGTGAATACTTGATGTATTCACGAGCATTTTTGTGAAATATGACGGGAAATTTGCAAGCAGATGGCGTGCAAAGTCGCCAGACGCTCTTTGTGCGGTATTGCCTAAGGACTTCGCACGTCAGTGACTCTCCTCGTTTCGCAGCAGTGCTTCCGGCACTTCCTCTGCCATTCTGGCATAGGCGGTCAGGCTGGGGTGCAGATGATCGCCGCTGTCATAGCCTGCTGCAAAAGCAGTAGGGTGCTCCGGATCGCAAACTGCACGGTCAAAGTCCACGCAGCCGTCAATTTCGTCGGTTGTCCGGATCCACTGGTTGACTTCGCTCCGCAGCTTTTCCCGAAAGTCTGCATAGGTTCGCCAGCCCTCGATCGGCAGCAGCGTTCCCATGTACACCCGCAGTCCGCTGGCACGGGCAGTACGGATATAGAACCGCAGCCCCTCGATCATTTCTGCCGCGGTGGGCAGGTCGCTCCACGGACGGAACCGGTTGACATCTGTTCCCACCGGATGAATAATATCGTTGATGCCGTGCTGGATCAGCACCGTGTCTGCACCGGCAACCTGAATTTCTCTGGGGAAACGGGTTTCCCCTTTCAGCCCGTAGGAATCATAGGTGATGTTGTCATACTGCCGCAGGATTCGCGTTCCGCTTGCTGCTTTCCGAATCACCGCAGTGGTACCGTCCCCGCATTGCAGAGTGCGTTCCATCAGGTAATCCGGCCACGCCTGTGCTGTGATCGAATCTCCGAAGCAGATCAGGGTACGATTTTCTGCGGCAGTCAGCACGTCAATGTCACTGAGAAAATACACCGTGTGGGTCTTTTTCGAAGTGTCCGTATCCAGCACCGCGTTGGCAGTCTGGTCACCCACTGCAAAATAGCCGCCGGACAGCGGTCCTGTAATCACTACACCAGAACGCATTTCCGTGAATTCGGCAAAGTACAGACTTACTGCAATGGCCGTTCCCTTTTCCACCGGAAACGCTGCCGCATCACTTTGCAGCCGTTCTCCTGCCGGAATTGTCACGCCGGCATTTCCGGAAAAAGTCAGCGGAACCAGTGTTTCCGGCAGAATGCCGTCTGCACCGTCCGACACGGCAACGGTGGCACCAGTCAGATGCACCGGTTCATTTCCGCAGAAGTTGTCCAATGTGATCCGCAGTGCACTGCCGTCCAGCATCATTTTTGCCGGATACCGCAGTGTCAGATTTTTCGCATAATTTTCCGGACGGCGTTCAGCAACTGAAATGGCATTGCCCCATGCCGTTACCCATTTTTCACTCATATTCTCTCTCCTGTTTTCTTCATATATATTTATGACAACACCGCACAAAGCTTGTGCGGTATCGCCTTATAGTTCACTCACTTCGCTGGAACGATAATACCGTTTTCGATATTCCAGCGGTGTCATGCCGAGTTCCTTTCGGAAGCATTGGATAAAGTGGCTCTGGGAAGAAAAGCTGTAGTATTGAGAAATTTCAGAGAATGACATTTCCGAAGTGGTGATCATCTGAGCTGCGGCATGGATTTTTTCCGCAAGGATATAGTCGTGAAGTGACTTTCCGGTTTCCTGCCGGAACAATGTGGAAAGATAGCCGCGGTTGATCGAGATCGCATCTGCGATGTTGCCGGTCTGAAGCTTTTCGTGCAGGTGAATGGTAATATAGTCGATTGCCCGAGCCACGTGCATGGAGTATGCCGCTTTTTGCAGCAGCTGCATTCTCTTGGTGAAGTCCCGCACCATAATGTTATGCAGGGCGGCAATTTCCGCAACGGTCTTGCAGTCATCAATTTTTTGAATGAACACATCGCTAAGCGTGTAGGCGATCTCCCGTTCCATGTGGTGCTCCACGCAGATCCGTGTGATCAGTGCCACCGCTACCACAAAGTGATAGCGGGCATTCCACAGGCTGTTTTGGGAAAGCTTTCCGTACTCGCTGCCGCTGTATGCGTCATCATTTTCCGGCATCAGGTATTCCTTGACGCTTTCCATATCCCCTGAAGCAACGGCATTGTAATAGCGAAACTCCTGATTATAATCCAAGTGGCAGATCTGTTCTTCCCGCTGGCGAAACAGCTGTTCCTGTAAGTCTTGATTGATATTCATATGCATAAAGCCTCCTCCCCTTTTGCATAGCATGTCCTCTATGGCAATACTGCACAACTCCCGCTTGCAGGTTTAGCATAGTGTTGCCTTTAGGAAACACTGCATAAAGCCCGCCTGACGGCTTTGCACGCAATCTGCTTGCAGATTTTCCGTCATATTGCCCAGAAATCCCTTGCCATACATCCAGTATGCCTGCGGAATTTCTGTGCAATCTGCCGAAAAATCTGACGACGCATCTTACGCACAAGCTTTATGCAGTGTTTCCTTTATTCAGCATTTCTCTTATTATACAACATTTCTGCGAAAAATGCAACAAAAACAATATACAGCACTGCAAAAAATCCGTATAATGAAATCACCAAATGCAAAACACTCGAAAAGCAATCACAGAAAGGAAGAAAAATCATGCGGAAATTAGATCATTATCTCCACGGTGTCAATCTGGGCGGCTGGCTGTCCCAGAACAGTGACACTTCTAAGGAACACTACGAAACATTCATCACCGAAAAGGATATTGCCTACATTGCATCGCTGGGACTGGATCACGTCCGCGTACCGGTGGACTACGTACTGCTGGAAGAAGAAGACGGCACCCCAAAGTCAGAGGGCTATCTCTATCTGGACAACTGCCTGCGTTGGTGCAGAACCCACGGAATCCGTATGATCCTGGATCTGCACAAAACCTTTGGCTATTCCTTTGACCCGCTAGACGAAACCGACAAGACGGTATTTTTCTATGACACGGCATTGCAGGAACGGTTTTACACATTGTGGAAAATCCTCGCAGCACGCTACGGCGGCGAACCGGAACTGGTGGCATTCGAACTGCTGAACGAGATCATTGAACCGGAGGTGGCGGAGGCGTGGAACGGCATCGCCCTGCATGCCATTGCAGAGATCCGAAAGTTTGCACCGGAAAGCTGGATCATTTTTGGCGGTGTCATGTACAACAACGTGCTGAGCGTGCCGATGCTGGCAGAGGTCACCGACCCTAAGGTTGCCTATACGTTCCACAGCTATGAGCCGCTGATCTTTACACATCAGGGTGCATATTGGGTAAAGGGTATGCCGTCGGATTTCCGGATCCCCTATCCCAACACCATTGAAAATTATCGGGAAGCAAGCAAAATGCTTTCGCAGGAGCTCGCCGGAGCAATTTTCGAGAGCGAACTGCCGGAAATGGGACCGGACTTCTTTGAAACCTTGTTCCGTCCGGCACTGGACATTGCAGAGGAACGGGACATTCCGCTGTACTGCGGCGAATACGGCGTGATCGATCTGGCGGACAACGATTCCAAGATCCGCTGGGCAACAGACATCTGTGCAGTGTTCGATAAATACGGCATTGGTCGTGCGTATTGGAATTATAAAGAAAAGGATTACGGCATTGTCGATATTCCGGACGAGAGTGTGCAGAGAGAACTGGCTGCAAAGCTGTAAGGATATTTTTGTTTTCAGGGAAAAATCTGTCTTGTATGGCGTGCAGGGCAGATTTTTTATTGCCAGCAAAAGATATATTTCTTGTTAATTTTAAGCTTACCAATATTTATTTGATCTCAGGAAAATCATTTCTTCAGAATGCTGGGGCAATACCGCACAAAGAGCGTCTGGCGACTTTGCACGCCATCTGCTTGCAAATTTCCCGTCATATTTCACAAAAATGCTCGTGAATACATCAAGTATTCACTCCGCTTTTTGTTTCATCTGACGAAAAATTTGACGATGCATCTGTCGTACAATCTTTGTGCAGTATTGCCCTGGATTTTTTTGTTGACTTAATACGAAAATTATGGTAAAATAAAATTGGAAACAATCACAACAATTTATGACTGATTGCTTTCAAAGAATTGTATGCAGGAATCTCTTGAACTCTAAGGCAATACTGAATAAAGCCGTTAGGCGTTTTCCTAAGAACCTGCTGCAAAAGAAACGGAGGAATGTTTACATGAATTTGCATTGGAAAAAAGCTGCTGCACTGCTTTTGGCGGGCGTGCTGACTGCCGGAACATTGTCAGCTTTCCCAGCGGCAGCCGAAGATGCTGTGCCGTCAGACACCGCATCTGCACCGACCGCAGCAGAAACAGTTCCGGAGGACTCCACAGAAGAAGCTTCTCCGGAACCAACAGAACCCGAAACAGACACTAACGGCGATCAGATTCCCATTGACAAGCACACACCAGACTTTTACGATGCTCTGACGGACGACACAGATGATGCCGGAGAAACAGAATCTGGTCTGACTTCAGAAGAGATCCCTTTACAGAATGATGATGCCACGACACGGGAGGATTCTTATTCCGGCACTTATGGAGAGAATATCTCGTGGACACTGGATACACAAAGCGGTCTTCTGACGCTGACAGGCTCCGGAGAAATTCAGGATGCTACTTCATATTATTCTTCAATGCC
This sequence comes from Ruminococcus sp. OM06-36AC, assembly GCF_003438725.1. Taxonomy (NCBI): domain Bacteria; kingdom Bacillati; phylum Bacillota; class Clostridia; order Eubacteriales; family Oscillospiraceae; genus Ruminococcus; species Ruminococcus sp. OM06-36AC. The sequence continues at coordinate 262,244 of NZ_QSTT01000003.1, forward strand.
ATTTTATGAGTATAAAGATGTCATTCAGGAAGTTGTTATCAGTGATGGGATCACTTCTATCGGCGATTACATTTTTTGCGAATTGGAAAAACTCAAAACCGTTACCATTCCGGATTCCATTACCAAAATCGGCGACAGAACATTCTACGGCTGCGAAAGTTTACAGCAAGTTGATCTTCCAAACACCATCACCAAAATGGGATACAGTATTTTCGATGGCTGTAAAGCACTGACCAGTGCTCATGTTCCGGAACAGATGACCACGCTGCCGTATGGCACATTCTGGGATTGCCCTCAGCTGACAAGTGTCAATCTGCCGGAACATCTGACAGAGATCGGCACCTATGCATTTACAAACTGCAGCTCCTTGACAAGTATCACATTACCGGAAACGTTGGAAACGATTCGGGAAGATGCATTCAACGGCTGTACCATGTTGGAAAGTGTTCAATTTGGTCCGAACATCCACCGTGTCGATGAAGATGCCTTTTCCGGAACCGCCATGCTGAATGCAATTGATGCAGATACGATCATACTGGGCGGTTATATTTTGTATGCGATTGATGGAACAGAAACGGACTTTACCGTACCTGACGGTGTCACTGTAATCACTGCTTCTGCCTGCAAATCTGCTCTGACTTCATTGGATCTCAATCAGACTGTTTATGTAGGCGATGCCGCATTCCGGAACTGCACAGATCTGGCATCTGTCACAGGAACGGATTCTCTGCGTAGTGTGGGACGGAAAGCCTTTGACGGAACAGCTTATCTGAATGCCATTTCAGACGATCTGGTCATGATCGGCAGCTGTCTTTACAAATATCGCGGCTCCGCAGAAGATGTTGTGGTACCGGAAGGAACAGTTTCGATCTCTCCGGAGTGCTTCAGTTTCAATACAGATATTTGTTCCATTACGCTTCCGGATTCTCTGGAACGCATTGAGTATTATGCAATGCTGGGCTGTGAATCTATGGTATCATTGGAAATTCCGGAAAGTGTTACTTATATTGGAGATCACGCCGTTGGCTATTACGTGAGCGATTATGGCGATTTTTATAGCATCGGTGGTTTTACGATCATTGGCAGTACCGGAAGCACCGCAGAAACATATGCTGCGACAGAAAATTTTTCTTTTGTCGCAAATACAGCAAACCGATTCTGCGGAGATGAACTGACATGGTCGCTGGATGCTGCCACCGGTACATTGACCATTTCCGGTGTCGGTACCATGTACGACTATGTGTCTTCACACTGGTCTGACGATGAAACTACAGCAGTTACGCCGTTTTTGACCTATGCCAATCGAATTCGCTCTGTTGTTGTAGAAAACGGTGTTACCAGCATTGGCGAAAACGCGTTTTATGGCTGCAATCGTCTGACGAGCGTTTCACTTCCGGACACCCTGTATGCGATCAATTCAAATGCATTTTACGGCTGCAGTCATTTGACCGACATTCAGATTCCAGAGGGAACAGAATTTTTAAGCGGTTCTGCTTTTAGAAACTGCAATGCCCTGCGAACCCTGCAATTTCCGGCTTCATTGACAAACTGTGAGAACGTTTCTTATTTGTATGCCTGCAATGGTCTGGAAAATTTCGTTGTTGATGCAGATAACCCCAGTTACGCTTCTGTCGACGGCATTCTCTATAACAAAAAGAAAAGCAGCCTGTTGGTCGTGCCGTCCGCATGGAATCAAACTGTACTGACAGTGCCCGAAACGGTTACGCAGATCGCAAGCGAGGCAATGGACAACAACCAGAAAGTTCAGAAAGTGATTCTGCCGGCTGGATTGACCATGATCGATTCTTACAGCTTTTATAACTGTCGTTCTCTGAAAACGATGATCTTTCAGGGAAATGCACCATCATTATATTCTACCAGCTGCCTTGGTACAAACGATCTGCACATCTATGCCCATCTTTCCTCTTCCAGTGACTGGGATTCATTAAAAAAATCGATGGACGATTCCAGTTACCGTGTCAACTGGCACGATCTGGATACCTTTGACAACACATTGAAACTCACAGCAGAAAGCACGACCCTTCATGTGGGAGAAAATGCATTGGTCACTGCATTCCTGAATCCGCTTCTTGCAGATGACATTACGTGGGAATCCTCCGATCCGAATACTGTTGTAGTGTCCAATACCGGACGCATCATTGCAGTGGCACCGGGTTCCGCAGAAATTTCTGCTTCTGCCGGAAACGGAAAATATACTGATTCTATTGCTGTCACTGTAACCGGAGAACGTTTCACCATGCCCACCAGCGGAACACTAGAGCTGGATCAGACGATTTTAAATTACACCAGCATTTCTACTACAACAATGCAGATCCCCTCTGAAAAGCTCCACGGCATTTACTTTTTACAAGGAAGTTCGCTGTTCTTCTACTCTCTGGTGACCCAGACCTATGAACAAGTCTACAATTTTTCTGACTGCACAAACGCATACACAACCGGCGATATGCTCTATGTAGTTTCTCAGAGCCGGATCTCTGTCTACGATCTGCAAACGCAGAGCCTGCTCCGACAAATTTGGGTATCCGGATATTCTGGTACAGCGATCGGTGCAGATGCACAGGGACGCATTTATTTCGCAGGATACAATACGGATAAAACCTCTAAATATCGAATCTATCTGCTAAGCCCTGAGGGCGATGTCCTTTCACAGGTCGATCCCAGCGTGAAAATCTATAACTTTGACGGTTTTGAAAGTCAGAACGGCACCTTTTACATGGAAAGCTATTATGACTATTATGCATGGGGCTATCATCACCCCGGAAAAGGACTGACAATGGGAAAGGTAGAAGAGAACAAACTGTATCTGCTGGATTCTTCCAATTCCTTTATGGAAAGCGGTCTGATTCAGCGGGATATGGACTGCCTTCTGTATCTCTGCCAAGATGCCTATATGAATCATCAGCGTTCTGCGGAAGTTCTGAATGACAAATACATTGTCGCACAAAGTGTACTGGTAGGCATGCTCTATGCCTATCAGTTCAACGGCAAGAGCATGGATACAGTTCTTTCCGTGTCGCGTCCTGTCGAAGATGATTCCAGCAGTTACTCCGATTACAACAGTATTGGTGTGCGGACTGTCTACAATGCCGCCAACGATAGTCTGATCGTCTATGCCAATAACAATACCCTGGTGGAATACCGCCTGAAGGACGGTGCAGAACTCGCCCGAAACACAACGCAAAACAATGTTTTCAACTTACTGAAAATGGATGATGTTGTCGTTGTCGTAGAAAAAGAAAACGACACCTATTCTCTCGAATTCATGGACTGGAGATCTGCAACAGAACTTTCCATTTCTGCTGAAAAAACAACGCTGAACGCCGGCGACACGGAAACACTCACCGCAGTTTCTGATGTTTCTTCTTCGGCAAAATATATCTGGAAAAGCAGTGACAGCAGTGTTGTCAGCGTCAATGAAAACGGCACGATCTCTGCATGGCATGAGGGTACCGCAGAAATCACCTGCACCAGCAAAAACGGCCTGCTTTCTGCAACAATTACAATTACTGTATTACCGCACACAAAAAGTGCGGCAGACGGCATCAAAACTACAGCGGGTGCTTCCAGCATCAATCTCTCCGCCAACAATTACAGCGGCTGGTCCAGCACTGTCAATTCCTATCTCACCAAAAATGAGGACGGTACACTGACGCGAGGAGAACATATTCGCAATAAAGGCTTTGTCATCGAACACTATTCCGCAGATTTCCAGCTGTTGGATTCCCAGACGATTTCTGATGAGTTAAAACTGTTCGGCGGTTATTACAGCGGCAGCGACTACAACTTTTTAGTCTATGGGCAGTCCAATCCTGATAATGATGACAGCGTAGAAATAATGCGTGTTGTAAAATACTCTAAGAACTGGGAAAAATTAGATTCCAAATCGATCTATGGAGAAAACACGTATATTCCATTCGATGCCGGTTCTCTGCGAATGACGGAAACTGCCGGAAAGCTTTACATCCACACCTGCCATGAAATGTACACTTCCAGTGACGGACTGAATCATCAGGCAAACATGACATTTGTTCTTGATGAAAATACACTGAAAGTTTTAGATTCCTATTCCGATGTCATGAACCTCGTACAGGCAGGTTATGTCAGCCATTCTTTCAACCAGTTTATCTGTACTGACGGAAAATCGGTCTATCGGGTGGACCACGGCGATGCAAATCCTCGTGCCGTTGCAATCACGAAATGTGATGTGGACGGAAAAATCACAGATGTCCGATACAATTATGCCTATTCCATTCTTGGCGGGATCGGAGACAATGCCACCGGTGTTTCTGTCGGCGGATTTGCCCTTTCAAAACAAAACTGCATCATTGCCGGAAATTCTGTAGATATGACAGACGAGAATAACTATTCTGCATCAGGACAGCGAAACGTCTTTGTCACCATACTCTCAAAAGATCTCAATGTTAAAAGCACCATCTTTCTTACAAAGCATACAGAAAAGGACGGCATCAGTGTACGGACACCGCAATTGGTAGCCCTCAATGAAGAACAGTTCCTTGTGATGTGGGAAGAAGTTGACAGTGAGCATAACATCACTGTCAAAGCGGTTACGATCAATAGTGAAGGAACTGCGACATCCAAAGTAGAAACCTTAAACTATCGGTTATCTGACTGTCAGCCCATTTTCAACACCAGCAATCAATGCGTACAGTGGTATGCTTCCAATAATACTGCATTGACATTCTACACGCTGGATCCCTATGGACTTTCGGAAAACAACACACTGGAAACACTGTACGGCGATGTTAATCTGGACGGCGAAATCGACATCACAGACTGCGTATTACTGAACAAATGCCTTACCGGAGCTGTGAAACTGAACAAAACCGCAAAGCGAAATGCTGACGTCGACCAGAATAATGAAATTGATACATCTGACACGATCTATCTTCTGCAATTTTTGATTCGTGTGATCGACACGCTTCCGGTTTCAAAATAATCAGGGCAATACCGCACAAAGATTGTGCGACAGATGCGTCGTCAAATTTTTCGTCAGATGAAACAAAAAGCGAAGTGAATACTTGATGTATTCACGAGCATTTTTGTGAAATATGACGGGAAATTTGCAAGCAGATGGCGTGCAAAGTCGCCAGACGCTCTTTGTGCGGTATTGCCTCGGCCAAAACTGAGGAAAACACTGAAAGTGTTGCCTTACATGTATTCATTTTTACGCGAACATAATCAATAAAAAAACGCTGAACGGTCTTATGCACAAGATCGTTCAGCGTTTTGTTTTTTAGGGAAACTGGTGTTTTCTTTACTTTGCGATCCAGCAATCCATTTCTGCCTGACCGCTGAATACAAAGTACAAATCCTGATTTCCGGTAAGTCCCTGCACCGCAGCCGAAACTTCGGACAGCTTGCCGCCTGCCGGAATCTCGGCATACCCCACAGCCTTTCCCGTAGGAGAACCGGTGCAGATCTTCACCGCACAGCCGGACTTTGAAGATGCTGTCAGAATGATCTGCGATGCACCCTTGGAAAAATCAACACCGCTGACCTTGATCCAGTCGCCCTTGTCAATTTCCGTGACAACTGTATCACCCAGTCCACGGACATTGATGCCGGCTTGGTCGGACATCATCTCCGCCGGATTCTTGACGTAGGGATTCACAGACTTCTGCTGTGCGATTCCTTTCATTGTGCCGGTAACCGTATTGATTTTCGTACCGGCCATTGTGATCTGATCCACCTGCGGACTGCGATAATTGCCCTCGATCCCCATTGCCTTTTCTACGCTGCGGTTGTGATAGAACAAGTACAACTGTCCATTTACCGCACAGATGGAATGATGATTATTGCCGTACAGTCCGAAAAACTTCCCCTGATTCGGGAACAGTTCTCCGCCGTAAGTATACGGACCGAGGGGGTTGCTGGCAGTCATATACTCAATAGCACCGCTGGTCATTCCGTAGGAATTTCCGGAAGTATTCCAGTTGGAGCAGTAGGTGTAATAGTAGGTGTCACCAATTTTATTGATACCGGAATCCTCGAACAGATACGGTGCTTCAATGGTCACCGGCGTTCCGGCAAGACTAATCATATCCTCGCCCAGTTTCACCACGCGGGAAGTTCCCGGCATAGCATCTTTTCCGTCCGGCACACCGCCGCCGAAACAGAAATAACCGGTTCCGTCATCGTCTACCATAACTGCCGGATCAAACAGCCATGTTATATCACCGCAATTGGGTGTTTCTCTGGTAATCATTGCCTTTCCCAGCGGATCGCTCCACGGACCAGTGGGGCTGTCTGCGGTCAGCACGCTGACACCATTTCCGCCGTTACAGAAATAGAGGAAAAACTTTTCCTTGCCATTGATGGTCTTGTGTGCGGCACAGGGTGCCCAGGAACAAGTTGCCCATTTGGCGATTCCCTCTGTACCTGCCACCGGAATCGCACCATGATCGGTCCAGTTTACCATGTCATCAGAGGAGATACAGTTGATCTTGTTGACTTGTGCGTAGGTATTTTCGGTGACATTTCCATTGCTGTCATACTCAATGACATCGTTGGTGGTGTAGACATACACTCTGCCGTTATACTCCATGACACCAGGGTCAGCTCCGAATCGCTGGGTAAACAGCGGGTTATTTTCCCCTTCTGCTTTATAGCTGGCAGCTGGCGTAATTCCGGCAAACAGTTTTTCCATTGCTGCTGTATCCACAGTTTTTTCTGCGATCGGAAATTCTGTGATTTTTCCCAGCAGATAATCCTGAATCAGCTGGAGATCTGTACCGTTTACGCTGCCGCTCTGGTCTACGTCTGCTGCCAGACTTGCTGCATTGCCGGAGAATGCACCGGAAACGCCCTGCCGTGCCAGTGCCAGATCTATGCCGTTAATGACACCGTCTGCATTGACATCGCCCAGATGAAACGGCTTGGATTCCCCTGCACCGAGGATGGACGTTCCGCCCACAGCACCGATTGCCTCGTCCAGATAGAAGTTATTTGTACTTTCTGCGGTTTCCACATACAGCACCATATTCGTGGCATCTTCCGGAATCTGATAGTTTTT
>NZ_QSTT01000030.1:0-13412 GCF_003438725.1 Ruminococcus sp. OM06-36AC
AACTCTGAAAAGATGTTGGAGATATTCTGAAAAACGCCTTCAAAAATGGGAGCTAACAGATTGCACAGTCCATCCCACGCTGATTTCAGCACATCGGTAAAACTCTCAAAGTCGAATCCCAGAGCATTTAGCCGGTCAGTGATGCCCTGTGTCAATCCGGTAAAGGTGCTTTTGATCTGTTCCCAGATGGCGATGATGTTGCTTTTGAATTCGTCATTGGTTTTCCAGAGATGCACAAAGGCAGCCACCAAAGCGGCAACAGCTGCGATAATGGCGAGCAGCGAACCAAGTGACACGCCCAACGCTCCGGTAATGGCTCCAATGCCACCTTGCACAGCCGAGAAAAGGGCAGGCAGTTTGGACACTGCGGAAAAGACCGTTCCCACACTGGAAATGGTCTTTCCCAGCACCACCAGCATCGGACCCAGAGCAGCAGCTACCAGTGCAATTTTCGCAATGGTTTCTTTGGTCTGCGGGTCTAATTGGTTCAGCTTGTCCACCAGTTCCTGAATGCGGGAAACAATGGAGCGAATGGTGGGCATCAGGATGTCAGAAAAGGAAATCGCCAATTCTTCCAGCTGGGACTTCAAGATGGTCACTTGTCCGGCAAGGTTATCCTGCATGACAGCTGCCATTTTTTCAGTTGTGCCATTGTAACCATCTACTGTATCGGAACAGGTGTCAATGGCATTGGACAGCTTTTCAAAATCCGCCGGGGAACCGTTGATGATCGCCAGCATACCGGACATGGACTCTTTGCCAAACAGCGAGGCAGCCGCCTGTGCCTGTTCTGCCTCAGAAAGTCCGCCCAATTTCTGTCGGAGTTGTTCCATGAGTTCCCGCAGAGAATACATCTTGCCGGAACTATCCGTCAGAGAAATGCCGTACTGTTCCATGGCAGCTGCTACTGTATCTGTTGGCTTTGCCAGATTGGTAATGGCGGAACGCAGTGCCGTACCAGCCTGTGAGGATTTGATACCGGCGTTTGCCATCAAGCCGATGGCAATGGCGGAGTCTTCAGCAGAATAGCCCAAAGAACCCAGCACCGGAGCGGCATACTTGAAAGTTTCGCCCACCATGCTGACATTGGTATTGGCATTGCTTGATGCAGCTGCCAGAATATCCGCAAAGTGTCCGCTGTCCGAGGCAGACAAACCAAAGGCAGTCAGAGCGTCTGTGACAATGTCCGAAGTAGATGCCAAGTCCTCGCCACTGGCGGCAGCAAGATTCATGATGCCTTCGATACCGCTGAGCATATCGTTGGTTTTCCAGCCTGCCATCGCCATGTAATTCATTGCTTCCGCAGCTTCACTTGCAGAGAATTTTGTTTTTGACCCCATTTCACGTGCTTTTTCCCGGAGAGCATCCATCTCTGAACCGGTCGCACCGGACACCGCTGCCACCTTTGACATGGCGGAATCGAAATCCGCACCAGTTTTCACGGCAATGGTGCCCAGAGCCGTGACACCAGCGGTGACGGGCAGCAGCTTTTGTCCCACACCGGAAATTTTGTCCCCAGCCGACTGCAGTGTTTCACCCAGAACGCCCATCTTTTCCAAGGCGGTGTGAGAATTGTTTGCTTCTGTGGTCAGGCGTTTCAGTTCGTTTTCGGTTTCGATGATTTCACGCTGTAGTGCATCATACTGCTGCTGGGAAATTTCGCCGTTTGCAAGGGCGGTATTTGCCTGTTCTGCGGCAGTTTTTAGTACTTCCAGCTTTTCTTTGGTAGCTGTCACCGCATCGGCGAGGAGCTTGTGCTTCTGCGAGAGCAGTTCCGTGTTGGAAGGATCGAGTTTCAGCAGCTTCTGGACATCTTTCAGCTGTGTCTGCGTGCCTTTGATGTCTTTATTGACACCTTCCAGTGCCTTGGACAGCTTGGTGGTATCGCCGCCGATTTCTACGGTGATGCCCTTGATTCTATTAGCCATACAATCTCACCCCCTTATCAAAATTTATCGAAGTCACTCTGATCCGCTAACATATGATATTTGTATTCGTCATTCTCCCGTTCGGTGAACATATCATTCACCAGACCAATGGTCAAAAAATTCAAATCGCCCATTGACAAACCAAGCTGAACGCACCGCAACAAAAACAGCGGTGTGGTCATCGGTCGGTCAATCGGGCGATGTTTTTTTTAGACTTGACCTGTGTTTCTACGTTCAACCCCCAGAGGTCGATCAGCTGCGGCAAAATCTCATAGATGCTGAATGTGTTAAACTGCTCCAACCACTCGTCCGGAGAAGCCGGAACGGCTGGGTCAGCGTGTTTCGCCATGATGTAGGCGATATTCTCGAACACCTCAAGGCTCTCGATGTCCAGTGCGGAGGATTCCTCTGTATTTTCTCCCACAGACTTTTGCAGTGCTGCAAAATCCTGATAAATATCTCTGCGAAATTTCAGACGATACAGTCTGGGGACTGCCGCACTTGCCTTAAACGGCACATCAATACCATCAATGGTGATGTTCTTCTGAATTGCCATACTGCACCCTCCTTACGCTTTCACAGATGCTGCGGATGCTTTACCACTCTGTACAGCGGCAGCCAGATTGGGCATATATACCGCCTTGTACCAGTTCTCATAAACCTCGGCATCTGTTTTCTCACAAGTTTTAGTTTTTACCAAACCACTGTTCAATGCCGTTGCGGTCAAAGACAGCGTTTCCGTTTTAACTTCCTTTTCGTCCTCAATGGTGCTGGATTCTGTTGCCGGACGAGAGGCAGAGCAGCAGAACAGACAGTGCCGAATTTTATTCTTATCGCCACTGAATTCAAACAGCAGTGCAAACTGGGATACTTCTGCAGTATTGGTTTCCGTGAGAACGCCCTTTTCATCCAGCTTCTCACCGAGAATGTCTGTCGCAAACTCAAGCGGAACCAATGCGATTTCAAGATCTCCGGTGTAACCAGAGTTATTGTTGATCACATAGTACACACCATCGTCAGCGTAAAAATTGGATGCTTCACCTTCTGCATCGATGGAAAGGGATACTGCACCGGGAATGCGAACCGGAGTTGCAAATGTCGGCACACCTTCTTCATCATAAGAAGTGATTTTTGCGTAATGCACCTTGTTCAAGCCGAACTTTACCTTGTTTTTCTCCATTGCCATATAGATCAAACCTCCATCTCATAGAGCACTTCATACAATTCTTCCGAATCAATGAATGTTTCTGTTTTTGTATAATAAATCTCATGCTGGGAAAGCACTGTCTCCACCTGTTCTTCCAATTCCGGCAGTTTTTTATCTGTGTACAATTCAATATCCAGCTGCTTAAAACTGAAATATGCCACATTATCTGCAGAAAATGGATTCTCTCCGGGAGATAAAAACAACAGAAAAGGCGGTGCAGGACTTTCGCCCTCGGCAAAATGATGATAGGCGAAAGGCAATCCCATTTCCTCCATCATTTCAGCGATTTGTTCGTAGGTCATGACAAAGCCCCCTCAATCAAATGCTCCAGCAACTGCACACCGTTTTCTTCCGCAGGAGCAATATGCGGTTTGCCGGATACCCGACCACCGCCACGCTTGGCATGGCCTTTCTCCAATAAATGTGCCAGTTGATAGCGATTTTTACTGTGGACAGTCATTTCGAGAGAATGGCTGTTTTCCTTGGTTTTCTTCGTTGCCCAGCTTTTCGCATACTTTCCCGTGTCTGCCGGAGCATTAGCAGAAATCTCATTTTTCACTTGCGTTGCAGACTTCCGGACTGCTTTTTTCATAGCAGTATCCGCAAGGTCTGCATACTCCTGCAAGCCCTGCATGATTTCCTCCGCAAGATTGTCAATACTGGTCATTTTGTCCTACCTTTCTGGCTTCTGCAGTAAGTTTCAGATAGTCCTTGTGCAGATAATCCGGTGTAACACTGGTGATGTTGTATGTAACATCCCGAAACAAGATTCGGTTGCCTGTTACAGACGGCATCCAGTGCTGGCTTTGCCGAATGAGAAACTCCAGCTTCTGCGTTTCCTTGGTTACGCCAGCGTCCGTATTTTCTACGGAAGATTTCAAGGTTGCCCTTGCCCAACAAGAAAACGTTTCGTCCCACACAGCGGTGTGATTGCCGATTTCATCGGTAACGACACGATTCTCCAGAAAGGTGATTCGCTGATTGAGTGTTCCAATTTCCATCAAATCACATCCTCTCGCTGTGCAAACAGCATGGCACGAAGCGTCAATGTCAGCTTGGAAAAGTCTGCGGTATTGCGGTTTTCATAAAGATAGGAAACCGTGTAGAGCATTGCTGTCCGCACCACATCTTCGTTTTCTGCCAGCTGTGTTTCACACATTCTGCCCACATCCATGACCAGCTGTTTTGCAGTTGAAATCAAGGAAAGCAGCAATGGATCATCGTCCTCAAAATCCACACGCAGATACTGTTTGACTTCCTGTAATGTTACCACCCACTCCAACCCCTTTCTCTGATTACGCTTTCATGCCTAGTGTCTTTACCGCTTCGGTCAGAATCAATCTGCCATCGACACGCTGAGATGCGAGGAATCCAACCTGTCCGTTCATGGCAAAGACCTCATTCAGCCGCTTAAAGGAGCGTCCCTGACGGTCGCCGATCCAATAATAACTGAAATCACCAAAAGCAAGGCACTTTGCACCTGCCTTGATCTCCGGCACATAACTGGAAGTGTAGTACGGACGATTCAGAATGGTATCCGGTACGCCTGCCTGCACAGACGGATTCCAGATGTAATTGCCAGTGCTGTCCTTCAGCTTACGAAGTGCCTTTACTGTGGAATCGTTCAGCACCCAGACTGCCTTTTTGCGATACGGACTTCTCAGGGAATAGAACAGTTCCAGAACATCATCAAAAGTGATATTTGCGGTGCTGGTTGTTGCTCCGCTCTCTGCACCGCCCATTGCCGCAAAGATACCGGTCGGCTTGCCCTTGCCGTCACCAATGAAAAATGCCTCTTCTTCCTTTGCACCGATTCTTCTTGCAAATTCCTTTGCAATATAGGACGGCAAATCAAAAGCAGCATCATTCAGCAGTTCCTCAGAGATCTTAATTGCCGTGCCGACCTTGTACGCACCGAGGGAAGCCTGTCCAAAAGTATCATCCGACAGCTTATATGCGTCCTCCTCATCCATCCAGGCAGCTTCGCCCTTAGAAGTAACGATGGGAATCTTTCGATCACCGGAGGAAGTTTTGATAACAGTTGCCAGCTGCCGGAAAATGTTTTCTTCGGTCAGGGCTTCTACCAGCTTCCGTTCAAATTCAGACGGCACAAGATAGCCGCCTTCCGTATCCGTGCCAACCTGCAGGTCATTCCGAATATCGTAAAAATTGCGGCTGCGAATGCTGTTCCAGAAAGCAGTACAGTATTCGTCAGATGCAATTCCTGTTTTGGTATCACTGTGAGTGGATGCGTTCGGCTTGTTCTGAATCGGCGTAGAAGTGGGCTTGTTCATCTCCGCTTCAATCTGAGCCTGTCGTTCCAGCCGCTGGATTTCCTTGCCGTATGCCACGATCTGCTGCTCCATGGCATCGTATGTCTTGCTGTCCTCTTCCGAAAGCAGACCGCTTTCATTTCGCTTGGAATCCAAAAAATCACGGGCAGTATCCCATGCCTTGCTTCTTTTTTCTCTCAGTTCCTGAATTGTCATAGTATCAGTCCTCCTGTATTTTTAATCTTTCAAAAGTGCCAGCCGCTTATCCAGCTGATTGATCGGCGTGCCTTTGGATGCAGTCGCAGAAATCTTCTGCAGAAAAGAATCCAGCGTTTTGGATGGTGTGTACAGCATGGATGCTGTGCTTTCCTTCTTTTTCTCATCCGACTCTTCTTCCGAAGATTCCTCTGTTTCTTCATCTGGGTCTGTTTTTTCTGGTTCTTCTGGAGCAAACGGATTCTTTTTAGAAAAGAGAATGCCGTCTACAAATCCCAGCTGCAATGCTTTTTCTGCATTCATCCACGTTTCTTCATCCATCAGCCTTGCGATCTTATTGCGGCTGAGATGCGATTTTTCTGCATAAGCATTGATAATGGATTCCTTGACTTCATCCAGAAGTGCAATTGCTTTCTCCATATCTGCCTTGTTGCCCATGGCACAGGTCATCGGATTGTGGCACATCAGCATTCCGGTCGGTGAAATCAAGGTTTCTTCTCCAGCCATCGCCACCACAGAAGCCGCAGAAGCGGCAATGCCGTCAATCTTGACCGTAACCTTGCCCGGATGGTTTCGGAGCATGGTATAGATCTGACTGGCAGCAAACACATCGCCACCCGGCGAGTTGATAAAGACGGTCACATCACCGCTGTGTTTTTGCAGTTCCGAGCGGAACACGGCAGGGGTGATGTCATTTTCAAACCATGTACTCTCCGCAATCGCACCGTACAAATACATCTCCGATGCACCGGTTTCTTCGTTGCGTACCCAGTTCCAGAAACGATTATTCTTCATGGGTCGTTTCCTCCTTTTCATTTTCCTTTGCAAATGCCCCTGCATCTGCGAGTTTTGTAAATGAACCATTTACAAGATAGAGATTTCCGCCTTCTTCGGCAGGGATCATATTCATATCTTCCAGTTCACGAATATCATTGGCGGACATCCAGCCATTTTGTCGTGCGGTAGCATATCCTTGCATTCTCGATGCGTAATCACCACGCAAAAGCCCCTCAACATTGAATTTGATGAAGTATTTGCCTTTCTCTGAATCTGAAAGCAAAGCCTTCTGCAAAGACTGCTCCCACCTTACGATCCAAGGATCAAGGCTGTATTTCACGAAATCCAGTGATAAGTGTTCCACATTGGAAAATGTTGCATGGTCTAAGTCGCCGATCATGTGGAGTGGTACTCGATACAGTCGTGCAATTTCCTCTACCTGAAACTTTCTGGTTTCCAGAAACTGTGCTTCATTGTTGGGGATAGAGATCGGTGTATACTTCATGCCCTCTTCCAAAATTGCCGTATGATGCGAGTTAGAACCGCCATAGGCACGCTGCCATGCATCTCGTACCCGTTCCGGATTTTTAATGACACCCGGATGCTCCAACACACCAGACGGGCTGGCTCCATTTGCGAAAAAGGTGGAACCATAGTCTTCACAAGCAAGGGAAATGCCGATCGCATTTTTCGCAAGTGCGATGGGAGAATATCCCACCAATCCATCATACCCAAGACCTGGAATATGCAGTACATCTTCTGCCTGCAGAACAATATCGCCCTGCTGTTTCAAGTTTGGGTTGGCTTCATCATAACGGCTGTAAATATATATCAAGCGGTTTTTCTCATCACGGTCAACCTTCATCTTGTCGGGCATCAATGGATACAGTCCGATAACATCACCCCTGCCGTTTCGGATGATCTGTGCATAGGCATTGCCGTAGATCAGCAGATGGGACATTAAGGTTTCTCGGAATACGAAAGATGTCATTTCTGGATTTGGCTGATCGTGGAGCAAAAAATAGAGCGGATGCTGCGGCACTCGCTCTTTTCCATTATCGTTGTATTTGTATAAGTGCAGTGGCAGTTGTGCGATAGCCTCCGACAGAACCCGCACGCAGGCATAAACCGCAATATGCTGCAGGGCTGTTCTGTCGGTAACACGTTTACCACTGTTGGCTCGTCCAAAGAAATATGTGTAGGACGGCGAATCGTAGCTGTTGGTCGGCTTATCTCTGGACTTGAATAGTCCTGTAAAAATACCCATAAGAATCACTCCTTTCTTGACTTTGAGGGTTGGGGTGTGGTATAATATACTAAACTAAACAGAATGTAGGGTAGAAACTCTATAAATCGGAGTTTATAAAGGAGAATATTGATGAAACTATTTTTATGTTCGCACTTTTCAAGTGTAGGAAGTCTGATAAAGGAGGAAATTGAAAATAAGAAAGTCGCATTTATTCCAACAGCTTCACTGCGTGAAGGCTACACCGGTTATGTCGGCTCGGCTCGAAAATTATTCAAAAAGTTGGGAGCAATCGTAACTGAAATTGATATTTCAACGGAGGCTTATTCAACGATACAGTCTGTTTTTGAAGAAGCAGATGTGATATATTTTACCGGCGGAAATTCTTTCTTTCTTATGGACCAGCTCCGTAAAACGGGAACTGATGGGCTACTGAAAAAGGAATTGGCAAATGGAAAATTGATGATCGGCGAGTCGGCAGGCGCAATTATATGCGCTCCAAGCATCCAATATATCGAGCAAATGGATGAAAAGCCAGAGGACTACTCACAAGAAGATGATGCAGGGCTTGATTTGATTGATTTCTATGTTCTTCCGCATTATCTTACAGCACCATTTAAGAAAGTTACCGAGAAAATAATGACTGAGTTTTCGGATTTGAATCTATGCCCAATTAACAACCGTCAGGGAATTGTAATTGATGGTGAAGGTTCAAAGGTTATTTGCAAAGACTAATTTGAAAATTCCAGTTTGCAAAGATAATCAAACCTATAACACCAGCATATCCCTCGTATCATAAACCGACTCATCAGAAACGCATCCACAGCGGATTGCACGGTCAAGAGCCATGATCATGGCAACCGCACCGTCAATCTTCTCTGTGGATTTTTCTTTATCCGGCTTGATATTTCCGGCAGGGTCACGCCTGATGAAAATGTTATCCATCATCCACCGAAGAACAGGGTGTCCGTTGTGGGCAAGGGTCTGTTCCAAGGTCAGCTTCATCAGTTCCTTGGTCGGCGGTGACATATCTTTGTATCCTTGCCCGAATTGCACCATCGTAAAACCAAGTCCCTCCAGATTCTGCGACATCTGCACCGCACCCCAACGGTCAAATGCAATTTCTTTGATGTGAAACTTCTGCCCCAGTTCATCGATGAAATTTTCGATAAAACCATAGTGAACCACATTGCCCTCCGTAGTTTTCAGATAGCCCTGCCGCTCCCATACATCGTAGGGAACATGGTCACGCCTTACACGGAGCGGCAATGTTTCCTCAGGCAACCAGAAGTAAGGAAGAATATAATAATGTTCATCATCTTCAGTAGGTGGAAAGACAAGTACAAAAGCTGTAATATCTGTTGTGCTGGAAAGGTCAAGACCACCATAACAAATACGACCTGCAAGCATCTCTTCATCAAAAGCGACCTTGCATTTATCCCACTTTTCCATCGGCATCCAACGGACAGCCTGTTTTACCCATTGATTCAAACGGAGTTGTCGGAAAGCGTTTTCTTCTCCCGGTGTTTCCTTTGCAGAGTTACACGCAGCCACCACCTTATCCATACCGATAGTCTTATCCAGTGACGGATTTGCCTTCTTCCAGACCTTCGGGTCAGTCCAGTCCTCCGATTCATCTGCACCATAAATGACAGGGTAAAAAGTCGGATCATGCTTTCTGCCTTCCAGAATGTCCTTTGCCTTTTGGTGAACTTCATAACAGATGCTATTGGTATCCGTTCCGGCTGTGGTGATGAGAAAATAGAGCGGCTGCATTCTCGCATCGCCGGAGCCTTTGGTCATAACATCAAACAGCTTTCGGTTCGGCTGCGTATGAAGTTCGTCAAACACAACCCCGTGGATGTTGAAGCCGTGTTTGCTGTATGCCTCAGCGGAAAGCACCTGATAAAAGCTGTTTGTTGGAATATAAATGATGCGTTTTTGCGATGCAAGGATTTTCACTCTCTTGTTCAGTGCCGGACACATACGAACCATATCCGCTGCCACATCAAATACAATGGCTGCCTGTTGACGATCTGCGGCACAGCCGTAGACTTCGGCTCTTTCTTCACCGTCACCACAGGTAAGCAAGAGTGCAACAGCTGCGGCAAGTTCGCTGTTATGCGTTGGCAAAAAAGAATGTCCAACACAATAAAGATGTGAGGGACTGTCAACCTGTATACATTGCATTCCCGGATTCTCAACTTTTTCGATGGAATCAATATACCGAAAATGACTGCGTGATCTGGGATTCCTTTTAACGGCATTTTTCATTTTTCTTTTCAACCCTGCAATTGGTATATCGTTGAAAGCTGTAAATTTCACATAATATAAAGTTTCTCCTGTTTCCACTCTGCCGCATTCGCTGCTTGGTTTACTCCAATCCGTTCTTTGCGTTGATACTGCTGTTGTAATTGCATTCTTGATGCCTAAACTCCATAGCAATTCGCTCACACTCTTGGCAAGTGCCTTTTCAGTAGAAGTATAGATTCCCTGTCCTTTTACATTGCTGATCGCTCCGTCAGAATCCATAAGTCCCTGTAACAAAGAAAACCTCTGTGAAATAGAGGCACGAAGATATTCTATTGGTATTTTCTTATCGTGAAACGAGTTTAACAGAACAGCTTTTAAGTCCGGAACCGGACATATTTCAGAATCTCCTGTATTTTTCCATCGTCTTCTCAATTTATGCCACGGCCATATTCTGTCTAAAACTTCCGGTATATCACAAGTTTGAATCGTAAGTTCCGGCTTTACAGCATTTCCATTGCCAAGCCAATAGCCCATAAGATATGGATCAACAGGCAGTTCTTTTTCATCAGCATCTACAGCTTTAGCAATGAGAATGCGAAAACGATAACAGCCATTTGAATCACAGGAACGATTATATAAATCTTCAGTTGAAATGGTAGTTTTTCTGACCTTTCCATTTGTAAGCTCGCCTGTCCATAAGTGTCTTGCTCCTGCAATTATGGTTTCTCCGTCTTTAAATCTGATTTTATAGCCTTGTTCTTCATAATCAACAGGACTTTTCGCAACAACATGACAGATATTTCCATTCTCGTCAAACAGTTCATCTCCAACTTGAATATCTCCCATTGTAGTGAATCCACTTGGAGTCGGAATCGGTGTATTCAATGCCAGCTGTTTGCCGTTCTTCTTCGGAATTTCAATGTAGGCAGTATTGAACTGCCGATAACCGTTCGGTTTCAGAATACCGAAAAGGTCACGGATAATCTGTTCCTGCCAGTCCAGCAATTCAAACTTTTTTCCTGCCCATGTGCCTTTGGTATGACTAAGGCATTCGATAAAATTTACAGCGTAATCTGCTGATTTTTTATCGTATCTTGAATCTTCTGCCATGAATTCTGTCGGCTTGTATTTTGCCATTGTATTCACCACCCAACAAAAAAGACCTGCCAAAAGCAAGTCCTTCTAAAATATTTTGGTCACAGCTTGTAGGAATCAGCTGCTTGCTGTGTTCTGTACGACCGCCAGAGCCTTGCGGCTCCGGGTTTTGTTTTGAATTGTTCTGTGTTCAGTTGTACTCTTTCAGCAGAATCGCCAGTGCAGTTTCTGTGTCCCTATCCGCCGGCGGAACATCCAGCCCTCTGTCAAAGTTGAATACAATCTCACCGTTTCGTTTCAACATGATTTTTGATGCCCTGCCTTCCTCGTATCCGTAAATGGAAGGCTCCCCGTAATGCTTCACCCAATAGTGAAATACGCTTGTTCCGATTTTGATACTTCCTTCTGCCCACATTGTTTTTTCCTCCTGCTTTCGTTGGTTTCTGTGCCTTTCGGCATGATGTATATTACCATAAAACCAAAGAGAAGTCAACGAATTTTCCGGCATAATCTGCACAAAGATCAGAGCAGAAAATTGTGTGAACCGACCAAGCAAAAGAACTGACCAAAGCAAGCCCTACGTTGACGTTTGTGGGCTTGCTTTGCAGTTGGGGAAAATGATTCAGAATCGTTTTTCTTGCCGTTACAGGTGAACGTGTGGGCTGTGTCGCTTTAATTCAAGCGGATTCGGATCGCAGGAATTTCCTCAACATTGCCCCAGATGTTCGAGCGGGTAACTTTGCAAAGTCCGTCAATGGTGCAGCCCTGATTTGCCAGCTTGTGGAGATTTTCCAGAAGTGCTGTACTGGTTTCTGTTATCGCAATGGTTTCAAGCCCTGCCTCACGCATCGCCTTTACAAAGTCGCTCATGTCCGTTGTCCATGGCAGTTCATTGCAGGCGAATTCGCTGCAATCGTTGTTGCAGTTGAACTCGTAAGCCCAGTAGGCTTCCAATGTACCTCGGCTCACCTTTTTGGCATCATTTTCAGCAGCCTCTCGGATGCTTTCAAAGTAGGTTCTGATTTTTTCGTTCATGGTAGTTTCCTCCGTTCTGTTTTCCGTTCGGTTTCCCTTGCGGTAACTGTATATTACCATACTCTCGGAAGGATAGCAAGCCGCTAAACATACAGAAAAAGCGATGAAATTTCGGCACTTTCTTGTGTATCATACACCAACGAAACAAGAGCCCTTGTGCCGCCCTGTGTGGGGCATTTGTAGGAAAGGGAAAACCACTCGGAGGAAACAAAACTACGCCGGACAGGGCAACACAGCGGTTGTACGAGCCGCAGCCCCTTTCGGGGCTTTGGTCTTGGATTGTGGGTTTTGGGTTACCGTCCGGTCTGGCATTCCCATTCAAATTCGCAAGCCGCCTCGTATGCCTCATCGAAAAGGGCATCATCATCAATGTCCGTTTCCTCAAAGTCGATGCTGTCGATTTCCTCAAAGGTTGTTCCGTTTTCTTCCGCATCTGCCTTTGCAAGGCTTTCTGCGTTTTCCTCAACCCATGCGGTGAATTCCTCGTTGTCCATCCTGTGCTCGTTTTCAATCTCCAGTTCGTATTCGTAGTCCGCATCAAACCAAGTGATGACCGCCTTTGTGATTTCGGTTCTTTCGTTCCAGTCCGTTCTGTTTGCCTTTGCTCTTGCCTTTGCGATTCCGTATGCTACCATTGTGTTTTCCTCCATATTTCGTGGTTTTTTGGTTGTTTTCCCTTTCGGTAACTGTATATTACCATACCTTTCGGCGTATAGCAAGCAGCTAAATGTACAGAACATAAGGCGATATTTTCGCTGTATATTTGGTGTATCTGACACTGGATAAACTTGCTTTTCTATGGTAAAATACAGTACAATGGAAAAGGCATCTCGGAAAATTGCAGCCACCAACCAAGCCCCGCACAGTTCGCCTGTGTGGGGCTGATTTTGACTTTGGGCAGTTTTTCGGCAAACGCTCTGAAAGCCCACACAGGGCAAACAGGACGGTTACATGGGGAACTTTCGGTGCATTACAGACAGGATTTTCTCCCGTTCCTCCGTGGAAACGCCGATGCTTTCCAGTGCCTGCCGAATGCCACAGTCCGGGCAAATGGGCGTTTGGTTGTCCATTCTGGAAAGTGCCGGAACACCGGAGTAGGGTTTTCCGCAAAGTGGGCAGACTGCCGAAACTGGCTTATCCGTTTTCATGGTGGTACACCTCCCGTTCGCTGATGTCCATGGCTTTCCGCAGGTGTTTCAGGTCAAAGCCGAACTGGCGGTATCCATTCACACAGGTGCGGATGTAGGCAGAAGTGGGGATGCCCAGTTTCCGTTCCTCGTGCATGATATACACAAAGGCAGTCAGCTTTTTCCCGGTTTCTGCAAGGGAAAGTTCCAGTTCCGTTTTGTAGTAGAAATGGGGATACCCCTCATAGCGGTCAA
>NZ_QSTT01000031.1:0-12035 GCF_003438725.1 Ruminococcus sp. OM06-36AC
ATATCTATTATATCATATTTTTGCTCGTTTGGCAATTGTGCGGTGTTGCCTTATAAACTTACCGTTAAGAGGCTCAACTGTAATTACCGCATCGCCAAAATCTCCCTCGACCTTAAAGTTATCAATGTAAAGCGAGCAGGGAAGAGTTGAATTAGCCTTGAGTTCAATTTTATTTTCTCCGACATTGAGATTAATATTTTCGCTTATTGTTTTCCAGTCGTCATATCCTGAACCCTTTGGAAGCGAAAGCGTTTTTATCTTAGAACCATTTACGTAAAGATCCACGCAATTAACATCAGAGGTTGCCGAATAGCGAAGCGTCCATTTGAACACACCTGCTTTTGTAGTTTTTACAGTATCCTTAACGGCAGCAGTATCCTTGGTTCCGAATTTTACAAATCCCATGCCCTGAAATTTAGTAACATCCGTACGACAGCCGTTCGTAACGTTTTCTTCAATATTTTTTTGATCGAAATTTTCCCCTTCATACTGACGTGCTCCGGTGTAGAAAGCAGGGAATGAAGGTTCTGTTTGTACAGCCTGCGGATAAGAAGTAAGGCGTCCCGTCTCATTGCCTGAGCATTTTATAGAGATATCAACAGGTCCGTTATGCTTAACAGTAAGCGTGTACGTACCATTACTCCAGCTTTCTGTTATAACACTTGCTGTTTGATTAACGCCCCTATCTTCAGCTGTAAATGTTGGTTTGGAACTTGCACCGGCAATTGTAATGCTTTCTGTTTTCAGAGTTGTTGATGCATCTTCATCATAATTATTCAGATATACATTTATGTGGTCTGAATATTCATTGATTAGTGCTGAACCATAAAGCTGGTGCTTGATATCAAGGCTTTTACAAGTGTTGTATTTTAAATTGAATTGTGCACCTCTGTCACCATCGCTTACCTTGTTGTTGTAGTAAGTAAGCCATGTATTCTGATTATTTGCTACATAGCAGTTTGCGTAATAGGAATCAGGATAAAGCTTGTTAAATTCAGCCTGCTTGTCAGAAATACTGCTCCAGCGTGAAGCTATTGTTGACTGATTTATCTGTACTGGAATTGATTTTGCCAGATCATCTGCAAGACCATATACAGTTGGAATCGTCTGATAACGTCCCGTACTCTTGAAGGGGTTATGATTATCCTTATAATTTCCGTCATTATCAGCACGATATAAGCCCTCAAAAAGCGTTTTATACGAACAGTACTTGTCATCATTGCTTCCGGAGTCCACATCCTGAATAACAACAACCTTTGTTCTGTCAATTACTTCTTTTCTGTTAGGAATACGAATTGTTCCGTCAATGAATTTACGCATTAGATCAAGATTTGTATTTTTGCACTGGTCGTAAAAATCCCAACGACGATATTTATAGCCTTCGTCATCAGTTCCGTCCCAAAGACCTTTAATGCAGTCGTTCCATACAAGTTCAGGTCCGTCGATAACAGTCATACCGTTCATCGCCATACGTTCAAAGTATATTGGCAAACTCGTGGAAAGGCGATACTGCTCGTGACTCTGGGGATCTAAATCTCCTCCGTTCCACGGATAATCCGACCAACCCGTATCATCCCAACGTATGCCGTAATTTCCGCAGTAACCTGAAATGTAAGCACCATATACCTCGCTTTCAACATCAGCAATATAACCTGGCTGAGTATATTTTTCTTCCAGTATAAAGTTCTGAGGATATGTACGGCATGCTTCTTCCCAGTTGGCATTAGTTTTCAGCATTGCAACTGGATTAAGAGCTGACCCCCCACTGATTTTCACACCAGCTTACGTCCAGATAGCCGCCATATTTGTTGCATAACTTTAAGAGGGCGGCAAAGTGATCATAACGCTGCTGATATGTTACAGGAAAATCTTCAGTGTCAAATCCCCAGAACTGTTCGCAGTAGTTATATCCGATGAAGTTGGGATAATCCCTGAAGAACTCTCCGAAGACCGTATTATCTAGATCATAATCAGCGGCATAGTCAGGGAAATGGCACTGACCGCCGCTCGCAGGCTGAATCATTGTCCATACTCCTTTGTCCGCACAGACTTTCATCCAAGATCGTGCACATTCAATACCGTCTTGAACCATCAGCCACCTGTGTTCCGTAGGACTATAATTGATTGACAGAGAAAGGTTAAAAACAACATACGGCAGAACATCCTCCGGAACAATGTCAATAATTTTCTCAGGATCAGGGTAATTCCACGAATCGATATGTACTATCCATACGGGAGACTCGTTGCTGATCGGACGTCGGAAATTACTGCTTGCAGCAGAAACATCAATTGGTTCTGCGTTTAATGAAAGGTCTTCAAACACTTTCTGTATCGGATTAGTTTTTTCACCGTTGCCCAATACAGCGTTAAATGACAGCATTCCAAATACCAGAACACCTGACATTACAGATGCTAACAGTTTTTTAAATTTCATTTTATGACCATTCCTTTCCGCTGCGCTACAAGGCACAAAAGAATGAAACCTATGTGCGAGTATATGGTGCAGCAAGTAATAATTTGTTAGAGCCTGTTCAGTATCTTTTTATGTGCGGCTTTTCGAGTATAATTATGCTGAGGACAAGGAAAAAATCCGCAGTAAGGCTGTCGCCTTACAAGTATTTTTTAACGCAGTCGCCGGCAAAATTTGCCGAAAGGACGTACCAAAGAACCAAACAGTCTCTTATAATATTTTTGAGGAAACAGGCACATTACAGAGCACGTTAAGGTGAGTGTGAACAGCATTCACTGAACCGAATTTTATGTGTGCCAGATTCTCTTTCTAACACAAATGAGCAGGGTTCGAACCCTGTAACCTTATCTTTGAAGAGACATACTGCTTCAATCTTTCATTGAGCACGCAGTCAATACCCGTATTTCTCAAAAATTATTTGCGAGAGATGTGTTATGCTGAAAATCGTTTACCCTATCAGCTGTAGCATGGATGTATACAAATCATTTATCGTTGCCTAGAGAACCACTGATTAAATACCGCTTTCGGCTTGGCACGTCATCCTGTACAAAAATCTGGTGCACCATATTTAATCAGTGCTTTCCTATTTCTCAACTTCAAAATGATATCCTATAATTTTATTATATTTTAAATTGAATACAATATCAACTCACAATTCGAAAAAAAAGTGGACAAAACGACTTGATTTATATTGACATTCTAGAGCCTGTTCACATAAAGCTTTACAAAAGCAAAAAAGTATGATAAAATAAGGGTATGAAATTAACCAAAAAACAATTTGCAAAAATAGAGCGTTTAATGCCGATAACAAGAAAACCAGCTGAGATATCGAGTTATCAATTTCTTTGTGCTTTACTATGCATGATAGAAAACGGCTGCAAATGGAGGGCATTGCCAAAAAGGTATGGTAAATGGCACACGATATATATGCGATTCAACAGATGGTCAAAGAACGGAACTATCCAAAAAGTCTTTGAAAAAATGCAGAAGATGAATATCATTGATATAAGAACCGATGTGCTTTGCATAGATAGTACAAGCATAAAGGTTCACCCTGATGCGTCAGGAGCTCGTAAACTCAGAGTATCGGACGTTCAAAAGGTGGCTGACAACGAAGCTACATCTTTGCTGTGCTTTTGATCGATATGCGTTTGTTTTTCACCTGTCTCCCGGAAATCATCATGATGCTCCCGAGGGCAGAAAGCTTATTGAAACAGTCTGCTCGCAGGATAATCACAATCTTCTCATGGATAGAGCATATGAAGATGACAAAACTCGTACTTTAGCCTCAGAAAATGGGTTTATTCCTGTTGTACCTCCAAAAAAGAATCGTAAAGGCCCTTGGAAGTATGATAAAGAACTCTGCAAACACCGTAATGAGGTTGAACGCTTTTTCTTGAGATTAAAGCGTTTTAGAAAAGTATGCACTCGTTACGATAAACTCGATGTTGTTTTTCTTTCTGTTATCATGCTCGCCATGATTTTTGATGCTGTTTTTATGTGAACAGGCTCTAATAAAAATGTATAGTATATTCATCTTTAACAAAGCAGAGATACGTTTGAAAACAAAGCGTAATTCATTTAAAACAAAATGGCATACAAAACCTCACAGCGAAAGCACCTTTTTCATAACATCATTGGTGCCTTTTGCAGAAATGCGGATTATAAACATGAAAAAAAGAATGATATTTGGAGTCATTGGTGCAGAAGTAAACGGCTCAGCTCAACGTGAAATTATCAAAGGCATCGTCAAAGAAGCACAATTGCATAATATTGATACCGCCGTAATATCAAATACATACAACTTAAATTGCTGGGACTATCCGCTTCCTTATGAAAATCAGATATACGAACTAATCCTTTCTGAGGAATTTGATGGATTAATTGTGCTTTCAGAACCTTTCCGATGCGATAAACCTAGAGCTAAGGTTCGTGAATATCTTCTTCAACAAAAATCTATACCTATCATTGTTTGCGGAGCATTCATTTCTGATTTTGACTTACCCAATGCAACTTTGATCGATACAAATGACGAAAGTGACATTGAGTATATTGCAGATCACCTTATAGATTATCACGGATTTACAAATATTGAATTCCTTACCGGTCCCAGCGACATTCAGAGTTCTCAGATTCGGTTAAACGGTTACAAAAAATCACTAGAAAAACATGGAATATCCTTTGACAGCCGCAAAGTTATTTACGGAGATTTCTGGATGTCTTCAGGACGTAAGCTTGCAAATGAATACATCAGCGAACAGAGTCCGTATCCTGAAGCAGTAATGTGCGCAAATGATTATATGGCTCACGGGTTATTAGACGAATTCGCTGAAAAAAACATAGATATCAGTAAATATTTTGCTGTTACCGGATACGATTATGCATGGAATCGTTACGAACATTCGCCTTTGCTCACTACATATCAGCGTAACAGAGAACAGCTTGGAAGAAATGCGGTTAGAATATTACTCAGCAAATTACAAATCATCGAATGCGGAGAGATTCATTCCCCAAAAGGTTTATTCAAGCCTGGAACAAGCTGCTTTTGCAATTGTTCGAAAAAAACAATGAATGAAGAGCTGCAATTTGCACGTATGCATTCAACATACGAACAGTGGAATCTTCTCAGTCAGATGAATCAGCATCTGATCGGATGTCATAACTTGAAGGAATTTATAAAGTTGCTTGGAAGTTTTCAATATCTTGTACGCAATGTAGATAATATTTTTTTATGTTTATTCGACGGCTGGCATAAAAGTATATCTGAAATAAACAAAAATACACTCATATGTCGCAGTATTGTTTTTGATAAAGATAATACGCCTTTCCAAATCAGCCAATATTACATAAGCGAAATATTTCATAAAAATAATAAAGCTGCCGTATACTATTTCAATCCACTCCATTTCAAAGAAAGACTTTTTGGATATATTGTATTACAATATAATTCATCAGATGTATATGACGATATATACAGAAACTGGATTACTTCTGTTGCAAACGGACTTGAATTTCTGAGAATGAAACATG
This sequence comes from Ruminococcus sp. OM06-36AC, assembly GCF_003438725.1. Classification (NCBI taxonomy): domain Bacteria; kingdom Bacillati; phylum Bacillota; class Clostridia; order Eubacteriales; family Oscillospiraceae; genus Ruminococcus; species Ruminococcus sp. OM06-36AC. The sequence continues at coordinate 5,501 of NZ_QSTT01000031.1, forward strand.
ATATCAATTATCTGATGCAATGTCAATCCATGACTGAAAACTTCGACTCTCTGACTTCTCTCAGAAACGACTCAGGAATGAAAAAAGTTTATGAACTCCTAAGGCACGACGATTATAAAAACGGCACTATTTTCTCTGTTATGCTCAAAACCTGTCTGTTTCACGATGATTTTAATAAAAAACATAAGATACAATCGTTGCTTGATATTACTGATGCCATCCTTCAAATTACAAACCATAAATGCGATAGTTGCGGAAGAATTGATGATTCGACCTTCCTGTTATTCGTAAAAACCAACATTGAATCAAAACATATAACCGCCGACAAATTAGAATCTATTATTACTCAGCACAAAACGTATATTTCCAACTATGGAATGGATTCATATGTTTACAGTATTTTTCCTTTGTGTAACACCGAGCAATATAATGAAATGAAACAAAAACATTTTTCTGCTTTAACTGAACAAATAGAAATGATCAGTAAAAGATTTATGATTCAGCATTATAAGCAAATGCTGGAAATACGTAATTCGATTTATCTTAATTCAAAAAAACCGCCGTCAACAGACGAAATATGCAGAAAGTATACATTCAGCCCAGGTCATCTCAGAACAATTTATAAAAAATGCTTTAAAGTAAGTTTTCATCAGGATTGCATCAGAAGCCGTATTTCATTAGCCAAATATTTATTATACACCACCAACATTCCCATTGCATCTGTTGCTGATCAATGCGGTTACGAAGATGACAGGTATTTTTTAAGGCAATTTCAAAACTGCACCGGAATGACTCCTAAACAATTCAGAACTTGTCTTCACAAGGAAAAAGTGATATAATAGCAATATGAGATACACAAGTGATATGAGCGAAAAACAATGGGAAATGATAAGACGTCTGTTAAAACAGAAGGGGTACAGGAGCATAGAAAAGAGGAGAGAACAAATTAACGCAGTATTGTACCTCGTAAAAACAGAATGCCAGTGGAGAAATCTTCCCAAAAATTTTCCGAATTGGAAAACCGTATATAGTTTTTATCGTCGTGCGTGCCTTAGTGGAACATGGGATATGCTGCAAAAAGAACTTGTCAAAAAAGTGCGAAGACAAAAAGGTAAAGCAGAAACACCAACATATGCTCTGATTGATTCCCAAAGCACCAAAACAGCATATTCAAATGAAAAACGTGGATATGACGGAGGAAAAAAACAAAAGGACGGAAGCGACACATAGTAACTGATACTATGGAAAATCTTCTTGCCGTTCACGTTCATGCAGTTAATATTCACGGTACCAAGGGCGGAGTATATACTTTTGAAAAGGCTCTTTATCGCTATCCGACAATCAAAGGAGCGTGCAGATCAAGGGTATAGAGGAACATTTAAGAACACCTTTGAGGTGTTTCATAATCTTCCTGTGGACATTTCTCCGCGTATCAAAAACGAGTTTGAAATTCAGCCTCTTCGTTGGATTGTTGAGCGTACATTCAGTTGGTTTAACGGCTCAAGAAGACTTTCTAAAGACTATGAGATCAAGTCTTTTTATCAGGAAAATATCTGCATTATATCTAATTTTGCTACCCTATTACGCAGATTTTAGCTTGTGAAGACAGGTTCTCAAAGTTATTTCATCGAACCATATTAAAAGCCTATAAATATTCATACTCACCGCCATTGCAAGCTATCAGATAATTCTGTTCGGCATCATTTTCAATAGCAGAAAGAATAACATACTATAGAAAAAAGGCAGCGCTGCTCACTTACTATGCAACACTGCCTTTAATTTTGTATCAAATCATGTTCAATATCTTTTTTATACACGTCTTTTCAGAAAAATTATACTTGAAAATCCGCACATCTTCCATATCAACACAAGTTCTAACAACCTTCTCAAATTAAATTATCAACATTCAAGCCACCGGAAATTTTTTAATTATTCCAAGAATAAAATCCTGAATCAATACAAGATCTGCTTTGTCATAAACACCATTTTGATCAACATCCGCAGCCGCCTGAGCCAATGTACTGTCAAAACTACTTAAACATCCTTGTCTTGCAAGTATCATATCATAAGCATCAACAACTCCGTCAAAATTAATGTCTCCAAGTATAAATTTCTGCACTCCCGCACCAAGAATTCCTGTCCCGCCGACTGCACCTATAGCCTCGTCAATATAAAAGTTGTTATTACTATCATATGTTTCAATATAAAGATGCATATCTTCTGCGTCTAACGGTATCTTGAAATTCGGATTTGAAAGCTGCATCCATTCTCCTTTTACAGCTATTCCCTCTGCAATAGGAGCATACTGTTTTTTGCCATCTGCATCGGAATATTCAAGCTTCATAAAAAATTTATCAGTGATTTTTTCTGAATCAGATTTCACATTTACGCTGAAGCTATATTCTTTTCCCGGCTTGAAAACCCTATCGCTAAGAATTTTCTGTGCTCCGTTCCACGAAGATGTTCTGCCTGAAACAAATAGAGAATGATTGCCTACATATCCTGTATTAGCGCTGGAAGCAACATTTGCCGTACCTCTTCCTGTCCAATCCTCCGTATCGTTTTCAAAACCATTACTAAAGTACCAGCCAAGACTATTTGGTTTTATCTCTTCTGGCTGATTCCATTCAGCACGCTCATAATCAAAAGAATCAATATCGGCATAGCCTCCTGTTGTTTTTGTGGCGTAGCTGTAAATTGCACTTCTGTAACCTGTGAACATTTTCAGGTCATAGCTCATGATCAATTCATTTCCTATTTTTATCCAATTACTTCCGTCATAGGAATAATAGAAATTAGCCTTATCAATATTATTCGAAATATTATTCCCATTAACATCATTAAATTTAAAATCAACTTTAAGATATATTTCGTTTCCTGTCATATCTACTTCTTCAATGATTCTATTATAGCTTTCCGAAATCTCGCCTCCGCTTGAAGCAATGCCATTTTCAGCCATATAAATCTTTTTTGAACCATCATCGGCAATATAAACTCCCACATTTCCGTATTTATACTGGAAAGCAGAAAGTCCCGCATAATCGCCTGCTTTCATATTTGATGCATCAAGCTTTATAATACTACTGCAAAACGGACCTTCTGTTCGCTGAGTAAGCGTATTTTTCGCATCAAGAATATTTGTTGCAAGCGATTTATTTCTCAGTCTAAGATAACCTTTTCGTTCGGTTACCGACCATGCCGTATTATCTGGATTATGATTCCACTGCCATTCCAGAGCAAGTTTATTTGAATCATAACTGAAATCATCATCAGTCGCAAGAAAAGTACCGTTATAGCTGCCGTTAATTTTAACGGTTGCAGGAACTTTTCCGTTTATACCCATGATCGGCCAGTCATTCTGCCACGTTACCGGAACAAGTACAGGTACACGTCCTACTGCCCCATGATCCTTGAAGACAAGTCCATACCACTTTCCGTCGGGAGTATCTATAATACCACCCTGAGCTGCTCCTTCCGAGTCAAGAATAGTTTTGCCTTCGTAATTTCCGAGAATATCCTTGCTTCTGTAACAAAGCTCTATTCTTCCGCTATTGCTTGGCCATGCAATAAGAAAAATATAATAATAATCTCCTATTTTCTGGATATGGGCACCCTCTCCGCTGAGCCCGTCAAGACCTGTTGAAAACAGTTCTTTATCAGCTCCTCCTTCCTTGAAGCCGGTCATTTCGGAATTAAGCTCCTTAGCTCTAATTGTACCGCCTGCTCCGTAAATAAGATAGTTTCTTCCATCGTCATCAAAGAAGAGTGAAGCGTCATGATACATTCCATTCAATTCGGTTTTCGTCCATGTACCATGTTCAATATCGTTAGTTTTATATATGTATGATTTTCCGGTTCCATAGCTTCCGAAGAAGACATAATAAGTTCCGTTATGATAACGCAGACTTGAAGCCCATTGTCCATAACCATAATCGTTTTTGCCATTTTTAAGATTCTGTACATCTCCATCGGCAAGAATATCATAAACATAATTGCATATCTTCCATGAAACAAGATCCTTAGATTTCATGATAGGAGCACCGGGATTAAAAAACATAGTTGTACTGACCATATAATAGGTATCCCCTACACGAATAGCATCAAGATCAGGAACATCCGACCAAATGATAGGATTTGAAACGGTTGAAGTTTCCGCATTATTTTTTTCAAATTTCCACCAGTCCACGTTGAAGAGATAACCATCACCGCCAATGTACTTGAAATAAACGTCATGCTTTCCTTCAGTTCCACTGATATCACATGAAAGCTCCACCCAATTCTGCCAGCCATCTGTTCCGGGAACGTCAAGAGTTCCGGCAAGCGGTCCATCTATACTATCAAGATGTATCTCTATTTTCCCACCATTTGTTGCAGATGCAACACTTGCAGTAAAACTTTCAGCTCCTGTACCGAAATCAACACCAGATACCTTAATATAATCACCATTTTCAATATTGGCAACATTCATGCCTCCATTAGAACAACTTTCTGTCTCAATACCAGCTTCAAAGCAAATCTTTTCAGCTTCATTTCGTACATATGGATCTAAAGCCTCGAGCTGTTCAGGTCCGTCGTTACTCATCCTGATGACAGGAAAACTGCCGTCGCTGTTATAGGAAAATTCCTCTACTGCAGCAGAACGAGTGAATCCGCCTCCGCCGGGAAGTCTTTGATTATGATAAAAAAAGTATGAATGACCTTTATAGTCAATTACACCGCAATGATTTGTAAAAGCTGACCCATCTTCGCCTTTGGGCATGATGACACCCTTATATGTCCATGGACCTGTAGGAGAACTGCTAATAGAATAACTTATATTCTCCGGAATTCCCTCTGCTGCATAAAGCATATAGTAAAGATTGTTGCGCTTATAAAACCAAGGTCCCTCAGTATAAAGAGCGCCTGTACGACTTTCAGTATCGCTGCTGACACCGAAACCCTGACTCATATCAACCTTTTGTATCTCTCCGGAATAGGAAGTCATATCTTCATTGAGTTTCACATAATAAAGCTGAGGATTGCCAAAATAAAGATAGGCCTGTCCATCATCGTCAATAAAAACTGTCGGATCAATATAATCCCAGTTTGGACCTAAAAGAGGTTTTCCAATAGCGTCTTTAAACGGACCTGTTGGACTGTCTGAAACGGCAACACCTATAACACGTCCTCCTCCTTCTGCATTTGAAAGCGGACAATACATGTAAAACTTGCCATTTCTCTCGACACACTGAGCTGCCCATGCAGTATCTTTTTCAGCGTATGAAAAATCTGTATCTGAAAGTACAGTTCCATGGTGAGTCCAGTTCTGCATATCCGTGGTAGAATAGCACTGCCAATCCGGCATATAAAAATAATCCGAACCATCTTTATCATGACTTGTATAAAGATATAGTGTGCCATCATAAACCATTGGCGCTGGATCAGCCGTGTAAACATTCTGTGCTAATGGGTTATCTGCATTTGCTGTTTCTTTCTGAACAACATTTGGTAACATCGACACTGCCAACGCAACCGACAAAACAATAGATGTTATTTTTTTCATGGATATTCCTCCTTTTGTAATTTATAAGAAAACGCATTTTCTTTTATTAATCGTAAACTACTCTTTTATTTTAATAGTAATTTCATCAGAATTCAATGCACAAAACGAATATTTAGTGGACAAAACGAAAAACATTTTTCATGTCATTTCAGGTCATTTATAAAATATGATTTTTAGATACAAAATCGATATTAAAAAAACAAGAAATAGAGGAAGTCCCAGCGTAGCAGACCACACCATCGTGTAGTGCCATCCCTCCGGCTCTAGTGTGCTGTATCGTTGATGTTTAACAAATGCCTTGCTTTACTTGCTAAACAATTAAATATAGCCTTTATTCGTTAGATTAAATTTAAATGATACAGTCCACTAGTTCAGCTTAGTAGTGTTATGAAGAAATAAGAGAACAGCGGTTCAGATTTTGTAGTTCTGAGCCGCTGTTTGTTTGTATTGCTATAATTGTACTTGATAGATTTGTGTACGCTGATAATAGCTATATTTCTGCTTTTGTGGTATCATGTAATGCTGAAAGGAGGGGTTGCAATGATTGAAAATCTCTATTCAATGAGATTCGGCAACAAGGCATGTAGTTCTGACAGTCCCCAATACGATAAGCTACATAATCAGTGGCTAATACTGGCAGATCAGATGGTTCAACAATTATCGTCCGAGCAGGAAGAAGTATTTAACATTATCATGGAACTACGAGACCAGTGCCAAGAAAAAATGCAATCCGAAATGTATATAGCTGGATTCAAAGATGGAGCAATGCTCATGCACGACCTATACAACACATAACGTAAAGTGACCGTCAAAAACGAACAACGGCTATGGACATTCCATAAAAACCGCGGTCCTGCGAAAAAATTTCTGTAAATTTAACAACAGTGATAAAAAACGATATTGTGGAGCGGCTTGAAAAACAGCCGCTCAATTTTTTTACAGTATACAACAAATACCGTAATTTGTCAAGTTTCTTCAACAGTCAGTCTGCTG
>NZ_QSTT01000031.1:12045-12812 GCF_003438725.1 Ruminococcus sp. OM06-36AC
CTTCAACAGTCAGTCTGCTGAAATGGAGCGTAGCGGAATGGAAGCAGACTGACCGTGCCGGATCAGCTCAGTCTATCGGGGTACATGATCTCCAGCTCGCCAAGAACTCTGCCCCAGTTTCTCAGCGGCATCGTCCACTTCTTTGTAATCTCGTGGGTTGCCAGATACAAAGCCTTTAAAAGTGCCGTATCGCTGGGAAACACGCTTCTCTGTTTGTTCAGACGACGATAGCCGCTGTTAAGGCTCTCGATCGCATTGGTAGTGTAAATGACCTTTCTCACGTCAGCGGAAAATTTGAAGATCGGTGAGATCACATCCCAGTTTTTGTACCAGCTCTTCATGGCGTTTGGATCATCTTTCTCCCACTTTTCTGTGACACGTTCAAGCTGCTTAAGTGTAGCGTCCTCAGACGGTGCGTGATAAATGGTTTTCAAATCGTTGGCAAACTCTTTCTTGTTTTTTGCACCAACATATTTCAGCGTGTTTCTTACTTGATGAACGATACAACGTTGTAATTCTGTCTGTGGAAATGCCGTATTTACGGCTTCTTTCATACCCGAAAGACCATCGGCACATATCACGAGGACATCCTTTACGCCGCGATTTTTCAGTTCATTCAGGACTCCAAGCCAATATTTTGCACTTTCGTTTTCTCCGATATGTATGGATAAAACTTCCTTGTGACCTGTCAAACTTACTGCGAGAATCACATATGCAGCCAGCTTCCTGATCTGCCCGTTATCACGCACTGAAAAGTGTGCTGCATC
>NZ_QSTT01000032.1:0-11102 GCF_003438725.1 Ruminococcus sp. OM06-36AC
CAGATGTCGCCGAGTTTCGATTTGCAGGGCTTTTCCAGTTCTGCGTCTACATCAAAATCATCCTGTTTTGCTTCATCACTGTTAATGTCGAAAAGGTCAGCAATTTCAGATTCATCGAAACCAGTCAAACCCAGGTCAAATCCGAGATTCTGCAACTCTTCCATCTCAACAGCAAGCAGTTCTTCGTCCCAGCCGGCATCTAACGCCATCCGGTTGTCAGCAAGAATATACGCTTTCTTCTGTGCTTCTGTCAGATGGTCGGCATACACACAGGGGACTTCTGCAATGCCTTCTTCTTTTGCCGCCATAATGCGTCCATGTCCAGCCAGCACATTGTATTCCCGGTCGATAATGACGGGATTGACAAATCCAAACTCACGCAGAGAAGAGCGAAGTTTCAGGATCTGTTCCTTGTTGTGCGTTCTGGCATTGTTGGCGTATGGCACTAACTTGTCGATATCAACAAGCTGAAATTCTGTAGTTGTGGTCATGCTCCATTCCTCCGCTTCAAAACTTTCTGTAAACCTTTTCTGGCATCCAGCACTTTTCCGCTGACTGCCTGTCCCTTAATGGTTCTGTATTGCTGTTTGGTCATCTTCTGGCGATTGGCTTTCAGATCTCGCCAGAACTGAGTATCTGCTTTCATGTATTTCTCACTTTCTGCTGCTCAGAAGCTGTTCCATCAAATCATCCTGCGGTGTGCCGTCAAATTTGGTCGTACAGTTCTGTTTCACAATATCGAAAATCTCATACCAGAGCAAATTTGCCTGTTTCTGAAATGTCTGGCTCATCTGCACAAACGGGGAGGCAATAACGCCGCCGGTGGTCGGGTGCTTTCCCAGCAGTCCATAGGTACTGAGGGCTTCTTCACACTGTACAAATCGGGCAAATGCCTGCGAATAGCTTTCCAGCAACCGTTTGTTGACGTGCTTTTCACAGCCACGCTGTTTCAGCCAAAGCCACGTTTCTTTGTACACAATGTCTGCTCCCAGCGGTTTTCCGTTCTTCTGCTGGGCAGACAAGTATGCACTGGGGCTTGGCATATCCGCACCGGTCAAATCAGCGGCATCGTCCAGATTATCTGCGTCCAATTCCGGAGCATGAAACTCCATAATATCTGCGTCCTTGCCCTCTGCGATTTTGTCGGAGAGGGCTTTTGGCTTATCGCCTGCACGAACTCGTCTGCCGCCTCTTCTTGTACCGTCTTTTGCCATCTGATTTCACCTGCCTTTTGAGAGAAAAGCAGCCGAAACTGCGTAGGTTTCGGCTTGTTTTCATATTTTCGGGGTTAATCCCCCGTTTGAACCTTGGTTTTTGTGTATGAGAGGGAACGCCGGTCTGTAAAAAATTCACAATTAGAGATTTTTATCCCCCCACCGGCAGCATTTCAGACACAATCAATACCGATAGACGGGATTTTGGTCTTCCGTCCATGTCTTGCGGTCATGGCAGGACTTGCAAAGAGCCTGCCAGTTGCTTTCATCCCACATCAGATGCGGATCACCACGGTGAGGAATGATATGGTCGACTACAGTTGCTGCTGTGAACCGTCCCCGTGCCATACACTTCACGCACAGCGGATGCTTCCGCAGGTACGCCTTGCTGAGCCGCTGCCACCTGCTGCCATAGCCACGCTTGGCAGCAGACGGTCGGTCTGGGTGCAGGGGCTGATGCTCTGCACAATACAAACCGTCTGTCAGATTGGGACAGCCTGGGTGCTTGCAGGGCTTCTTACATTTCTTCGGCACAGCAGTCACAGCCTTTGCAACTCTCTGTGGTTTCTGCAGAGAGTTTTTTCAATGCTTTTTGGTATTGTTCCTTCACCCAGGCAACGCTGTCATTCAGTTCATCTGCAATGGCATCCCATGTTGCAGCGTAAAGATACCGCAAACGAAGGATCTCACGCTGGTCGGCATTGTGATTTGCCATGATAAGTTCTTCCAGCTTCCGTTTCAACCGAATCGATGCAATCAGATCGTCCCAAGCTGCCTCCACGATCTCATGTATTTCATCTTCATCGATTTCCATCGCCATAGCTTTCCAATCCTGATAAATCACACTCTGTTCCTTGATGCGTCTGTTTAGATCCATACTGTTTCTTAAAACTTCTTTTGCAAGCATATCGATTCTCCTTTATGGACACGAAAAACAGCCCTCGCAGAATTTCTTCCGCAAAGGCTGTTTCGCTTTCTCCTGTTTTCCTACTTTACAGTATACCACATATGCGAACTATCATCAAGTGTTATGAACTATCATGAACTATCAACTTTTCATCCCTGCCAAGGCTTCCCGGTGCAAACGATAACAGGAAGGTTTACTGTATCCCATTTCTTCTGCGATCTGATTCCAGTCCTTGAATTCCAGATAACGCTTTGCCAGAATATCATGATGCTCCGTATCTGTGACGGCTTTTATCGCAGTATCAAAAACTGCTTTCAGAGCTTCCAGTTCCTTTTTTGCAGTCTTTACTTCTTCCTCCAAGGATAAGATCTGAGAAACGCCGCTTTCCACGGTGTGGGATTCCGGCGATACGGGTTTGGGCAAATCAGAATAGGCAGGTGATTTGGGAAAAGAAAGTTTCTGACGAAGAGCATCTGCTTCCTTTTGTTTTCGGTCAATCCTTCTAAGAAGTCTTTGTACCTGTTTCATGTATTCTTTTGCTGTCATGCCGTGATCTCCTCCAGCATTCTTTTTACCTCCTCCACAGAACGGACGATGACAGCGTTTCCGCCGCATTTTTGTATTTTGCGAAGAGCCGATTCCTGCAAAGCAGTTGCTTTTCCTTTCTCCGTTTTTACTTCAAAGGCAAAGAACCTGCCGCCAATGCAGGCGATCACATCGGGGATTCCTGCCGTTCCATACATCCCGCCATGCTCCTTCCAGCAAAAACAATTCGGTACGGTTTTCAGATACCTCAAAATCGCCCTTACGATATCCGCTTCTTTCAAACTGCTCACCTCTTACCTCTTTACTGATTTTACAGGGAAATTTCTATTATACTCATAAAAAATGAGAAAATATATGGGGATATAAAATAGGAAATATATAAAAGATTACGGGAATTCCCTGCAAAGCCTGTAAACCCTGTCAGAAAGCTGTGCAGACCTCTCCCCTGGCAAGCTACACATGGCTTTCTGAAAAGCTGATGCCTCTCCACGTTCTCCGTTTTCCGGTTCTGTCTGCTGCTTTCACAACCGTGGGAAAATTTGCTTCCAGTTCGTTGTTGAAATTCTGCTGACTGTATGGAGCCATGCCGCAGCTGTCACAGTATGCTTTATACCGTGCAAAGAACTCCATTCTTCCCACTTCTGCATCCATTTGCAAAGTACAGCAGTCCCGAACAAACGCCAGCACACTGTTGCTGTCCTCCCGGTATTTCTGGAGTTCCTGTGCATTTGCCTTTGTTTCTGAAAAATGAAAATGATTCTGCATCAGCCGCCGCAGTCCTTCTAAGGCAAATTGAAAGATCCCATCTGCTTCACAGCGGAACTTCTCCAGAAGTTCCGGATCTCGCTTGTCCTCCGGCACAGAATGATTGAACCGGACAATGATCAGACGGCGGTAAAAGCCCTCCGATTTGTCCCCATAGTTCTTCGGAATGCTGTTGCAGGAAAAGAGCAGCCTCGCATAGGGCTGAAAAGAAAAGGGATTCTTGTTTTTCTTTTCCACCGTCAGGTAATCCTCACCGACCAGTGCTTTAAAAATACCGTTGTCTTCAATGCCCCTTGTGGGCAGCTCTGCACAGATATTCGCCCACTTGCCAAAAAGTTCTGCAGTCTTGAATCGATCATTCAATGCCTGCCATGCTACATTGGACACATTTTCTTTTCCTAGCAGCAGTTCATTCAGTACCCGCAGCAGCACCGATTTTCCGGCACCGCCTTTTCCCACAATGATAAAGCACTTCTGGGCATGATTGACCGGAATGAGAAAGTAGCCCAGCATCTCCTGAATCAGCGTCACCTGATCCTCCTCCACGGATTCATGCAGAAACTGCAGAAATCTGGGACACTTTGCATCGGACATATATCTCACATTCAGCTGTACTGTAGACAGATACTTTGCGGTGTGTTCCGATAAGGTTTCGTCCAGCACATTGTACAGGCCATTTCGCACATTGATGAGATAGGGATTGGGATTGAGTTCCCGAATATCCTTCTGCACCTGCATCTTCCATTGTCCTTCGGTATCATTGATCTGAGACAGCTTTGTGTATCTGGTCAACATTTTATCCCGTACCATATTTCTTGCTGTCAGTTCCGTAATGCTGTGATAAACGCCGTTTTCATAGCAATAATACTGCTCGGCAGAATAAAACACGGGGGCATTCTGTGTCATGTATTCTGCAAGCACACCGGGCAGAAACTTCGGACCCCGTTCTGTCATTTCATACCAGTCGGGAATTTCCATGCCGGAGCGATGCTTCCGTGTTTCGGATTTGTTTTGAAATGCTTTGTACAGTTCTTTTTGCAGGGCAAGCAGCGGCTTGACATCTGCATTTTTGAAGCCGAAATGCTGCTTTAAATCGTAATGGATCATCGATTCGGCAGTCACGCTGTCCACATTGTAAAGATATTCCGACACAAAGTTTCGTGCAGTCTGCAAATCTTCCACCACGGCATTTTGCACCTTTTGCTGCTGTAGCAGTGCCCGAATGCCATCAATGGAAAGCGGCTGAAAACACAGAGCCGCAGGAGATTTACAGCTGCACTGTCCACTTTGCAGCTTTGGGCAGGAAAAGCCTTTCTCTGCAATGGTTCGACAGGTCATAGGTTTTGTTCCGCTGCGAAGAAAATGCTGGATCTTATTCTGCGTTTCTTCAAAAGAATACTTCGGATACGGCTTGGAGTATCGATGTATGACCGCTGCACCGCCTTCAAACACACTTAAATTGGAGATCATCGCATACCAGTCATGTTCAGAAAGTGCAGCTGCATTGTCACGGCAGTACTTGATAAAATCGCATTCTGCTTCTACAACGCCGATTCCTTTCTGTTCTCCATGCAGCGGTACTTTCGGTTGTTCTTCTGCTTCTTGCGAAACAGGCAGTCTTTCTATCAGCTGTTCCTGTGTGTATCTTCGTTCCGGGTGAAACGAGATGCACTCCACCAAGATCGGTTCTTTCTTGCAGTGATAGAATCCCGGCAGACGCATGACACGGCTTTCGTTGACACAGGCAGGATCTCCGCCGAAATGCTGCACCAGTGCCTTTTGAATGGGGCGAAACAATGACACCTTTGCCTCTTTGACAAACCAGTATGTATGCAGCGATTTTCGGGTCTGAATGACCATAGACGGCGGCAGCGGAAACGCATCGATGAGTGCCTGCTGTTCCTCGAAAGTTTTATCGTCCATCTCCACAAACTGTGCATTGATGCGAGTAATGCTGTCATCGGTCTGACCACCGGAGTTTACCACAAAAAAGATGCCATGATTTTTCTGGTTATGTTCTTTCAGTGTAGACTCCACTGCAAAGAATTTTCCTGCTTCTACAGACATTTTTGCACCGGTAAAGATGCCTTCTTTCCTATCATCAAAAATACGCAGACATACGGTATCATCCGGATGAAAGATCGCATTGATCACGTCCTGTGCCGATATGTTCATACAACTTCCTCCATCTCTTCTGTGAAATATCGAATCGGCATATGCCTGCGTTTTGCCCATTGGATCTCTTGTGCCATGCCCTCAGAAATGCTGCTGCCGAATACCCACAGCTGGACACATTTTGTCAGAAGCACATGATTCATGAACATTGCAGTTTGCCGGTCTTCCCCTAGGGTATCGTCCAGAAACTGCGGAAAAAGCAAATGCGGTGCAATGGGAATACTGTGATGTACTACCGCAAAACGACTGTATTTCCGGGCATTTTCAATGTTTTCATTGGTATTGCCACGATAGGGAGAACAGATATATACAAGCGGTCGGAATGCCGCCAGTCTCCGTGCTTTTTTCTCCTCGCTCTCTATTCTTTTCATTGCTTCAAATTCGGTCGGCGAGAAGTATCCTTCCTTGTTGTGTGTTTCTGCCAAGTTCATTCCTCCAGTTCCTCTAAATTGCCGAAGCTTTCTCCGGCAGATGCTTCTGCCACAAGGGGCAGATCAAACTCCGGAAACGGCTGCTGTTCCATACAACCTTTCACAAAAGCCACTGCTTCCTGCAATCTGTCTTTCGGAATGAGAAACGTCAGTTCATCGTGAATCTGCAGGATCGGTCTCAGCCATGGGCGTGACGGCAGTCCTTCTAAAATACGGACAATTGCCAGCTTCAGAATATCCGCAGCCGTTCCCTGAATCGGGGTATTCAAGGCACATCGTTCCGCAAAGGACTGCAGTCCCCAGTTGTCGCTGCGAATATTGGGAAGATACCTTCTGCGTCCCAGCCAGGTTTCTGTATACAGTTTCTGCTTTGCGGTCATCTTTGTTTCATTCTGCCAGACCGTCAAAGCCGGATAGCCAGCCTTCAGATTGCGAATGATTTCTTCACATTCCGGTATAGATTTCTCTACGCCTGCCTTGAACTTCAATGTGCTCTGCAGTCCCTTTGGAAATAGCCCGTAAAATGTGCCAAAGTTCACGTTCTTGGCGATGGTACGCTGTTCCTTGTATTCCGGTCGATGCTTGTTTTGTGCTTCTGCATAGGTACAGCCGAAAATGACAGAAGTCGTTGCCGCATGAATATCCCCGCCGTTTTGATAGGTTTCCATCATCGTCTTGTCCCGGCAGTAGAATGCTCCCACACGCAGTTCGATTTGCGAAAAATCGAGAGACAAGATCAGATGATTTTCCGGAGCCTGGATAAAGTTACGGACACCGATGGGATCGTTGCTTTTTCTGGGACAGTTCTGTAAATTGGGATTGCGGCAATTCATGCGGCCTGTTTCGGTGGACAATGCAAAGAAATCCGGATGGATCCTGCCCGTTGCAGAATTCAGATATTTCAGATAGCCGTCAATGTAGGTAGACTTGATCTTGCTCCATTTCCGGTATTCCTGTACCAGTGTGAACAAAGGAGAAAGTTCCGGACGGTTGGCATCACACCATTCCTTCAGCAGGATCATTGTGGCATCGTCTGCTGCTTCTCTGTTGGATGCTGTGACTTTCATAACAGGCAGCTGTAAAGTCTGATACAGATACTCCTTGAAAGCTTTAGTGCTGCAGTTTGCACCAATCGGAACATCGCCAATGAGCATTGTAATCTCATTCCGGATACGCTGCATTTGCTGTTCTGCCTTCTGCTGATGCTCTTTCATCAAGTCTACATCCACAGGCACGCCGTTGTGTTTCATCATACCGAGATACACCGCTGTCGGTGATTCGATCTGTTCCACAAGATACCGATGTTTCGGCAGAAAACGGTCAAACCAGCTGTTGAAAATATGATACAGCCGCAGTGCAAAATCAGAGTCCGCACAGCCATAGCGTATTGTTTCCATATCCTGTGCACCCAGTTCGTCAAAGTGTCTGCCGTTTGTAACATCCGAAAAAGTGGGCAGCCGTTCATGACACAATTCTTCCGCCAGTTTTTTCAGACCGCTGTCAGCAAGTTTGCGAAATGCGTAGTTGCTTTTCAAGGTCATTTGTGCTGCACAAATGGTATCATACACCGGCGGCTGTATGACGATATTCTGTTGACAGGATATTGCAGATTCAAAGGCGATATTGTGAGCAACTTTGACGATATTTTTGTTTGTGAGAAAGTTTTGCAGAAATCGAAAAAAAGCAATGCCATCCATGTTTCTTCCAATTTTATGAGCAACAGGAACATAGATCCCCGTATGCTCTTTGGCGGAAAAGCTGCACCCGACAATATGACTTTTTGCCGGATCAAGAGCTGCCTTTTCTTCGATGCGGTAAGGCTCACCCGGTGCAGTTTCATAGTCAAAAGCCACAACGGCGGCATTGCCGATATACTGCTGAATTTCCTGCACCGAAGTGACACATCTGTAATTCTCCATAGCATTCTCCTTAATTCAGCGGCTCCATGACTTCGCCGGTTTCCGGGTCCACACGCAGTGCATCTTCTGTATCATAGCCCACATTTTTACTAAGAGCCTTGACCTGTTCTGTCACAGCTGCGATCAGCGGATATTCTTCCGGAGACAATGCCCGTTCTACGGCAAACTGTGCCTGGGAATAACTCATGCCAGTGCCGCTGACTGCTTTTTTCAGTGTAAATTTTGTTACCACAGCATTGGAATTCTTGTATTTGGGGATCACACGCATCAGATAACGGGTAAAGGCTTTCAGAGAACCGGTGGGCAAAGACAGGATCACCGGGAAAATGTCACCTTCCCGAAGCAAATACAGACGGCGGCGGTTCTTGCAGGCTTTTGCACCGTTTTTCCCGGAACCGTACTGATTCAGCGGACAGGTACCACAATCTCCGCCGGGCGTTCCTTCCCCATGATGTCCGTCAAAGCTGCCGCAGTCAGGCGGATTGGAGCCTCCCTGATATTCGCTTTGGTAGTAGGCATTCAAAGAATGCTGATAGAGGATCACAGCGGAAAACGTTTTTACCGTGTCCGGTTCCTCCGGATTCTCACCGGGGATCTCAAACATCACACCGCCGCCGGATGGGATCTTGATCCGTTCAAAAGCAGCGGAAAGTCCGTCCATTTCCTCCGACATCACCTCACGCAAATTCGGATCCTGCAAAGCGAGAAAGCCTGTGTGATTTGCCATCAATTCCTTTTTCATTGTTCTGATTCCTTTCATTTTGTGGATTTACGGACAGACACAGCGGTCTGCTCATAGACATGGACAAGACCGTTCAGCCAGTCAGGAACGTGATCTTGGTTTTCAGAAATTTGTTCTTTCACAAAAGCTGACAGACTATTTGCATTGACCGTCTCATAGACCAGATCACCGTAGCCGTTTTCTTTCAGAGCCGCATATAATTCATCCTTACGTCCTGCCATGGCAGAAACACGGGTTTTGGTGGTCAGGGCAAACATCGTTCCTGCACGGGTGAAATTCTGCGTTTCTGTTTCTGCCATCAGCATAGAAAGCTGATAATCTGCCTGTTCAATTTCAGCGTTAATTTCTTTCAATCGCTGTTCTGCATTCTTCTTTTCCTCACGGAGTTGTTTCAGATGCTCCGCAAGTTCATACATATTCTGTGTTTGCATTTCAAACTCCTTCCTGAAATGGGTTCATTCCGTTCCGATAATCGTCTACCAGCGTTCTCGCTAAATCCACCTTATCCCGCAGAGAACGGAGGATTTTAGCATCCACAGTATTCTTTGCAATCAGATAAATGTACAGGCAGTTCTCTGTCTGAGAGACTCTGTGGATTCTTGCTTTTGCCTGTTCAAAGTTAGACATGGAATAATCCAGACTGTAGAACACCATAGTGGATGCTGCTGTCAAAGTAATGCCTAGTCCTGCCGCTGCAATCTGCCCAACAAATACACGGCAGTCTGCATCTTTCTGAAATCTCCGGATTTCCTCTGCACGGTCAGAAACACCGCCACGCACAGACGCATAGCCAATCTGTTTTCGTTTCAGCAGTTCCTGAATGCCGTCCAGTTCCGGTGCAAACCTTGCCAGAATGACCAGCTTTTTTCCTTCTGCAAGCATGGTGTCCAGAATATCGGACAGAGCATCCAGTTTTGCTGTGCTGACAGAAGTGATACTTCCGGCATCGTCTGTGAGATAGCCGCCTGTCATCTGCGACAAACGCAGCATTTTTGTCAGCACATTTACTGCCGAAATTTCCGAACCTGCAAGTTCCGCAAAGCTTTCTTTTTCCAGCTGCTTGTATAGTTTCATTGCTTTCGGTTCTAGTTCTACCGTGCGTATCTCCTCGGTAATTTGAGGCAAATCCAGACATTCTGCCTTAGTTACACGATAGGCAACGGAATGCAGTTTTTGCAGGAATTCATCCATCATCTGCTTTCGGAAAACCGGAATGTGATTGCCGTATCCGCACATATCGAAATAACGACTGCGAAAAGCATAGAAGCTTGTCCCGAAAATCTCTTTGTTCAGAAAGCGGTACTGGGAAAAGACATCCAGTTCTTTGTTGGTAATAAGTGTACCGGTCAGAAGCAGCTTGTATCTTGACTTGTCTCCGAGATGGCGCATGGCTTTAGACTGTGCAGTGCGGTTTTCCTTGATTTTGTGTGCCTCGTCTGCAATGATAAGGTCGGCATCAAAGGCAAGCAGTTCTTTCTCCAATCGCCATGCAGATTCATAATTGACAACAGCGATTTGCAAATCATTCCCATGCAGCTTGGAAAGCTGTTCTTTTTTCTGTGTACTGCTGCCTTTCAGAACAGTCAGCTGATATGGAAAAGCAGCAAAACGTGCAAATTCCTGTTCCCAGACAGAGAGAATGGACAGTGGTGCTGTGATCAGGATTCTTCTGATATGACGATACTGATACAGAATTCCAACAATGGCAATGCTGGTGATGGTCTTTCCGCAGCCCATTTCCATGAGCAGTGCCACGCCATTACTGTGTGTCTCTGAGGGCAGGATGCCGAAGCGTTCGCAGGCAAAGTGGCAGGCGGATTGTTGATGGCGATAGAGAGTTGCTTTAAGGGGGATTTTTAGAACTTCTTTCACTTTTTCTCCTATGCTTTGTATGGACGATATGTATCTGGACCAAATCTGGCAAGAATTTGCTTTAGTATTCGGCTTTGGTATACATCCGCCTTTTGCAGCAGTTCTTCCAGAACTGTAACTTCTTCTTTTGACAGCAGATTTTTATTTGGAGCATACCATTCCGGTATCTGTACTCCGCCACCGTTTCCGCTAAAAGTTTCAAGGGGATATTTCAGCATGAGTGCTCGTATGTCCCGGCGAATCGTTTTTTCTGAAACATGAAATTCATGCATTAAAATTGGAACTGTGCTTTTCCGACGGGAAATCAGTAATTTCAAAATCTCTTCTCGCCGTTCTACGAGACCCATGCCTTTCACCCCCTTTCCGATGTATTTTTATTCTACAACCCAAACTGGTCAGATCGTGACCAGTTTGAAAAAGATTCACAGAAGTTTCACAAAATGAATTCTTTCAAGAATTACAAAACACCGACAAGGTGCAGAAAAAATTCTGCACCTCATCGGATGTTCTCACTTTTTTACCAAACTGGTC
>NZ_QSTT01000033.1:0-10918 GCF_003438725.1 Ruminococcus sp. OM06-36AC
ATCTACACCAGCTACAAATACCGATACGGCATTTTCATTCGTCTGACACTTGCGACAGGGATTCGTCTGGGCGAACTGCTTGGACTCCGCTGGGAAGATATCGACTTCGGCAAGAGAATGCTCTCTATCCGCCGTACAATAAATCGTCTGCCCAAATTGGATTACAACGGCATGGGCAATTCCACGGAGATTGTTATCCAAGAGCCAAAAACGAAAAACTCTATCCGCTCTATCCCCTTGATTCCCAATATCGCAAGCGAGTTACAACAATGGAAAAATGTACAGCAGAACGATGCCATGACAGCTGGTGTAGCCTATCAGGACTCCGGCTTTCTGGTGACAAACCCATTTGGCGGATACCTGGAACCCAGAACATTCAAGGATGCCTACGATGAGATTCTGAAAGCCTCTGGTCTTGGGCATTATACCTTTCACGCCCTCAGACATACCTTTGCCACCCGAGCCATGGAACAAGGCATGGACGCAAAAACCACTTCAATTCTGCTTGGACATTCCTCGGTTTCGTTTACGCTGGATACTTACACACACGTTCTGGACAGTCAAAAACAAGAGGAAATGAAGGTCATGGAGGAGTTCTTCACTCTGCCCGATATGCCGCAAGTGCAGTCCTATGCAATCGCAGTAACGCCAATGGCAAATGGCTTTCTGCTAAATCCTGTGGACTTTGAGGATATGAGCATTGAGGCAAACGATCTGCAATACGGCATTCAGTGTCTGCAAACCGCCATTGCCCAGAAATTAGCCACAATGTACCCGCCTACGCCGACACCTGTGAACGAGATCATTTTGCAACAGGGTGAATTTGTGGTGATTGTCAATCTATAAAGGAAATGGAGCAGGATGTGTTGTCCTGCTCCACTTTTCTTTTTTGATGTTTGGGGGTCAAATTGGGGTCAAAATCGGTTTTTCTGTAAAAAAGCAAAAAAATATAGTGCCGAAAACAACGTGTTTTCGGCACTTTTCTTGGAAACGCACGTCACAAATGATACAATGCACACCCAAAAAGCAAAGGGAGTGCGTTCTGCACCCCACACCCCTCAAATTTTCTGCACCAACTCCGTCCCATCTTTCAAAACAAACATAATTTTTCCATCTCGATGCACCACTGCTTTTTCTACAGCAGCCAGCCACAATTGTGTATCAAATTCCGGCAGCATCCCATTTTGTCCGGTCAATATTCTTTGAAAACCTTGAATCTGTTCTCGTCTTGCCAACCGCTCTGCTCGCTGTTCCTGCAGAGCGGTTTCTTGTTTCTGCAGCGGTTCGTATTGTCCCACCAGTG
Organism: Ruminococcus sp. OM06-36AC; assembly: GCF_003438725.1. Taxonomy (NCBI): domain Bacteria; kingdom Bacillati; phylum Bacillota; class Clostridia; order Eubacteriales; family Oscillospiraceae; genus Ruminococcus; species Ruminococcus sp. OM06-36AC. The sequence goes on from NZ_QSTT01000033.1 coordinate 1,304, forward strand.
CCTGATACCGCTCCTCATACTTTTCCTGATCTTGCACGATTTCACTGTTCTCCCGAACATATCCCTGCACCTGTTCCGAAATCCGCATTTTCTGCGTTTCCAGTTCCTGCAATTGATACTCCAAATCCGTACAGTCTGTGAGCAGTTCCAGCATCACCTGACAGTTTTCCAGAATCGCTTTCCGCTTTTGCAGCAATTCCTGAACGGCTGCCTGAAACCGCTGCTGTATGACGCTCTCCTGCAAATGGGGTGTCTGGCATTTGCACACCCCTTGGAATTTATGATTGCACTGCCAGATCACCTGCCGATACTTGCTGTTGGAATGCCAGACCTTTGCCCCGAAGAAATTTCCGCAGTCGCCGCAGACAAGCCGGGCAGCAAATACACTTTTCCCATTGTACTGCCGCCGTAGGTTTTGCCTCCGCAGCAATTCTGCCTGTACCAGTTCAAATTCCTCCGGCACTATGATGGCAGGATGACTTTCCTCAATGTAGTATTGGGGCACTTCACCTTCGTTCACCTTAGATTTTTTGGTGAGAAAATCCACCGTAAATCTCTTTTGTAATAGAGCAGAGCCCTTGTATTTTTCATTGGTCAGAATGCTTTTCACTGTGCTGGAACACCATTGCTCCTTTCCGGCAGGTGTCGGAACGCCCTGTTCTGTCAATGTTCTCGCAATGCCAGTCGGCGTTTTCCCCTCCATAAACCAACGATAGATGTTCCGAACAATCTCCGCCTCCTCCGGCACAATTTCCGGCAAGCCATCTACTCCTTTTCGATAGCCCAGAAAATGCTTGTACGGCAGGCTGACCTTGCCGTCCGCCATTCGCTTTCGCTGTCCCCAAGTTACATTTTCCGAAATAGAACGGCTCTCCTCCTGTGCCAGACTGGACATGATGGTGATCAGCAGCTCGCCCTTGGAATCCAGCGTGTAGATGTTTTCTTTCTCAAAAAACACCTCCACGCCTTTTTCTTTCAGTTTTCGCACAGTCGTCAAAGAATCTACGGTGTTTCGTGCAAACCGGCTGACTGACTTGGTGACAATCAAATCGATCTTGCCATCCAGAGCATCTGCCACCATGCGATTAAAGCCGTCCCGATGTTTGGTATTCAGGGCAGAAATGCCCTCATCGGTGTAGACCGCAACAAACTCCCAGTCTGCCCGTTCCTGAATGTACTTGGTGTAGCGATCTACCTGTGCAGCATAAGAGGTCTGCTGTTCCTCGGAATCTGTGGAAACTCTGGCATAGGCTGCCACTCTGCGTTTCTGCACCTTGGTTTCCGGCAAATGCGTTATGGGATGAAACTTTGCCGGTATTTTTAGGACTGTCGCCATTTTTTCTGCCTCGCTTTCTCTCGCATTTCCGCCGTCCAGCTTTCCGAACGGGAACGGTCTTTCCAAGATACGGTTTGTTCCGTTCCGTCTGAAAAGCAAAATTGTAGTTCATTGGGTGCCGGAATCTGAATCTGTTCGATTCGTTCCGCAAATTGCTCCGCATCAAATTCCGATATTTCCAAAACATCACAGCAGGCAGAGAGCAGCGTATTTTCCGGAATCTGTTTTGCTGTTGGACAGTATTTTTTCCCTTTGGTGTTGTAAGTGGAACAAATCCAGACCACACCGGTCACTGTCGTTTTTCTGCGGTAATACTTGCCGCAGCAGGCACATCGTATTTTCTGCGTAAATGGATATCGGTTTGTGGTACAGGAACCGGCATATTTTTTCTGTCGTTCCGCCATTTGTTTCTGCACCGCATCAAACTGTTCCTGCGAAATGATGGCTTTATGCGAACCGGCAACGAAATACTGCGGAAGCTGTCCGATGTTAGCCACCTTTTTCTTGGTAATGTGATTTTCCCGAAAACTTTTTTGCAGCAGCAAATTTCCGGTGTACTTTTCATTGCGGAGCGTTCGCCTTACGTCCTCTGTCGTCCATGCACAGCCACGCACCGTGCATATCTGCTGTTCATTCAGCTTCTTGGCAATTGCCAGCTTACCCATACCAGACAGATAATATAGAAAAATCATTCTGACGATTTCCGCCTCCTCCAGTACGATTTCCAGTTTTCCGGACTTGGTTCGCCGATAGCCCAGCATTCGCATACTCCCGACTTTTCCCTGTTCAAAGTCCTTTCGCATCTGCCATTTTTTGTTCTCGCTGGCAGAATAGCTTTCCTCCTGTGCGTAAGATGCCAGAATGGAAAGCATCAGCTCGCCGTCTGAACTCATGGAATGAATCCGCTGTTCCTCGAAATAGACATCAACACCCAGTGTTTTCAGTTCCCGTACCGTTTCCAGCAAGGTAACCGTGTTTCGTGCAAAACGGGAAATGGACTTTGTCAGAATCAAGTCGATTTCTCCCCGCCGGCACCGGTTCAGCAGCTTTTGAAATTCAGCTCGATTTTCCTTTGTTCCCGTCAATGCCTCATCTGCATAAACACCGCAGAACAGCCACTCCGGATTGCTCTGGATCAGCTGATTGTAATAGCTGACCTGTGCCGACAGAGAATGGAGCATGGCATCCTTTCCGCTGGACACTCTGGCATAGGCTGCCGTCCGTTTCAACAGGAACGGCTTTTTCTGTGGAAATGCAACTTTTTGTATCACTCGTGCCGTGATAATCTCCCCCTTTCCGATGACATATTACCGTACGATCGGGCAGGAGTCAAGGAATATACTGCACAAAGATAAGCCGGAACGTTCGGCAATTATGGTGTTGATTTTTTGGAATTCCTCCGGCGTGACCAATCCAGCACGCATCCAGCTTTTCAAAATCGAAACTGTGGTTTGATACGTAATGATCTTATGGTAATGTTCTTTTTCCATGTGCCATTTCCTTTCTGTGCTTCCCATAGCAAAGACGGGAACAATATTTTCGGTGCGAACTGGGATAGGCAAAAAACGGCTCTTTGCAGATAGGACAGAGCTGTTGTTGTTTGCCGTTCCCCGATACAGCATGGTGATTCCACCAAGTATTATGGCATTGTGTGGAACAGAATCGTTTCGGCTTTCGGTGCGGTGTCTGCACAACAGAACGCCCACACTGCGGACAGTGTGGGCAGGATTCACTTCCTCTCTGCCGTTTGCAGAAAGAAGCAACGGTGTTGACAGACAGCCCTAATTGTGCTGCGATTTTCTTGTAGCCCAGACCGCTGCTGTGCAGCTGCCGGATCTGGTCTTTTTGTTCTGCGTTCATCCAATCACCCCAAAATTATCCCAAGAAACATAACCAGTCACAAATCGTCCCACCGGTGTTTTTCCGCAGAACTCCGGCTTTGTGGTGATCCGATAACGACCGTTCTTGCAGGCAATGCCGTCATAGAGATAGTAAGTGCCGCTGATTCTTCTGGTTACAGATGTAGTTTCTGCACTGGCGAACAAAGGTGTGTTGGCACGAATGGCGACCTTTTGTCCTTTGGTGAACTTGCTGCCATTGGTGTAGACCGCATTTCCGTTGGCATCAAATACAGAATATCCGACCTTGCAGGCTTTCTTCGCATTCTCCAAAGAGGAATACGCCCCCAGCTGCGACTTTGCATCTGCCCAAGACTTTCTCACTCGGTAAATCTGCTTTGTAGAAGGTGCAGCAGAGGAACCTGCATTTAAATAAGACTGTACCTTTTTCTTGAACTCCGCCCAATGGGGCAAAATGTACGCAGGACACATCTTGTACCGATTGTACATGGTGTTCAACTGGTCAATCGTTCCGTTTCGTCCGTCACGAACATTCAGCCAGTGGGTATGCGTGTAGAGATGATTGATGTCCAGTCCATACTGTTTCAGAAGGGCTGCTGCCAATTTCGCTGCATTGTCCTCCGACTTTTTATCAACAGAATTGTATGCAGAGGACATAATGCACTCAATGGCGATGGTTCTTCTGTTTCCGTTCCCAGAACCATCAGCGGCATGCCAGCCGCTCAGGCTGTGGGGCAGATTCTGCCATGCACAGATATTGTCAACATAATAATGGACACGCACATCCTTCATGTTGTTATTGACGGTTGCCCTTGTGTACTGTTCCGCAGGGGTCGTGCCGCTTGCTACTGTGATCCAGTCTGTGTTATGGACGGTCACACCGATGATTTTCCCCGCCATGGAAACAGAGGGCATATCGATGTGGTTGGGATTGTGTTTGGTGAGTAAATACTCGTTGATTTTTACTCCGTTCAGAGTCGTTGTTGCATCTGGTCTTAAAATCGCCATATTACTTATCCTCCTTGTCGGTCGTTTCTTCTGTTCTGCCGATTTTCGTTTGCAGAACATCAATTGCTTTTTTGATTGCAGGCGGATACGGGATCCCCATTAAACTTGTATTTTCCACAATGGAAAGCAGTTCATTCAGGCAAAAGCTGATGCAGACTGCATCTCGGATGTAGTTGGTATTCAGCAGAATATCCATCCGAACTGCAACGACGATCAGCATTAAAGTGCAGACCTTTTTCGCCAGACCGAACCAGCCGGCTTTGGAAGAAAGTCCACCGCTTTCTGTGTGTTTGGATTTTTTCATCATAGCGGTGATGATGCCGGTGAAAAAGTCGATTGCCATAAAGACGACCAGTGTCACCAGAGCGGAGTCCCAGCCGCCAAAAATGGCAGTAAAAAAGCCGCCGACCAAGCCGACAGCCACACAAATGGTATCTTTTATCATTTTCAACCCTCCAGTACTTTCAGGAATCGGATCTTCGGATGAGAATTGTTGCTTCTGCCCACCCATGCGAGGTAATATTCGCCGTCAGAAATGCCGGTGCATTCTGTGATGGTGGTGATAAAGTTGTCTGACTGCAGCCATTGGAAATCCAGAGAAACCGCACGATTTGCATCGATCTCTGTGTTTACATACACACCAATAGGAATGTCGATCTTCTGCGGTTTCTGCACCAGATACAAACTCCCGGCTTCGCTGGAACCCGACTGATAGGACATCACGATTTCAGCGTTTTTCGTCAAGGACAGAGACTTTGTACAAACGGTCAAGACCGACTTATCCCAGTTAAAACACGCCTGCGAGTAGGACAGCACAAAATCATTTGCTGCACTGCAAAACTGCGGATAGGCAGCCAGAAAATCTGTCATTGTCTGATACCCGCCGTCCAGAATCATACTGAGATTTGATGCATAGGTCGAAATGGCATTCTGCCCGGACTGAAACAGGACGGTGTAATTTCTGCCGCTTGTCAGATTATCGATTTGCTTTTGCAGGCTCTCCAAAGTACGTTCTGTCTTTTCTGAATAGACTGTAACCTTTGTGCTAAGCCCATTGATTTGTGTGCCAAAGCCATCCCATTGTGCGATTTTAGCGGCAGTGATCTGATCCAATGCGGATTGATTTTCGTGGGTATGTGCCTTTTCATTCAGTGCTGCAATGGCTTCCCGGAATGTTTGGATATTGTAAGTTGTATCATCCTCGAATTCCTGAAGAGCACGCAGCAAGGAAAGTTCATCTGCCGTCAAATCATCTAAAACATTCAGATTTTTATGAACATGTACCTGCTGTAAAAGAGGTTGAACCGCAGCTTGAATCAGTGCTTTTACGGCATCGGTATCTGGATAATTTGTCAAATCCGGAGAAACGCCGTCCTTTCCGTCACGCCCATCTTTTCCCGGTAAGCCGTCTTTCCCATTTGTGCCATCCTTCCCGGGCAAACCATCTGCACCATCTTTTCCATCAATACCGTCCCTGCCTTTCAAACTCTCCAGCCATTCTGCAACTGTCCCCACAAAACCGTTTTCTAAGGCAATTTCATAAGCAGAACGACCGTCTTTTCCGTTTGCCCCGGTTTGCATCTCGGAAAGCTTTTTCAAAAGCTGCGTATACAGATCCGGCGTCGGCGGAATTGGCGTATCCCCATCTGCAACAAACCCAGATGATCGAATGTGCAGTGTGACAGGAACCGTGGTTGCTCGAACCGTGGTATCGCTTTCCGCATCGTAGCCGAACAAACTCATCTTCACCGCACCGGGATGCAGTTCAGACGGCAGCAAACAGGTTGTTCCATCTATGCCAAGCACCAAATTGTATGTTTCCTCACACTGCGTGAACTGCACCACTTTGTGCAGCGTTTTCCAAGCTCCATCGAACACGAACTTTACCGAAACAAATGCGATCTGGTCAGAGGCAATGACCTCTCGTTCCAGTGCTTCGATTTTTTGCTGTTTCACTAAAAATTTCATCATCCGTTTTTCACCTCGTTCCACACATTATTTTCAGGATCATATTCCAAGTAGCCGTCTATGCACTGGATTTTTTGCAGATAGTCATTGTAAAAATGTTCTCCGGAGGACATCCAGTTGACCGGCTTGGTGATGGCGTTCCACTGAGCGATCGTTCCTTCATATGTGATGGCTGTTAGACTTTCACAGTATGTCAGCATATTTTCCCCAAAGGTTCTGCAATTCGCAGAAATGGTAAGGCTGGACAATGCTGTACATCTTGTAAACGCAAAAGCACCAATGGAATCACACGCAACACGAGCAGTCTTCAGCTTTGCACAGCCGCTAAAAGCATACTTTCCCCACGTTTTCACGCTGGCAGGCACAGTAACTTCTGCAATGGCAGTGTGATAAAATGCGTACGACTGGATCGCAGTAACCGCCTGCGGAATGGTAACGGAAGTCAGACCAGCGGTATAGCCGATTGCAGCATCTTCCTGTGCAAAAGCAGAATCGCCAATGCTGGTCAGTGTAGCCGGCAGAGATACCGTTTTCGCATTGGCACAATGATAAAACAAACGGTCACCCAGACCAGTAATGCCATTGCTGAGTACAATTTCTTTGATCTTGTCGTTTTGATAGAATACCGAATCGCGAGAAGTATAATCGTAGGTTGCACCCGTGCCACGCAGCAGCAGTTTGCCATTGTCATAGAGAACATAGTAGATGTTTTCACCGCACTGTCCGGTCGCTAGGATTTCGCCTGCGGTCAAGTCATCCACCTTGGTTTGCAGTTCGGAAATCTGACTGTTCATTGCATCCAGACGCTTTTGCAGTTCGTCCAGCGTGGCATTCGTCTTTGCCATTTCGACAAGCATCTCCGTCACTCTGCACTTGCCAAGAATACACTTGCAGTAACCGCATTTACTCTCATCTGCACGGCAGTCTGTCAGGTCAGAATCCAGAATAGCTGTCGTTCCAGCACGCAGTCTTACAACTGCTAAAGTCAGATAAGTCGTCACATTGTTGTTGGTAAAGGCGGGAATGGTTGGACTGGTGGCTGCTGTACCTGCCAGAATACGAATCCCACAGGTACGAGTAGAACGATCACAATAGATCCCGATTGCTACATAACGATTCAGAGATTCATCTACATAAGAAGAAAGGTCGATGGTATGCAGGGTATCACTGATAAAATAATGACCATCGATCCACGCCTTGCCCGTGCCAAATGTAATGGCTAAATTTTTAATTGTTGGTGCAAAACACTGCCGGTAAGTATCCAGAATCCCGTTGCAAATCAAACTGGACAGATATGCAGTAAAATCCTCTGCGGTATACACCCGGTCAAGGTTTTGTGCGTTAAAAAAGCCGTAGGAAAAAGACATATGAATATCACTCCGTTTCTTTGAAAGTCGGTGTCAGACTTCTGCCGTTCTGGTCGAAACTCTCCACCATGCCGATCAGCTGGATTCGAGGCTGAATCAAGCCAAAGCGTTTCTGTTCCATGGTTACATAGTCGCCCACAAAGTAATCCTTGTTGTACTGATACTGGGTCGAAAAAGCAGCGATGGCAGATTCCGATGCCGTTTTTGGCTGCACCAGATGTTCCGCACCGCTGCTTTTCAAGATTTCCAGATATTCCGCATCCGTCACATCTTCTTCCTGTGTGGTGTTTCGCTCGTCCACATAGACCTCATAGCGGTCAAGATAGGTCGGCTCTATACCGGAACAGAAGGTGGTTCGCTTTCTGGCATTTCCTTCGCCGCAGCCCAGCACATAGGCAAAGTTTTTCTGCACCGCATCGTCCGCCGCATAGGAGAATGACAGCAGGTTGTTGTACGCATCAGAGAATACGATATGAGGATTGCCGTCCTGCAACAAACTGCGGTCTGTTCCGGAAAACAGGTCGCATTTCAGTGCATTTCTATCCAGCCGCACATTTGCTGAACCGCCAATGGTTTCACAGAGGCTGTACAGCCATTCCAGAATATTGTCATAGCTGACCTGCATTCGTGCGGTGTTCTGCCAGCAGTCACCGGAAACCGTACCCATGGAAAAACCGGGCAGATTGCGGATTCCGGCAGAGATGACATTGCGGGACAGCACCTTGCGGACGATGTCCTCATAGCTGCCGTTTGCGGTGATGGTGGGATAGATGATTCTTCGTTCCAGCAGGCAGGCAAGAAACCGTCCGGTGACTGTCAGGTAATCGCCCTTTTCGGCATCCGTCTCCAATTGCAGAGATTCAATGATGCCGAAGTGCTGTGCATCATCGCTCCTCGCCACAATTCTGCCACGCTGAAAGATGGATACATTCTGCGGACTGGAAGCGATATACACCTCAAAACAGCCGCACTGGTAGAATTCAATATCCCACAGGAGAGAAGAATAGCTGTCACAGATTGCTTCCAGTGACACAGAAATCTGATCTTTCAAAGCTATCAAGCTGTAAATTTCCAACTGCATTTCTCACACTCCCAGATAAGAATTGCGGTGCATCAAAGTTACACGCAGTTTTTTCACACCACGAACTGCCTCGACCCGAAAGATATTCGTGCCTTCTTTCAAGGTCAGCCAAGTGGAACCGGAAACCAGCCGGTTCAGGATGTTGCTGTCCACACCATTGCGTGTCAGCGTAACGGTCTTGTTTCCGGTTTTCGTGGTAACCGTAATGACATCGCCGGTCAAAATATCGCCTTTGATTTGCAGATATTCTCCGTTTTCGTTGTAGATGGTCGGTGTCACGGCAACCACTTCCTGCGGAATATCACTGGGCAGTGCCTCAATCCGCAGCGTGAATCCGATTTCATCCCCGTCATTGGTGATAGAGAACAGGTTGCTGTTGGAATACACGCCCAAAGGAAACGGGTCATCACTTTCTGGAAAAGGAAAGTGAAATGCTCCGGTGATGCCGCTGTAATAGGCATAGAAAATATCCCGACTGTACCAGTAAATGTCCGGACAGAGAATGGAGATCTGTCCGCTGATCTGCTGCTCAAAATGCTCTACCTCACAGGTTTCTACATACCCTTCTGCATACACATCGATACTTGCTGTCTTGTACCAGATCTTGATGTACCGAGAAGGCTTGACCACACGATACAGGCGATGCCTTCTTTTCTCGATCCCAATGCCACGCATGGCAAAGGAAATGACTACGTTTCGCTTTTCGATGAAGGCGTTATTCAGATAGCTGCCGTTCATGCCTGCATAGGAAGAAGTAGAAATCGTTCCGGCAGGCGGATTCAGACCTTCGATTTTGGAGGTCATGTATTGGTTGGCGGTGGCGGTCATATCTAATCGTTCACCGTTTTCATTTTCTAAAACCAGAGAAAAATACATTACACACCCTCCATTACACATTCAACGCATTCCGTGTCAACCGATAAATCTCCAGCCGTGACAATGCCTTCGGACTATTATTTGTCTGATTCACTGTGCGGCTGTTGTCGTTGTTATAGT
>NZ_QSTT01000034.1:0-9793 GCF_003438725.1 Ruminococcus sp. OM06-36AC
ACCTGTTCTTCCAATTCCGGCTGCTTTTTGTCTGTGTACAATTCAATGTCCAGCTGTTTGCAACTGAAATATGCCAAATTATCCGCTGAAAATGTATTCTCTCCGGGAGATAAGAACAGCAGAAAAGGCGGTGCAGGACTCTCTCCCTCGGCAAAATGATGGTAGGCGAAAGGCAGTCCCATTTCCTCCATCATTTCTGCGATTTGTTCGTAAGTCATGACAATGCCTCCTCGATCAAATGCTCCAGCAACTGTACACCGTTTTCTTCCGCAGGAGCAATATGCGGTTTGCCGGATACCCGACCGCCGCCACGTTTGGCATGACCTTTCTCCAATAAATGTGCCAGTTGGTAGCGATTCTTGCTGTGGACAGTCATCTCCAAAGAGTGACTGTTTTCGCCAGTCTTTTTCGTTGCCCAGCTTTTTGCATATTTTCCGGTGTCCTTCGGGGCATTGGCGGAAATCTCGTTTTTCACTTGCGTGGCGGACTTCCGGACAGCCTTTTTCATGGCGGTATCCGCAAGGTCTGCATATTCCTGCAAGCCCTGCATAATTTCCTCTGCAAGATTGTCAATACTGGTCATTTTGTCCTGCCTTTCTGGCTTCTGCAGTAAGTTTCAGATAGTCCTTGTGCAGATAATCCGGTGTAACACTGGTAATGTTGTATGTAACATCCCGAAACAAGATTCGGTTGCCTGTTACAGACGGCATCCAGTGCTGACTTTGCCGAATGAGGAATTCCAGCGTTTGTGTTTCTTTGGTCACACCAGCGTCCGTATGCTCTGCAGAAGATTTCAAAGTGACCTTTGCCCAGCAGGAAAAGACCTCATCCCACACAGCAGTGTGATTGCCGATTTCATCGGTAGCAACACGATTCTCCAGAAAGGTGATTCGCTGATTGAGTGTTCCAATTTCCATCAAATCACGCCTTCTCTCTGTGCAAACAGCATGGCACGAAGCGTTAACGTCAGCTTGGAAAAGTCTGCAGTATTGCGGTTTTCATAGAGATAAGAAACCGTGTAGAGCATTGCTGTCTGTATCACATCTTCGTTTTCTGAAAAGCGTTCCTCATCCATTCTTCCTACATCCATTACCAGCTGTTTTGCAGTTGAAATAAGGGAGAGCAACAATGTATCATCGTCCTCAAAATCAATCCGCAGATACTGCTTGACTTCCTGTAAAGTTACCACCCACTCCAACCCCTTTCTCTGATCACGCTTTCTTGATGGTGAGTGTCTTGATTGCTTCCGGAAGAATCAACTTGCCGTCCAGTCGCTGACTTGCAAGGAAACCAACCTGTCCGGTCATGGCAAAGAGTTCATTCAGTCTCTTGAAAGAGCGTCCCTGTCTGTCAGCCACCCAATAATAACTAAAGTCGCCGAATGCCATGCACTTGTTGCCTGCCTTGATTTCCGGCACATAGCTGGATGTCTTGTAAGGGCGATTGAGAATGGTATCCGGAATGCCAGCCTGCACAGACGGACTCCAGATATAGTTTCCTGTGTTGTCCTTTAACTTGCGAAGTGCCTTCACTGTGGAATCATTGAGCACCCACACTGCCTTTTTACGATACGGACTTCTCAGAGAATAGAAGAGTTCCATGACATCATCAAATGTAATGCTTGTACCTGTGGTGGAAGTGCCGTCTTCTGCACCGCCTGTTGCGTTGAAAATGCCGGTCGGTTTTCCCTTGCCGTCACCAACGAAGAACGCCTCTTCTTCCTTTGCACCAATACGGCGTGCAAACTCTTTTGCGATGTAGGACGGCAGGTCAAATACGCTGTCATTGAGAAGTTCTTCGGAAATTTTGATTGCTGTTCCCAGCTTATATGCGGAAAGCGATGCCTGTCCGAACGTATCATCAGAAAGAGAATACTGCTGTTCCTCGTCCATCCAGACAGCCTCGCCCTTGGAAGTCACAATCGGAATCTTGCGGTCGCCGTTGGAAGTTTTGATGACTGTTGCCATCTGGCGGAAAATGCTCTCTTCCTCCAACGCCTCCACCAATTTTCGTTCAAACTCATCTGGCACAAGATAACCGCCCTCTGCATCTGTACCAATTTGCAAATCATCGTGGACATCGATCCAGTTGCGATTTCTGATACTGTTCCAGAATGCTTTCTTGTAAGTGTCGCTCGCTGTACCTATCTTTTCCGTTACGTCTGGTGTGGCAGGCTTGCCGAGAACAGGAGTGGAAGTTGCCTTATTCATTTCTGCCTCAATTTCAGCCTGTCTTTCCAGACGCTGAATTTCCTTGCCAAGATCGACAATGGTCTGTTCCATTGCATCATAGGTCTTGGAATCTTCCTCACTGAGAACGCCGTTTGCATTTCTCTTGCTGTCAAGGAAGTCACGTGCTGTATCCCAAGCCTTCTTTCTCTTTTCTCTCAGTTCTTTAATCGTCATAATCAATTCCTCCAATCAATATTTTAAAAGAGCCAGTCTTTTTTCAAGCTGGTCAATGGTTGTGCCTTTGACAGGTTCTGCTGATGCAGATACTTTGGATAAGAATGCAGATAGATTCCTTGACTTTGAATAGGTCATTGCGGTCAAGGAATCTTCCTTATCTTCATCTTCCTTTTTCCTATCAGGATTTTCTTCTTCCTCTTCGGGAGGGAAAGGTTTCTTCTTTTCAGCAAAAAGAATCCCGTCCACAAATCCCATTTCATGAGCCTTTTTTGCATTGAGCCATGTTTCATCGGACATCAGTTTTGCAATCTTGTTTCTGCTGAGGTGAGATTTGGTTTCGTAGGCGTTGATAATGCTTTCTTTTACCTCATCAAGCAAGATGATGGCTTTTTCCATATCAGATTTATTTCCCGTAGCACAAGTGCTGGGGTCGTGGATCATCATTAGGGCAGTTGGTGCAATTAAAGTTTCATCGCCTGCCATTGCTACAACCGAAGCCGCTGATGCAGCAATGCCGTCAATTTTCACGGTAACCTTGCCTTTGTGATTTTTCAGCATGGAATAAATCTGACTTGCAGCGAACACATCGCCGCCCGGCGAGTTCAGCCAGACTGTCAGATTTCCGCTGACTTTTGCGAGTTCATCACGAAACAAAGCAGGTGTCACTTCATCGCCCCACCAAGTATCTTCTGAAATGGGACCGTTAAAGAGTAACTCAGTTTCCGATGTATCTTCGTTTTGGATAAAGTTCCAAAATTTCTTCATTCGGTTTTCTCCTCCTTTTTTGGATTTGCAAATGCTCCTGCATCAGCAAGTTTGGTGAAGCTGCCATTTACGAGGTACAGATTTCCGCCCTCTTCCTCAGAAAGCATATTCATATCTTCAAGTTCTCGGATGTCATTTGCCGACATCCAGCCGTTTTGTCTTGCGGTAGCATAGCCTTGCATACGGGAAGCGTAATCGCCACGCAGAAGTCCATCCACATTGAACTTCACGAAATACTGCCCTTTTTCAGAATCAGAAAGAAGTGCTTTCTGTAAGGACTGCTCCCATCGGACAATCCAAGGATCAAGGCTGTATTTTACGAAATCCAATGACAGATGTTCAACATTTGAAAATGTTGCGTGGTCAAGGTCACCGATCATATGGAGCGGTACACGGTACATTCTTGCAATCTCTTCAATCTGAAACTTTCTGGTTTCCAGAAATTGAGCTTCATTATTCGGAATTGCAATGGGTGTAAACTTCATGCCCTCTTCGAGAACTGCGACCTTGTGGGCGTTTCTTCCGCCATAGGCTCTTTGCCAGGCATCACGCACACGTTCCGGATTTTTGATCACTCCGGGGTGTTCCAAAACACCTGACGGACTTGCACCGTTTCCGAAAAACGATGCACCATATTCCTCACAGGCAATAGAAATGCCGATTGCATTTTTCGCAAGTGCAATCGGCGAATATCCAACCAGTCCATCGTATCCAAGTCCGGGAATATGCAGCACATCTTCTGCCTGCAGGACAATATCGCCCTGCTGTTTCAGGTTTGGATTGGCTTCATCGTAGCGGCTGTAGATGTAGACCAGACGGTTTTGCTGGTCACGGTCTACTCTGACCTTATCCGGCATCAGCGGATACAGCCCCAATACATCTCCACGACCGTTTCGGATAATCTGTGCGTAAGCATTGCCGTAGATTAGCAGATGGGACATCAGGGTTTCTCGGAATACGAAAGATGTCATTTCTGGATTTGGCTGATCGTGGAGTAAAAAATAGAGCGGATGCCGTGGCACTCGCTCTTTTCCATTCTCGTTGTATTTGTATAAGTGCAGTGGCAGTTGTGCGATTGCCTCCGACAAAACCCTCACGCAGGCATAAACTGCAATATGCTGCAAGGCTGTTCTGTCGGTGACTCTTTTTCCCGCATTGCTTCTGCCGAAAAAATATGTGTATGACGGACTGTCATAGCTGTTTTGAGGCTTATCTCTGGACTTAAAGAATCCGCTGAAAATACCCATGAGAATCAACTCCTTTTCTTGACTTTTCGTATATGGGTGTGGTATAATATATGAAACTAAATGTAGGGCATCTGCCTTACAAATCGAAATTTATTCAAGGAGGATATGGATGAAACTGTTTTTATGTTCGCACTTTTCAAGTGTAGGAAGTTTGATAAAAGAAGAAATTGATAACAAGAAAGTCGCATTTATTCCCACAGCTTCGCTGCGTGAAGGCTATACCGGTTATGTTGGCTCGGCTCGAAAGCTATTCAATAAACTGGGAGCGGCCGTAACGGAAATTGATATTTCAACAGAGGCTTATTTAACGGTACAGTCCGTTTTTGAAGATGCGGATGTGATATATTTTACTGGGGGAAATTCTTTCTTCCTTATGGATCAGCTCCGTAAAACGGGAACGGATGAGCTATTGAAGAAGGAATTGGAAAAGGGAAAACTGATGATTGGTGAATCGGCGGGTGCGATTATATGCGCTCCAACTATCCAATATATTGAACAAATGGATGAAAAGCCGGAGGACTACTCACAAGAAGATGATGCAGGGCTTGATTTGATTGATTTCTATGTTCTTCCGCATTATCTTACAGCACCATTTAAGAAAGTTACCGAGAAAATAATGACTGAGTTTTCGGATTTGAATCTATGCCCAATTAACAACCGTCAGGGAATTGTAATTGATGGTGAAGGTTCAAAGGTTATTTGCAAAGACTAATTTGAAAATTCCAGTTTGCAAAGATAATCAAACCTATAACACCAGCATCTCTCTCGTATCATAAACCGACTCATCAGACACACATCCACAGCGAATTGCACGGTCAAGAGCCATAATCATGGCAACTGCACCATCAATCTTCTCTGTGGATTTTTCTTTATCCGGCTTAATGTTTCCGGCAGGATCACGGCGAATGAAAATATTATCCATCATCCAACGAAGAACAGGGTGTCCGTTGTGGGCAAGCGTCTGTTCCAAGGTCAGTTTCATCAGTTCCTTGGTCGGCGGTGACATATCTTTGTAACCCTGCCCGAACTGCACCATCGTAAAACCAAGCCCCTCCAGATTTTGCGACATCTGCACTGCACCCCAACGGTCAAATGCAATCTCTTTGATATGAAATTTCTGTCCCAGTTCATCGATGAAGTTCTCAATAAAACCGTAGTGAACCACATTGCCCTCAGTGGTTTTCAAATAGCCTTGCCGTTCCCATACATCATATGGAACATGGTCACGTCTTACTCTGAGGGGCAGCGTTTCTTCCGGCAGCCAGAAGTAGGGAAGAACATAATAATGCTCGTCATCTTCTGTTGGAGGAAAGACAAGCACGAAAGCTGTAATATCCGTAGTAGAAGATAGGTCAAGTCCACCATAACAAACACGCCCCGCAAGCATCTCTTCATCAAAAGCCACCTTGCATTTGTCCCACTTCTCCATCGGCATCCAACGCACCGCCTGTTTTACCCACTGATTCAAACGCAGTTGTCGAAAAGCATTTTCTTCACCGGGAGTTTCCTTTGCAGAATTACACGCAGCCACCACCTTATCCATGCCGATTGTCTTGTCGAGGGATGGATTTGCTTTTTTCCAAACCTTCGGATCCGTCCAGTCTTCCGATTCATCTGCACCGTAAATGACAGGATAGAAAGTCGGATCGTGCTTTCTGCCTTCCAGAATGTCTTTCGCCTTTTGGTGTACCTCATAGCAGATGCTGTTGGTGTCCGTTCCGGCAGTGGTAATCAGAAAATACAAAGGCTGCATTCTCGCATCGCCGGAGCCTTTGGTCATAACATCAAACAGCTTTCGGTTCGGCTGCGTATGCAGTTCATCAAACACAACCCCGTGAATGTTGAAACCGTGCTTGGAATAGGCTTCTGCCGAAAGCACCTGATAAAAGCTGTTTGTTGGTGTGTATACAATTCTTTTTTGTGCAGTAAGTATCCGGACTCTTTTCATCAAAGCCGGACACATACGAACCATATCTGCGGCAACGTCAAAAACAATCGAGGCTTGCTGTCGGTCTGCGGCACAACCATAGACCTCCGCTCGTTGTTCTCCGTCACCACAAGTTAATAGCAGAGCGACGGCAGCTGCAAGCTCACTCTTGCCATTTTTTTCGGAATTTCAATATATGCTGTATTAAACTGACGATAGCCGTTCGGTTTCAGAATCCCGAACAGATCACGGATAATTTGTTCCTGCCAGTCCAGCAGTTCAAATTTTTTTCCTGCCCATGTGCCTTTGGTGTGGCTCAGACACTCAATAAAAGAAACAGCATAGTCTGCCGCCTTTTTGTTATACTTGGAATCCACCGCCATAAAACGGGTCGGTTTAAATCTTGCCATTGCATCACCTCCCTCAACAAAAAAGACCTGCCAAAAAGCAAGTCTGTATCATTTATTTTTATGCCCCGGTGGGCTTTTTTTAATCGAGATTCCATTCCGTAGAGTAGACGGACGACATTACTGCCGCCGCCCCTCGACAGAACCATACGTGCCCTATTAAGGCATACGGCTCTTCAAACAATCTTTACAGACCAATTCCAGATGTTCTTAGTTATCTTAGGCTTTGGAATGTGATAATCCCAAATCTTGTTAAACTTTTCCCATCGCATATGCGCTCGTTCACTTCTGCGATTCAGCATCTTGTGCGTGACATATTTTAAATATTCATAGAACTTTCGCATCTGCATATAATTTCCATTCACGCCATAGTAATTGTAATGCCCTAACAGACTTACTCTGATTAACTTCATTGTTTCAGTCACATTCTTGTTGAGACGTGTTTTCAACCACTCTTTTGCTTTTTGCCGTTTCGCTTTCAATTTCTTCTTGCTGGTACGGATTCCGACACGATATTTTCCTTTCGCTGTATGCGTGTTAAAGAATGTAAATCCCAAAAAGTCAAACTCCTCTTTGTTTTCTGCAAATCTTCCGAATTTGAAAATTCTCGTCTTTTCCTCCGCAAGTTCCAGTGAAAACTTTGCAAGTCTTGGCTTTAATGCCGTCATAACTTTTTGTGCATCGTCCCAGTACTGGAACATAATGATAAAATCATCTGCATATCTGACATAATAAATTTGTCCTCTAATGTGCTTCTTTACTGCGGTTACCCACAAGTCAAGCACATAATGCAGATACACATTCGCCAGAATCGGGGATATTTGCCCACCCTGTGGTGTCCCCTTATCACTTTCATGATATTCTGTTCCTTCCATGATTCCCGCAATCAGAAACCGCTTTACATAACGCAGAAAATTTTTGTCATCAATATCATTTGCGAGAAACTTCATCATCCAGTCATGATTTACATTATCAAAGAATCCTCTGATGTCTGCTTCCAGCACATAATTAACCTTTCGGCACATTATCACTTGATTGATATATGCTACTGTGTCATGAGCACTGCGATTCGGGCGGAATCCCATGGAACAGTCAAGAAATCTTGGCTCGTATACCTGATTCAGTATATCTGCCATTGCTCCCTGTACAAGTCTGTCCTCATAAGCTGGTATTCCCAAAGGTCTCATTTTCCCATTGCCTTTGTCGATATAGGCTCTGCGTACTGGTAATGGTCGGTATTGTAACTTCTTCATTTCTTGTACCAGGTTACCAATATTTTCATTAACATGGGTTTCATACCTCTGTTTGTCCACCTTATCGATACCGGGGGCTTTATGCATTTTTTGATGTCTATGCTGTGCCATAAGATTTTGTTCATTGACATTGTGCATCAGATTCTGCACTTTTGCGTATCGTCTGGATTGGCTGCTTATTCTCATTGAGTTCGTTTCCATCTGATTTGACCTCCTGTGTCACACATGTTTCTTCTTTGAGAACGATTATTTGCTGTCCCCTTCACTCCATCTGCTTTCACAGACTTCGCAGCTACTATGAGACAGTCCGACTTCTGACAGACCATCGGAATTTCTCCGCACTTTATGTACTTCAATTTTCCTACCTCTGTTGAGGAATCCGTCAGACCTCCCAGGTATGCATAAGATACCTTGTATACTCGCCACGCCCTCGGACCCCGGTGGAATCAGCAGTTTCTCGCCTAACGAATCTGCTGATGCTGTCTGCTGCAACAATGACTGCATCGACTTCCGCTAACAACATAAATTACGGAGCTCTATAGCTTCACGCTTTCGCATTGCGGCTCTCATACTCCATTGCCTACGCTTAAATCTAACCTCACGGCTTCGACTTCAAGGCTGTGTACTGACTGCTTGCTATGCTTTATCAGGTCAAGATTTTCACTCGACTATATCTTATGCACCGAACTGGCGCACCATTGTAACCATGTTACCATACAAATTCAAGGATCGCAAGCGGCTAAATGAACAGAAAAAGCATCGAAATTTCTACGATTTCTTGTGTATCATACACGAACAAAAATCAGGTGTACGACCACCAGAGCCTTTCGGCTCTGGCTTGTGGGATTCGGTTTTGGAAGAATCAGTTGTACTGTTTCAGCAGAATCGCCAGTGCAGTTTTGGTTTCCGCATCCTCCGGCGGAATATCCATGCCCCGGTCGAAATTGAACACCGTTGTGCCATTCCGCTGCAGGGAGATTTTCGAGGCTCTGCCTTCCTCATATCCAAAAATGGAAGGCTCCTCATAGTGTTTCACCCAGTAGTGAAAAGTGCTCGTTCCTACCTGAATTGTTTCTTCTGTCCACATTGTTTTTTCCTCCAGTTTTCGTTGTCTTTGCCTCTTGGCATGATGTATATTACCATACTTCCGGAAGGATTGCAAGCGGCTAAACATACAGAAAAAGCGATGGAATGTCGGCACTTTCTTGTGTATCATACACCAACGAAACAAGAGCCTTTGTGCCGCCCTGTGTGGGGCGTTTGTGGGAAAGGGAAAACCACTCGGAGGAAACAAAACTACGCCGGACAGGGCAACACAGCGGCTGTACGAGCCGCAGCCCCTTTCGGGGCTTTGGTCTTGGGTTGTGGGCTTTGGGTTACCGGCCGGTCTGGCACACCTAACAGGTGCCCGTCCCCTCTGTCCCTTCGGGACATCTCCCCACCCCGTGGGGAGTCACCCATTCAAATTCGCAGGCGTTTTCGTACTCCTCATCGAAAAGGGCATCGTCATCGATTTCCTTTTCCGTAAAGTCAATGCTGTCAATTTCCTCGCAAACCGTATGGAGGCTTTCGGCATCTGCCTTTGCAAGGCTTTCTGCGTTTTCCTCAACCCATGCGGTGAATTCCTCGTTGTCCATTCTGTGCTCGTTTTCAATCTCCAGTTCGTATTCGTAGTCCGCATCAAACCAAGTGATGACCGCCTTTGTGATTTCGGTTCTTTCGTTCCAGTCCGTTCTGTTTGCCATTGCTCTTGCCTTTGCGATTCCGTATGCTACCATTGTGTTTT
>NZ_QSTT01000034.1:9803-10055 GCF_003438725.1 Ruminococcus sp. OM06-36AC
TTCCGTATGCTACCATTGTGTTTTTCCTCCGTTTTTTTGGTTGTTGTCTCGGCTGTCGCCTCGGTCGGTGCTTCTGCTTCGCAGAGGTGTCCACCGGACACCCGCACCCCTTTCGGTAACTGTATATTACCATACCTTTCGGCGTATAGCAAGCGGCTAAATGTACAGAACATAAGGCGATATTTTCGCTGTATATTTGGTGGATCTGACACTGGATAAACTTGCTTTTCTATGGTAAAATACAGTACAATG
>NZ_QSTT01000035.1:0-4259 GCF_003438725.1 Ruminococcus sp. OM06-36AC
TTAGCGGAATTTAGTTCTCAGACCTATCGTCAAAAATATGCAAAGGAGTGAAAACAAATGAAAACCCTCATAGATGTCCTTGCAGCACTTAGCGATTTCGTAAAGATCGCATCAGAGTGGGCAGAAAGTGCTTCCAAAGCGGAAGTGGAGACGTTTACACAGATTTATCCACAAAAAGAAGAAGCGGTCAAAAAAGCTGTGGAAAAGTCGGTCACACTGGAAGAAGTCCGCAGTGTTCTGGCAAATCTGTCCCGCAGCGGACAAAAGGAAACGGTGCTGAAACTGCTGCAAAAGTACGGCGGCAGTCGATTGTCTGAAGTTCCGCCAGAGCGGTACGCTGCACTGTTCGCAGATGCACAGGAGGCAGCCCATGCCGAATAAACACGCCATGCTCTCTGCTTCCTCCAGTGCCCGATGGCTGGCGTGTCCGCCCTCCGCACAGCTTTGTGCTGCCCTGCCGGATACTGTGACAGACTACGCCCGGGAAGGCACGTGTGCTCACGAGTTGGCAGAATATAAGGTGCAAAAGCTGCTCGGGAATCCGGCAGACAATCCCGTGGAGAACTTAGATTTCTACGACACGGAAATGGAAGACTGCACGGACAGCTATGCCCAGTACATCGCCGAACAGCTATCAACCCTGCAAGAACCAATGGTCTTAGTGGAACAGCGTTTGGATTTCAGCCGATACGTTCCAGACGGCTTTGGCACGGGCGACTGTGTGATTGTTGCAGAGAATGTTTTAACCGCCATTGACTTCAAGTATGGCAAGGGCGTGGCGGTGTCTGCTGACCACAACTCACAGATGATGCTGTATGCTCTCGGAGCGTTGGAACTGTTCGATGCCCTCTATGACATTGCAGAAATCCGGATGGTGATTTTTCAGCCAAGAATCCAGAACCTTAGCGAATGCATCATGCCATTGTCGGAGCTGCTGCACTGGGCGGAAACCGAACTGAAACCCAAAGCTGCACTTGCCGCCAGAGGCGAGGGCGAATTCTCTGCCGGAGAGCACTGCCGCTTCTGCAAAGTGAAAGCAACTTGCCGGAAACGGGCGGAGTACAATCTGCAATTGGCAAAGTATGATTTTGCGATGCCGGACAAGCTGACCGATACCGAAATCGAAGCAATTCTGGAAACTGCCGACCAGCTGGTTACATGGGCTTCCGACATCAAGGAATACGCTTTGCAGCAGTCCTTACAGGGAAAAGCATGGAAGAATTGGAAGCTGGTTGAAGGCAGAGCCAGACGAACATATTGCAGTGAAACTGCAGCAGCGGAGGCGGTACAAGCTGCTGGGTTCGACCCATATGAACATAAGGTACTGGGCATTACTGCAATGACCAGAATGCTGGGCAAGAAAAAATTCGAAGAATTGTTGGGAGATTTGCTTGTGAAACCACAGGGCAAACCAACACTTGTTCCGCTATCAGACAAACGACCTGCGTGGAATACTGCACAGGTAGATTTCAAAGAATAAAGGAGTTTTTATTATGGCAAAGTATATCAATCCTGCAAAAGTAGTAACCGGTGTATGCAGATTTAGCTACGTCAACCTCTGGGAAGCAAAGGCAATGGACGAGAACAGCAAGCCGAAGTACAGCGTTTCCCTCATCATTCCGAAGTCGGACACGAAAACCATCGAGAAGATTCGTGCTGCCATTCAGGCTGCCTACGAGGAGGGGCAGGGCAAGTTGAAAGGCAACAGCAAGTCCGTTCCACCGCTGACTTCTCTCAAGACCCCGCTTCGGGATGGTGATTTGGAGCGACCAGACGATGAAGCGTATGCCAACAGCTATTTCGTCAATGCCAATTCCATCACTGCTCCGGGCATCGTGGACGCTGCCTGCCAGCAGATTTTAGATCACAGCGAGATTTACAGCGGTGTCTATGGCAGAGCCAGCATCACCTTCTATGCGTTCAACACCAAAACATCCCGTGGCATTGCCTGCGGCTTGCAGAACATCCAGAAGCTTCGGGATGGCGAGCCGCTGGGCGGTCACAGCCGTGCAGAGGACGACTTCACAACCGTAGAAGACGAGGATTTTCTGAACTAAGATAGCTGGGCGGACAGCTAGGCGTTATGCTTGGGTGGGTAATTGAGATAAACATGATTACAATTGATATCGAAACAAGATCCGATAAGGACATATCAAAATGCGGCGTTTATGCTTACACAGACACCCCATATTTTGATATTCTGCTGTTTGCATACTCCATAGACGGACAGCCTGTTCAGGTAGTGGATACGGCAAACGGTGAAGAAATTCCGGAAAATGTTCTCGCTGCTCTTGCAGATGAAAATGTAGTTAAAAGAGCATTTAACTGTAACTTTGAACGAGTATGTTTATCAAAATATCTTCGTGAAAATTATCCTCAATATTTTCAGAGTTACAGCATTGACGAAGATACTGTCGGAGATTTCTTAAATCCCGAAAGCTGGCATTGTTCTATGATTCATGCAAGAACGCTCGGACTGCTTTTATCACTTGCAGAAGTCGGAAAGGTTCTGGGTATTGAACAGCAAAAAATGACAGAGGGCAAGGCTCTCATTAAATTCTTTTGTGTGCCATATGACACGATTGACGGTGTACCGCAGTTTCACTCCCCCACT
Source organism: Ruminococcus sp. OM06-36AC (assembly GCF_003438725.1). NCBI lineage: Bacteria > Bacillati > Bacillota > Clostridia > Eubacteriales > Oscillospiraceae > Ruminococcus > Ruminococcus sp. OM06-36AC. The sequence continues at coordinate 2,615 of NZ_QSTT01000035.1, forward strand.
GATTATCCCGATAAATGGGAGATTTTTAAAGCATACAACAAGCGAGATGTTGAGGCTGAATTGGAAATTGACAGAAGACTGTCACGTTTCCCTGTGCCTGATTTTCTGTGGAAGGAATTTTATCTTGACCAGGAAATCAACGACAGAGGTATTCTCGTAGATATGCAGCTTGCAGATAAGGCAATTGGCCTTGATGCAAAGGCAAAAGAAGAACTGACAGCTGAAGTGCAAAAGCTGACAGGCGTAGAAAATCCGAACTCTGTGTATCAGTTGCTGGATTGGCTTGAAACACAGGGTTACAAGTCGGATTCACTCGGAAAAACACAGGTGCTGGAACTCATTAAAACTGCAAAAGAACCTGTGAAATCCGTGCTTCAGATGCGTTTGCAGTTGTCTAAATCTTCAGTGAAAAAGTATACTGCTATGAAAAATACAGCTTGCAGCGATAATCGTGCAAGAGGGATGTTCAGCTTTTATGGGGCATCAAGAACGGGGCGTTGGGCTGGTAGAAATGTGCAATTGCAAAATCTTCCGCAGAATCACTTGCCTGATTTGACAGAGGCAAGAGAACTTGTAAAGTACAGTTCTTTTGAAGATATTCAGATGCTGTATGATGATGTTCCTGATACACTATCACAGCTTATCCGCACCGCATTTATTCCAAGGCAAGGTATGAAATTTATCGTTGCAGACTTTTCTGCCATTGAGGCAAGAGTGATCGCATGGCTTGCAGGTGAAGAATGGCGAATGAAGGCTTTTGCAAACGGTGAGGACATTTACTGTGCATCAGCATCAAAGATGTTCGGTGTGCCAGTTGTAAAGCATGGTGAAAACGGTCATTTAAGGCAGAAAGGAAAGATATCCGAATTGGCTTGTGGTTTCGGCGGATCGGTTGGAGCCATGAAAGCGATGGGAGCAGATTCTCTTGGCTTATCCGATACGGAACTGAAACAGATCGTAACCGACTGGCGTGAGGCTTCACCGCATATTACAGAACTCTGGTGGGCGGTAGATAGAGCTGTAAAAAAGGCAGTCAAAGAAAAAACAGCAACGAAAACACACGGACTGCTATTTTCCTATGAGGCAGGGTTTCTGTTCATAAGGCTGCCAAGCGGAAGACGTCTTGCTTATGCTAAACCCTACATCGGTAAGAATAAATTCGGCGGTGAATCTGTTACATATATGGGCATTAATGCTCAGAAAAAATGGGACAGACTTGAAAGCTATGGACCGAAATTTGTAGAGAACTGCGTCCAAGGAATTGCAAGAGATCTGCTGATGTATTCCATGCAGACACTATCACAATACTTCATTGTCGGTCATATTCACGATGAAATGATTATCGAATGCCCAAAAGATACAAAGCTGGATGAGATCTGTCAGCAGATGGCGATAACGCCAGACTGGGCAAAGGGACTGCTGCTTCGGGCAGACGGATATGAATGCAGCTTTTACAAGAAAGATTAGGAGGATTCCATATGTTTTACATCAAAGAAAATCTGAATGACACCATCAGTATCTCCGTGGAGATCAACAACGAAAACGTATACTGTCGCTGCCCACAGTGCGGTGCAGAAGTGCCGGTTGATTTGAGTATCTTCTGGACAGCAGAAAACTTTGACATTTTCAGCAGTGCCGTTTACTG
>NZ_QSTT01000035.1:4269-9323 GCF_003438725.1 Ruminococcus sp. OM06-36AC
TGATGCCTGCACAAAGAAGCGACTGAAAGGAGTATTGCATGAATCTGTATAACGCTGAGGGATACATCGATCTCACTGCTTATGAGGCACTGAGCCGTATTGAACGAGAGGAACGCAAGGCGAAAAAGGCTGCCGCTTATCGACCGCTGGTATACATTTGTTCTCCCTATTCCCACGGCTGCATCAATGACAATATCGAAAACGCCAGACGGTACAGCCGCTTTGCGGTAGATACGCACTATGTCCCTATCGCTCCCCATTTGCTGTTTCCGCAGTTCATGGATGACGGTTTAGGCGAAGATCGTCAGACAGCGATGTTCATGAATTTGGTACTGCTGTCAAAGTGTGCTCAGTTGTGGGTGTTTGGTTCTGTGCGGTCGGAGGGGATGCAGCAGGAAATCAAATGGGCGAAGCGGCGGCATATGACCATTCGGCATTTTACAGAAGAACTGGAGGAAATAGAATGAAATTTACGCTCTATACAGCTAACTGTACCGGCAATGAAAAGAATGTCCTTTATCCCAACCAAAAGGTCATTACTTCAGAAGCGGATTTGAAAAAAGCCGTTGTCTACGATCATGTCTGTGCTCAGTATGAGAACTTTGCCCGCAGTGACGCCAATTTCCTGTTGTCTGATGTAGTACCTATGGACTGTGACAATGACCATTCAGACGACCCGAAAGACTGGATCACGCCTGAAATGCTGATGAACAGCTTAGGAGATGTTGCATTTGCAGTGACCTACAGCCGTCATCATCTGTTGACAAAAGGCAGCAAATCTGCCCGTCCCCGTTTCCATGTTTTCTTTCCCACCTCACCCTGCAAAAACGCCACGATGCACAAGGCAGTTAAAAATCAGATTCATAAGGAACTGCCGTTCTTTGACGGAAATGCACTGGATGCCTCACGTTTTTTGTTTGGTTGTCCGAGCGATGTTGTATGGCACGAAGGCAGTCTTTCCATTGAGGACTGGCTTACACTGATGAAGTCAAACCGTAACATTCCGCAGGGACAGCGTAACAGCACAATGTCTCGCATGGCTGGAAAGCTGGTCAAGCGTTTTGGTGTGACTGAGGAAAGTTATCAGAAGTTTCTGGAAAAAGCAGCAGAATGCGAACCGCCGCTACCGGATGAAGAACTGGAAGCAATCTGGCACAGTGCCTGCAAATTCGGAAAAAAAGTAACCTCGCAGGAAGGATATATTTCTCCTGAAGCATACGGCAAACAGTCCCTGATTCCCGATGATTTTTCGGATGTTGGAGAGGCTCGCACATTTGTAGAAGGCTTTTCAGATGAGGTGGCGTTTACTATTGCGACCGATTATCTTCGCTACAACGGAACCTACTGGGAGGAGTCAGAACACGCCGTCACCCTTGCCATGATCGAACATACGGACGTACAGCTGGCAGGGGCGGAAAAGCAGGTGGAAGCGTCACTTTTGAAACTGGAAAGCCTTGGTGTTGCAAGAGATGCAGCAATCAACGGCGGCAAAAAGTTTCAGGACAGTCTGGACGAAGAACAGACCGCCGCATACAGGGAGTATCAGTACTATGCTACTTTCAAGGCGTTTGTCATGAAATATCGCCATGTTCGCAGTATGACCAATGCACTGGATGCTGCAAAGCCTCTGGTTCTCCACAATCCCGAAGCCCTTGACAGCAATCCGATGCTTTTAAATACCCCCGGAGGCACTTACTATCTGCCCGAAGGATTGAATGGCTGGAAGCCTACAGATCCTGCTGACCTCTTAACGAAAGTGACGGCGGTTGTTCCAAGTGATGCCGGTAAGGATTTGTGGGAGGATGCGTTGCAGCTGTTCTTCTGCGGTGACCAGAGTTTGATTGACTATGTGCAGATGATTTGCGGACTTTGCATTGTTGGCAAGGTGTATTTGGAGGCGATGATTATTGCCTATGGTGACGGACGTAACGGAAAATCAACGTTCTGGAATGTCATTTACAAGGTTCTCGGCAGTTACAGCGGCAACATTTCAGCAGATGCACTGACTGTCAATTGTAAGAGAAACGTGAAGCCGGAGATGGCGGAACTCAAGGGAAAGCGGATGATTATTGCGGCAGAATTGCAGGAAGGGATGCGGCTGAATACCAGCGTGGTGAAGCAGCTTTGTTCCACGGACCCGATTTTTGCCGAAAAGAAATTCAAAGCACCATTCCACTTTGAACCCTCTCACACTTTGGTGCTGTATACCAATCATCTTCCGAAGGTTGGAGCTTCGGATGACGGAACATGGAGAAGATTGATTGTCATCCCGTTTCACGCAAAAATTCAGGGTTCTAAGGACATCAAAAACTATACGCAGCACTTGGTCGATAACGCAGGTGGTGCAGTGCTTTCCTGGCTGATTGAGGGGGCAAGAAAGGTCATTGCAGCAAACTACCAGATTACCAGACCGCAGTGTGTTTTAGATGCAATCGGAGCCTATCGGGAAGGCAATGACTGGCTTGGAAATTTCATCAATGAGTGTTGTGAAGTGGATAAAAGCTATCAGGAAAAGTCCGGAGAACTATATCGACACTATCGTGAATACTGTCTTGAAAATGGTGAGTTTGTTCGCAGCACATCAGATTTCTATTCTGCTTTGGAACAAGCTGGGTATAAACGTAAGAGAACAACACAGTGTAATGTGATTGTGGGACTGTGCATCAAATTCGATTTCCTTGACTAAAAGTATGTTTTTGACTTCCACTCTATAAAATCGACCTCCACTTTTAAGGTCAAAAAACACCGAAATATAGGGAAAGTGGAAGTCATAGGAACTCATATACAGACTTTACGCAGGCGAGAAAAAAAGTAAAAATTTTCTCTATATATAAGGTTTGTATTTGACTTCCTATGACCTCCATTTTCTCGAAAAACAGGGAGAATCCATGCGAGAAAAAATCATTGAAGAAAAACTGACAAAAGCGGTTAAACAGAACGGCGGTGTGTGCTGGAAATTCACGTCTCCCGGAACGGCAGGCGTTCCAGATCGCATCGTATTGATGCCCGGCGGTAGAATTGCTTTTGTGGAAGTGAAAGCACCCGGAGAGAAACCAAGACCGCTTCAACTTTCCCGGCATAAACTTCTGAGGCGATTGGGTTTTCTGGTTTACGTCTTGGATGCTTGTGAGGGCATCGAAAAAATCATCTCGGAGGTGAAAAGCGATGGAACTACATGATTATCAGAAATATGCTGTTCGATTTATCGAAGAACATCCAATCGCAGCACTCTTTCTGGATATGGGACTTGGTAAGACGATTACAACACTGACCGCAATCCACAATTTGATGTTTGATTTGTTTGCGGTCAGAAAAGTTTTGATTATTGCACCACTGCGAGTTGCTCGTGATACATGGTCTGCTGAAATTGAAAAATGGGAGCACTTGAAACCTCTGCGATACAGCGTAGCGGTCGGCACAGAGGAAGAACGCATTGCAGCTTTAAAGGCAGATGCTGACATCTACATCATCAACCGGGAGAACATTGACTGGCTCGTCAACAACACGAAGTTCGATTATGACATGGTGGTGATTGATGAACTCTCCAGTTTCAAGAGCCACCAGAGCAAACGTTTCAAGGCACTGATGAAAGTTCGACCGAACGTGAAAAGAATCGTAGGTTTGACAGGCACTCCTGCCAGTAATGGTTTTATGGATTTATGGGCGGAATTTCGTCTGCTGGATATGGGGCAGCGGCTCGGTAGATTCATCGGGCAGTACCGGAACGCCTACTTCAAGCCCGACAAGCAGAACGGATATATCGTGTATTCCTATAAGCCCTTGCCCGATGCAGAAGAACGGATCTACGAAAAAATATCGGACATCACCGTTTCGATGAAAGCCCTCGACCATCTGCACATGCCGGAATTACTTTCCAACGAATATCCCGTGCAGCTGTCCGACACGGAGCAAGAAACCTACAAGCGGTTCAAGTCTGAATTGATTCTGGAGATGCAGGACACTGAGATTACCGCCGCTAATGCTGCTGCCCTCAGCAACAAACTTTCCCAACTGGCGAATGGAGCGGTGTATGACGACACCGGAGCAGTGATTCCCATCCACAGCCGAAAGCTGGATGCACTGGAAGACCTGATAGAGGCAGCCAATGGCAAGCCTGTTCTGGTGGCGTATTGGTTCAAGCATGATTTGGAGCGGATTCAAGAGCGATTGCGAAAGCTGAATGTTTCCTATCAGGAAATCCAGTCCTCCGACAGTATCCGGAACTGGAACGCCGGAAGGCTGCAAGTTGGTCTGCTGCACCCAGCCGCTGCCGGACATGGCTTGAACTTACAGGCAGGTGGTTCTCGCTTGATTTGGTTTGGACTGACCTGGAGTCTGGAACTCTACCAGCAGACCAACGCCAGACTGTGGCGGCAGGGGCAGCAGTCCGAAACGGTCGTCATTCTACATCTCATCACGAAAGGGACGATTGACGAACGTATCCTGAAAGCCCTAACCCAGAAAGAACAAACCCAGACCGCTTTGATGACTGCTGTGCGTGCTGAAATTGTGAGGGAGGAAAATGCATGAATCCAAAAGCATACATGGAAGAGGCAGAACGCCTCCGACACCGAATCTTTCGGAAAGAGCATGAGATCGATTGCATACGACAATCTGCTGAGGGTATAGGTGGAAAAGGTGGAGATTCCCCTAAAACAGTTTCTCCAGAACCACACAAGATGGAAATTGCTGTAGAAAAAATTTTGTCATTGGAAGAAGAAATCGAAGAAACCAAAATGGAACTTCAACATTTGATGCATGAAATGCGAAAACAGATTCAGAAGGTCGCAGATGCAGATTCCCGTGATCTTCTTACAAAACGGTATCTGGAGTTTAAGCCATGGAAAGTGGTGGCAAGTGAATTAGACTATAGCGTACAGCATATTTACTACCTCCACAATAAAGCACTTGAAAAGTTAAGAGTTCATCAGAGTTCATAAGACTTGATAAGAGCTTTATGGTATGCTATACTGTATCATAGCAAAGAATAAAACGAGAGCCGCCATGGAATCATCCGAGGCGGCTTTTTGTATCCGGAGGTGAACCTTATGCCG
>NZ_QSTT01000036.1:0-1667 GCF_003438725.1 Ruminococcus sp. OM06-36AC
GTATTGGCATTGGAACTTGCAGCCGCCAGAATATCCGCAAAGTGTCCGCTGTCTGAAGCAGACAAACCGAAAGCGGTCAGAGCGTCTGTGACAATGTCTGAAGTAGATGCCAAATCTTCGCCACTGGCGGCGGCAAGATTCATGATGCCTTCGATACCGCTGAGCATATCGTTGGTTTTCCAGCCTGCCATCGCCATATAGTTCATGGCTTCCGCAGCTTCACTCGCTGAAAATTTTGTCTTACTGCCCATTTCACGGGCTTTTTCCCGGAGGGCATCCATCTCTGAACCGGTCGCACCGGACACCGCTGCCACCTTTGACATGGCAGAATCGAAATCCGCACCAGTTTTCACGGCAATGGTTCCCAGAGCCGTGACACCGGCAGTGACTGGCAGCAGTTTCTGTCCCACGCCAGAGATCTTGTCTCCGGCGGACTGCAGCGTTTCTCCCAGAACGCCCATCTTTTCCAAGGCGGTGTGAGAATTGTTTGCTTCTGTGGTCAGGCGTTTCAGTTCGTTTTCGGTTTCGATGATCTCACGCTGTAGAGCATCATACTGCTGCTGGGAAATTTCGCCGTTTGCAAGAGCGGTATTTGCCTGTTCTGCGGCAGTTTTCAGCACTTCCAGCTTTTCTTTGGTGGCAGATACCGCATCTGCCAGCAGTTTGTGCTTCTGGGATAAAAGTTCCGTGTTGGTGGGATCAAGCTTCAGCAGTTTCTGAACATCTTTCAGCTGTGTCTGCGTCCCCTTGATGTCCCGATTGACACCTTCCAGGGCTTTGGACAGCTTGGTGGTATCGCCGCCGATTTCTACGGTGATGCCTTTGATGCGGTTTGCCATAAATTTCACCCCCCTTATCAAAATTTATCAAAGTCACTCTGATCCGCTAACATATGATATTTGTATTCGTCATTCTCCCGTTCGGTGAACATATCATTCACGACTCCGATCGTGAGCAGATCAAGCTCTGAGAGGGACAGCCCGATCTGCACACATCGGAGAAGGAACAGGGGCGTTGTCATCGGGCGGTCAGTTTTTCGATGTTTTTTTTAGACTTGACCTGTGTTTCTACATTCAAGCCCCAGAGGTCGATCAGCTGCGGCAAGATCTCATAGATGCTGAACGTGTTAAACTGTTCCAGCCACTCATCCGGTGATGCCGGAATGGCTGCATCGGCGTGTTTTGCCATGATATAGGCGATGTTCTCAAATACCTCAAGGCTTTCAATGTCCAGTGCGGAGGATTCCTCTGTATTTTCTCCCACAGACTTTTGCAGTGCTGCAAAGTCCTGATAAATATCTCTGCGGAATTTCAAGCGATACAGTCTGGGAACTGCTGCACTTGCCTTGAACGGCACATCAATCCCGTCAATGGTGATGTTCTTCTGAATTGCCATACTGCACCCTCCTTACGCTTTTACAGATGCTGCGGATGCCTTACCACTCTGTACAGCGGCAGTCAGATTGGGCATATATACCGCCTTATACCAGTTCTCATAAACCTCGGCATCCGTTTTCTCACAGGTTTTAGTTTTTACCAAACCACTGTTCAACGCTGTTGCGGTCAAAGACAGCGTTTCTGTTTTAACTTCCTTTTCGTCCTCAATGGTGCTGGATTCTGTTGCCGGACGAGAGGCAGAGCAGCAGAACAGACAGTGACGAATTTTAT
>NZ_QSTT01000036.1:1677-9259 GCF_003438725.1 Ruminococcus sp. OM06-36AC
ACGAATTTTATTCTTATCGCCGCTGAATTCAAACAGCAGTGCAAACTGGGATACTTCCGCAGTATTGGTTTCCGTGAGAACGCCCTTTTCATCCAGCTTCTCACCGAGAATGTCTGTCGCAAACTCAAGCGGAACCAATGCGATTTCCAGATCGCCGGTGTAACCAGAGTTATTGTTGATCACATAGTACACCCCATCGTCAGCGTAAAAATTGGATGCTTCCCCTTCTGCATCGATGGACAGGGATACTGCACCGGGAATGCGAACTGGCTTTGCAAAAGTCGGTACACCTTCTTCATCATAAGAGGTGATTTTTGCATAGTGAACTTTGTTCAGACCGAATTTTACCTTGTTTTTCTCCATTGCCATATAGATCAAACCTCCATCTCATAGAGCACTTCATACAATTCTTCCGAATCAATGAATGTTTCTGTTTTTGTATAATAAATTTCATGCTGGGAAAGCACTGCCTCCACCTGTTCTTCCAGTTCCGGCTGCTTTTTGTCTGTGTACAATTCAATGTCCAGTTGTTTGCAACTGAAATATGCCAAATTATCTGCCGAAAACGTATTCTCTCTGGGAGATAAGAACAGCAGAAAAGGCGGTGCAGGGCTTTCGTCCTCGGCAAAATGATGGTAGGCGAAAGGCAGTCCCATTTCCTCCATCATTTCTGCGATTTGTTCGTAGGTCATGACAAAGCCCCCTCAATTAAATGCTCCAGCAACTGTACACCGTTTTCTTCCGCAGGAGCAATATGCGGACGAGCAGATACACGACCACCGCCACGCTTGGCATGACCCTTTTCCAGAAGATGTGCCAGTTGATATCTGTTTTTAGAATGTACTGTCATCTCCAAAGAGTGACTGTTTTCGCCAGTCTTTTTCGTAGCCCAGCTTTTTGCATATTTTCCGGTGTCCTTCGGAGCATTGGCGGAGATCTCGTTTTTCACTTGCGTGGCAGTTTTCCGGACAGCCTTTTTCATGGCAGTATCCGCAAGGTCTGCATATTCCTGCAAGCCCTGCATGATTTCCGCTGCAAGATTATCAATACTGGTCATTCTGTCCTGCCTTTCTGGCTTCTGCAGTAAGTTTCAGATAGTCCTTGTGCAGATAATCCGGTGTAACACTGGTGATGTTGTATGTAACATCCCGAAACAAGATTCGGTTGCCTGTTACAGACGGCATCCAGTGCTGACTTTGCCGAATGAGGAATTCCAGTGTTTGTGTTTCTTTGGTCACACCAGCGTCCGTATGCTCCGCAGAAGCTTTCAAAGTCACTTTTGCCCAGCAGGAAAAGGCTTCGTCCCACACAGCGGTGTGATTTCCGATTTCATCGGTAACGACACGATTCACCAGAAAGGTGATTCGCTGATTGAGTGTTCCAATTTCCATCAAATCACATCCTCTCGCTGTGCAAACAGCATAGCACGAAGTGTTAATGTCAGTTTGGAAAAGTCTGCGGTATTGCGGTTTTCATAGAGATAGGAAACCGTGTAGAGCATTGCTGTCCGTACCACATCTTCGTTTTCTGAAAAGCGTTCCTCGTCCATTCTTCCCACATCCATTACCAGCTGTTTTGCAGTTGAAATAAGGGAGAGAAGCAATGTATCATCATCTTCAAAATCAATCCGCAGATATTGCTTGACTTCCTGTAAAGTTACCACCCACTCCAACCCCTTTCTCTGATTACGCTTTCATGCCAAGTGTCTTTACGGCTTCGGTCAGAATCAGTCTGCCATCGACACGCTGAGATGCGAGGAATCCAACCTGACCATTCATTGCAAATACTTCATTCAGTCGCTTAAAGGAACGTCCCTGACGGTCGCCGATCCAGTAATAGCTGAAATCGCCGAAAGCAAGACACTTTGCACCTACCTTGATTTCCGGCACATAACTGGAAGTGTAGTACGGACGATTGAGAATGGTATCCGGAACGCCAGCTTGTACAGACGGATTCCAGATGTAATTGCCAGTGCTGTCCTTCAGCTTACGAAGTGCCTTTACTGTGGAATCGTTCAGTACCCATACAGCTTTCTTCCGATACGGGCTTCTCAGAGAATAGAACAGTTCCAGAACATCATCGAAAGTGATATTTGCAGTGCTGGTTGTTGCCCCGCTTTCTGCACCGCCCGTTGCAGCGAAGATACCGGTCGGCTTGCCCTTGCCGTCACCAATGAAGAATGCCTCTTCTTCCTTTGCACCGATTCTTCTTGCAAATTCCTTTGCAATGTAAGACGGCAGGTCAAAAGCAGCATCATTCAGCAGTTCCTCAGAGATCTTAATTGCCGTACCGACCTTGTACGCACCAAGGGAAGCCTGTCCAAAGGTATCGTCAGACAGCTTATATGCGTCTTCCTCATCCATCCAGGCAGCTTCGCCCTTAGAAGTAACGATGGGAATCTTTCGATCACCGGAGGAAGTTTTGATAACGGTTGCCAGCTGCCGGAAAATGTTTTCTTCGGTCAGGGCTTCTACCAGTTTTCGTTCAAATTCATCCGGCACAAGATAGCCACCCTCAGTATCTGTACCAACCTGCAGGTCGTTTCGGACATCGTAAAAATTGCGGTTGCGAATGCTGTTCCAGAAAGCAGTACGATATGCATCAGATGCAATCCCTGTTTTGGTATCGCCGTGAATGGAGGCGTTCGGCTTGTTCTGAATCGGCGTAGAAGTGGGCTTGTTCATCTCCGCTTCAATCTGAGCCTGTCGTTCCAGCCGCTGGATTTCCTTGCCGTATGCCACGATCTGCTGCTCCATGGCATCGTATGTCTTGCTGTCCTCTTCCGAAAGCAGACCGCTTTCATTTCGCTTGGAATCCAAAAAATCACGGGCAGTATCCCATGCCTTGCTTCTTTTTTCTCTCAGTTCCTGAATTGTCATAGTATCAGTCCTCCTATATTTTTAATATTTCAAAAGCTCCAGCCGCTTGTCCAATTGGTTGATCGGCGTGCCTTTGGATGCAGTTGCAGAAATCTTCTGCAGAAAAGAATCCAGCGTTTTGGATGGTGTGTACAGCATGGATGCTGTGCTTTCCCTCTTTTTCTCATCCGGCTCTTCTTCCGAAGATTCCTCTGTTTCTTCATCTGGTTCTTCTGGAACAAACGGATTCTTTTTAGAAAAGAGAATGCCGTCTACAAATCTCAGCTGCAATGCTTTTTCTGCATTCATCCACGTTTCTTCATCCATCAGCCTTGCGATCTTATTACGGCTGAGATGCGATTTTTCTGCATAGGCATTGATAATGGATTCCTTGACTTCATCCAGAAGTGCGATGGCTTTCTCCATATCTGCCTTGTTGCCCATGGCACAGGTCATCGGATTGTGGCACATCAGCATTCCGGTCGGTGAAATCAAGGTTTCTTCTCCAGCCATCGCCACCACAGAAGCCGCAGAAGCGGCAATGCCGTCAATCTTGACCGTAACCTTGCCCGGATGGTTTCGGAGCATGGTATAGATCTGACTGGCAGCAAACACATCGCCACCCGGCGAGTTGATAAAGACGGTCACATCACCGCTGTGTTTTTGCAGTTCCGAGCGGAACACGGCAGGGGTGATGTCATTTTCAAACCATGTACTCTCCGCAATCGCACCGTACAAATACATCTCCGATGCACCGGTTTCTTCGTTGCGTACCCAGTTCCAGAAACGATTATTCTTCATGGGTCGTTTCCTCCTTTTCATTTTTCTTTGCAAATGCACCTGCATCAGCAAGTTTGGTGAAGCTGCCATTTACGAGGTACAGATTGCCGCCCAGTTCTTCCGGCACCAGATTCATATCCTCCAGTTCCCGAATGTCATTGGTGGACATCCAGCCGTTCTGTCTTGCGGTAGCATAGCCCTGCATTCTGGAAGCATAGTCACCACGCAAAAGCCCCTCTACATTGAATTTGATGAAATACTTGCCTTTCTCTGAATCAGAAAGCAGATCTTTCATCATACCTTGCTCCCAGCGAACGATCCACGGGTCGAGACTGTATTTCACGAAATCCAATGATAGATGTTCCACGTTACTGAATGTGGCATGGTCAAGGTCACCGATCATATGAAGCGGCACTCGATACAGCCGGGCAATTTCCTCGACCTGAAACTTTCTGGTTTCCAGAAACTGTGCTTCATTGTTGGGGATGGAAATAGGCGTGTATTTCATGCCCTCTTCCAAAATTGCGGTATGATGCGAGTTGGAGCCACCATAGGCACGCTGCCAAGCATCCCGCACACGCTCTGGATTTTTGATGACTCCCGGATGTTCCAACACACCAGACGGACTGGCTCCGTTTGCGAAAAAGGTAGAACCATAGTCTTCACAGGCAAGAGAAATGCCGATTGCATTCTTTGCAAGAGCAATGGGAGAATATCCCACCAAGTAGAGTAGGGAAAAGTCGCCTTGCAATATTTCTATTGTAGGTTTACTTATCCCTCTCCCCAAACCGTGCTTACACCTCTCGATGTACACGGCTTTCCATTGTTATTTGGTATTAGAAACTCTTTTGCTGTGGATTTTTTTATGGCACTCCTCGCAAACAACTATTGTTTTTCGCCTTTTGGCAATCATCACCTGTTCCCAAAATTCTTTCCCTTTCAGGTCTTTTACTTTGTGGACATGATGAATATCATAGTGTTCCGCATCGGTGCATCCACATAATTCACAGACTTTCGCAGCTAACCTTTGTTCAAAGACGGTTTTGGTTCTTGTGTGTTTCATTGCTGTTGTATCAATGGCATCTATTGAAAAACTTGATTCTTTACATTCACTAAAATTAGCAAAATAGCAATAGCAGTCACCTTTTTTGTTTTTATAGGCGATACGCCACTTTCCTTTTCCGTCCTTATTTCTCCTTATGATTTTTGCAATTGTTGTCTTGTGCTTACAAGCAAGGGTTTTCAGGCAGCTATATTCCATCAGATACGCAAAATAGTTCAATTTTCCAAAATTGCTTGCCAATGAGTAATAGTTGCATATTCCCCTTAATTCTGCGTTGTAAGCTGTGACAATTTCAAGGTCACTGCATCTTGTAAGAGCCAGACGTGTCCAAGGCTTGATTTCTCCATTCTTACTTTGATTGATTACTTTCTTATCAAATAAGAATCTCATAATCTTATCATTCAGCGGAATAGCTAACTCTGCCGTTTGACTTAACGTTCGCTGTGTTGTATTTCCTGCTTTGCGAACGTCATTATTCCGTCGTACTCTCACATCATAGCCTAAAAATCTTGCATAGTTGCTGCTGTGTGTAATCAAGGTTTTTTCTTCTGAAAGTTCCATTTTGAGCTCATTACAAATAAATTCTGACAGTCTTTGCTTTATTGTCTGGCAGTCCTCTTTACTGCCGTTTATTCCGATAAGAAAATCATCAGCATATCGCACATATTTAATTTTTTTATCAATCTGTGCTTTATAGGGGATTTTCAGCAATCTTGAACGAATTGCTTTTTTCTGCTTTATCAGCAGTTCCCTTTCCTCGCCCTCCGCTTGTTCAATCAGCGGATTTAACTTTCTCATCTGGTGTCTGACTGCTTCATATTCTTTGCTTGCGTAATTCTTTCCCTTGCAGTTGAACTCATTTGCAAGTTCGGTCACAAACTTATCAAGCTCATGCAGATATATATTGGCAAATATCGGTGAAACAATTCCGCCCTGTGGAGTTCCGCTGTAGGTTGCGTTATACTTCCAATCTTCCATATATCCTGCTTTCAGAAACTTCCATATCAGTTTAATCAACCTTGCATCCTTGATTTTTCTGTTGATAATCTCAACCAATTTTACATGATTGATATTATCAAAGCAGCCTTTTATATCTCCCTCTACAAACCAACGTATGCCATTGAAACCTTTTGTTATAGATTTCAAAGCGGTGTGACAACTTCTGTTCGGTCTGAAACCGTGAGAACAGTCCAGAAAAACAGGCTCATAAACTGCTTGCAGAATCATTCTCAAAACTTCCTGTACAAGTTTATCGGTAAAGGTGGGTATGCCTAATGGACGCTTTTTCCCGTTTGCTTTATTCACATACGCACGTCTTGACGGACTCGGCTCATAGCTTTCGGTTTGCAGCATATTGATAATTTTCATTATCTTTTTTTCACCGAAACCGTCAGCCGTGTCATTGTCCACACCTCTTGTTGATGCTCCACTATTGGCATATAGATTTTTATAGGCTACATAGTAAATATCTGGACGAAGCATATATCTGTATAATTTTGTAAACACTTCATCCTTATTTTTTTGTGAGTTTCTGTTTACTCTTTCTAAAATTTCAATCGTTGGTGTCATTGAGGTATTCCTCCCTAACTTCTTTTCATTTTAGTACATAACAACTGCGTTCCTTCGCCATGCAAGAGCCATTAACTCTCTCGGACTACTACGAACGCTCCGTTGCCTTTACGGATATTCAGTGTCATCTTCCTTGCTTTTTACACTTAGAATTTATCACCTTTCGGCATTACACATAGCCATTTGGCGTTCCGTTTTAGGCAATCCCCAGTTAACATAATGAGTTGGTATGTGAATTGTCGGATATGCTTTCGTTTCTTTACCACAGGTTCTCCTGCGGGTTACATGAGTTTATTGACAACTAAATGAACGACGGCTTTATCCATTCATACTCATGTCAAAGGTGTCAGATACTTTCCCTTGTCGTGGATTAACCGAAACTTGAAACTTGCCTTAACCAAACACAGGTTTATCCTCATATTCACTTAATGTTGCAGTTCAGTCGTGATAAATTATCTTTAATCAACTTACCGCTTTCCTGTTATGCTATACTCCCGGTCGATTTTCATCTTCCGATAAAACAGGTTATTTCATACGTTGTCTTGCATGGTAGTACCATCTTTCTACTTCTCACTATGCCCTATCTGGGCGCACGCCGTCATACCCAAGTCCGGGAATATGCAGCACATCTTCTGCCTGCAGGACAATATCGCCCTGCTGTTTCAGGTTTGGATTGGCTTCATCGTAGCGGCTGTAGATATAGACCAGACGGTTTCGCTGGTCACGGTCTACTCTGACCTTATCCGGCATCAGCGGATACAATCCCAAAACATCACCTCTGCCGTTTCGGATGATCTGTGCATAGGCATTACCGTAAATCAGTAAGTGGGACATTAAGGTCTCCCTGAAAACAAATGATGTCATTTCTGGATTTGGCTGATCGTGGAGCAAAAAATAGAGCGGGTGCTGCGGCACTCGCTCTTTTCCATTTTCGGTATATTGGTAAACGTGTAATGGCAGCTGGGCAATGGCCTCGGACAGAACCCTCACGCAGGCATAAACCACTGTGTGCTGCATGGCAGTGCGGTCATTAACTCGCTTACCACTGTTCGTTCGTCCGAAGAAATAGCTGTAGCTGGGGCTGTCATAGCTGTTGGTCGGCTTATCTCTGGACTTAAAAAGTCCGGTGAAAATTCCCATGAAATCACGCTCCTTTCTTGACTTTTCGTACATGGGTGTGGTATAATACGCTTAACAATATGTAGGGCATCAGCCTTACAAATCGGAATTTAACGCACATCTAAAAAACGAGAATTCATAGAAACGTAGCCATAAAATGGTGATGAAAGGACGTATAACTTATGAGTAAAAA
>NZ_QSTT01000037.1:0-251 GCF_003438725.1 Ruminococcus sp. OM06-36AC
TTTTGACGCTTTTTTACCACCTTTGGCTCAAATGTTCCGTCTCGATCCTGCGGCACTTTGATCTCGGTTTCGCCTAAATTTCCAAGGCAATACCGCACAAAGATTGTGCGACAGATGCGTCGTCAAATTTTTCGTCAGATGAAACAAAAAACGGAGTGAATACTTAATGTATTCACGAGCATTTTTGTGAAATATGACGGGAAATTTGCAAGCAGATGGCGTGCAAAGTCCCCAGACGCTCTTTGTGCGGT
>NZ_QSTT01000037.1:261-9040 GCF_003438725.1 Ruminococcus sp. OM06-36AC
AGTCCCCAGACGCTCTTTGTGCGGTATTGCCCTAAGGAAACACTAAATAATATTATACAATGGATTTCTTAGTTTGTCAAATTTCAGAAAAAATAAGCAGTGCAGCCCTATAGCTTTGCCGGATTGGAATTTCGCAAACGAAAAAACGCTGCATAAAGCCGTCAGGTGGGCTTCATGCAACGTTTCTTTAGTCTTTGTAACTCCTATGTTTTCAGATCACGCCTCAAACGGTGTAATGATAAATTCCAATTTCATCGGCTGATCTGCATGGATTCTGTACGCCTCATGCACCGGTGCACCCCAGGAATCATCGCCGCCGACACCCATTTGCTTTGCAGCGATTCTGACCCATGTGTAGCGAACACTTGGAAGTTCATCCAGATGCATTGCATTTTCGAGTTCATAGGCACTGTATGGCAGTACGCTCATTTCAAACGGAGCAGATGCCTTTTGGAACGTCAGACCATGCTGCATATCATCATGGACAGAGAGCGTTCTTACACCGGTACGGTTGCCGCATTCCTGCGGATTGAGATAACCGGAAAGATTTTCTTTTGCTGTAGATTTCCACAATCCCAGTCTTGCCCCTTTGCATCGGTCGCTGTAATTTTCATCAGGACCGAGTCCGTAATACCGGAAATTGCAAAGCTGCTTTTTCATCTTGAAGTCCAATGCAAGAACTGGCATATCGGACATTCCGCTTACTCCTGCATAATTTACACTTACGCCCAGCTTTCCGTCAAAGTGTGCGGTATAGGTTACAGTAAACTCAAAAGTCGGAATGCAGGCAGCCTGATATGTGAATGTGATTTTCAAAGCATCTTCCTGTTCCAGCCATGAAACGGTTTTATACTTTGCAAATTTGCCTGCGGTATACCACTGTGCAAGATTGTACGGCTCGGAAGCACCGGTGTCATTGTCCGTCATTGCTCTCCAGAAGCTGACCTTTGGTGTGCGTGTGATATATTCAAAATCATTGTATTTCAGAGAACTAATGCCGCCCTCTTTTTTGTCGAACATCATGGAGAAGTTTTCTCCGTGAACACCAATGGTAACATCGCCGTATACAATCGTTGGCTTTTGCAATGTGGTTTCCGGAATCTGATTATCTTTTACTTCAAACACTTCCTGTGCAAAAGCGATTTCGTGCCCTGCATCTGCCCATAGTGTCTGATCTGCGGTAACGGCGGAAACATGATAAACATATTCTCCTGCACTGTCTATTTTGTGAAGTGTCAATTTCAGTGTCTTGCTTTCTCCGGCAGGAACATTCAGAGAAAATGTATCGGATTTCAGAACAACGCCGTTCTTTTCCAATCGTACAACAAAGGACAAGTTATTTGTATCTGCAAAGAGATTTCGGTTTTCTACGGTAAGCATTCCGTTTTGAATAGACATTCTGATGTTGGAGTAAAGAGCCTTCATTTCCTGAACCTTTGGAGAGTAGGTTCTGTCAGCATAAATCACACCATTGGTGCAGAATCCGTAATCGCTTGGTCTGTCCTCAAAATCTCCGCCATAAGCCAGAACTGTTTTCCCATCGTCATTTTTGGTTTCGATTGCCTGATCGATGTAGTCCCAGATGAAACCACCCTGATAAGCCTCATATTTGTCCTCAAGGTCCGTGTAAAGGCTCAAACCGCCAAGAGAATTGCCCATAGCGTGCATATACTCACAGCTGATATACGGTCTGCCGTTATTCTGTTTCAGGTATTCTTCCACTTCCTGCGGTTTTGCGTACATACGGCTTTCCATATCCGTGATGAAATCATACTGATGATTCGGAACTCTTGTAACGCCCTCATAGTGCACCAGTCTTGTCGGGTCTACGCTTCTGAAATATTCCGACATTGCAGCAATATCTTCTCCGCAGTAGGATTCGTTTCCGCAAGACCAGATGAGAACACTTGCGTGATTCTTGTCACGTTCATACATCGATTTCGCTCTGTCCAGTACAGCTTCTTTCCATTCCGGAAGTGAACCCGGTACATTCCAAGACGGATCTGTTGCACCAAGCTTCTGCCATGTACCGTGTGTTTCCAGATTGGTTTCATCAATCAGATAAATGCCGTATGCATCACAAAGCTGATACCAAAGAGAATTGTTCGGATAATGACAGGTACGAACTGCATTGATATTGTTTTTCTTCATGAACTGGATGTCAAACAGCATATCTTCCTTTGTGATTGCTCTGCCTGTTTTCGCATCAAATTCGTGTCGATTGATGCCCTTGAAAATGATACGTTTTCCGTTTAAACACATGATTCCGTTTTTCAGTTCAAATCGGCGGAATCCGACTTTGGTTCTGCTGACCTCGATTTCATTTCCGTCTTCGTCTGTCAGAATCACTGTAAACGTATAGAGATTCGGTATTTCGGCACTCCAAGGCTTGCTATTTTCAATTGTCCAGTTTACAGATTCCTTTTCATTGGATTCTGCAATGACCGTTCCATTTTCATCTGTCAAGATCGATTTCACAGAACACTTGCCCACAATATCCAGCGTTGCAGAGAAGATACCATTTGTGCCGTCATAATCTGCAATCACTTTCATATCACGAACATGGGCAGACGGTGCCGCATAAAGGAATACGTCACGGAAAATGCCGGAGAATCTCCAGAAATCCTGATCTTCCAGCCAGCTGGCAGAACTTCTCTTGAACACTGCGACAGCAAGTTTGTTGCCCTTTTCACGGATATATGGTGTCAGTTCAAATTCAGACGGTGTAAAAGAATCTTCGCTGTAGCCGATAAATTCGCCGTTCAGCCAGACATACATAGCAGTTTCCACACCCTGAAAAGAAATAAATACACGCTTATTTTTCAGAGCATCGTTCAAGTCAAAATATCTGACGTAGCTGCCGACAGGGTTGTCCTTTTCAGAGATAAACGGAGGACGGAGATGCTCCTGTCCCTCCCAAGGATAAATGGTGTTGACGTACTGCGGTTTGCCGTATCCCTGCAATTCCATGTGTCCCGGAACCTGAATGTTGTCAAAATTGTCAGTGCTGTCGCTTTCTTCATAGAACTTTTGCTGCCATTCAGACGGATTCTTTGCCCACGCAAATTTCCAGGTGCCGTTCAGATTCTGAATCAGAGAGGAATTGTCTGCATCGGCTTCCAAATGGTTCGCATAGATTCTGTGGTCGGAATGTGCGGCGATTCTGCTGACTGCAAACACTTCCGGATTGGTCAGCCAGTCGAGTGTATGTTTCATATTGTTCCCTCCATTTTAGTTCTGTGATTCCATCACAACTTCATTTTCGGATATTCCAAGTTTTTCTTTGATTTCCGCATTTGCCCTTTCAACATTCATCTTAGAAAGAATAAATGTGATGATCAGATCCAGTGCAAACGGAACGATCAGATACATAATGTGAAGCATATTGATAGCAGAATCAGGCTGTACTGTCAAAGTGCCCTTGAATCCGCTAAGGTCGAGCAAAAGACCGACAATTGCTGTTCCAAGTCCACCACCAATTTTTACACCAAGTGATGTGCAGGAGTACATGATTCCATCAACGTGCTTGTGTTTGGTAAGCCAGCTATATTCAGAGCATGATGCGATGACTGCATTCATATCACCTTGCCATGGACCTTGACCGAGTGCTGCAAGTGCTGTAAATGCAAGCATCAGCGGAATGTTTCCCATGTATCCGGCAACTGCTACCAGAAGTCTGCCAACTGTTGCTACCATGTAGCTGTATTTGTTCAGCTTATACATGCCGTTCCATTTTTGTACGATGGTAGGAGTGAAGATCAAGGCGATAATCAAAGGAATATTGATAAACCACGCAAACGTGCCGAACATATTCTCATTTGCGAGAACATATTTTGCATAGTATGTTCCAACACCGATCATCGCACCATAGAACTGCTGCAAAATATAGGTTACTGTGATCATCATATAATATTTGTTGTGTACGAGAATTTTGAATGCTTCTCCAAAACTGTATTTGGTTTCTTCTGTTTTTGTTTCACTGTCTGCAAGTTCCTCATCAGAAAGTTCCTTTACAGAAAGAGCGGAAATTGTATTTACAATAAGACCGATAACCGCATAAATAATTGCGACTGTTCTCCAGCCATTTGCACCACCGCCCATTGCTTCAACAAATTGGAATGTAACAGCCTGAATCAGGAGGCTTGTTCCAAATGCGAAGATAAAGCGATAAGAACCCATCTGAACTCTTTCCTTGCTGTTCTTTGTAACAAGAGCGGTCAGAGCAGAATATGCGATGTTGTTTGCCGTATAAAATACACTGTTAAGAAGTGTGTAGCAGATAAAGAACCATGCGTACTGAGCAAAATTATCCATGTTCATCGGGATTGCAAATACACCAATCAAGGTAATTGCACAGCCGATAAAACCATAAAGCATCCACGGTTTTGCCTTGCCCATTTTCGTATGTGTCTTATCAATCAACGTACCAAAAATGATGTCTGTTATTCCATCAAAAATCTTCGATACAGCAATGAGAACGCCAATAACACCTGCGTTTAATCCAATCGTGTCGGTAAGATAGATCATTACGAATGATGTCAGCAATGCATAGACAACGTTCCCTGCAACATCGCCGGAACCATAACCGACTTTGTTATACCACTTTAAGTATGTTTTTTCTTTGCTCATAATAGAGCTCCTTTCATTGTTTGTATGCCCACATGGACAGAATTTTTCCATAATGAATGATACGAACTGCTTTTCATCTTGCAAAAACGAAATAATGCCATCGTCAGAATAGATGATTATTTTTTAGTATAAAGAATTTTTATTAAATTCAACATGGAATTACAATGAAAGACGTCTTTTTTAATTCTTTCCTCTCATTTCTTAATTCTATTATACCACACAAAACGGCTTAAAAAATACACAAAGTTATAAAATATATGCACAAAGTTTAGGCTTTTTCTTGTAATCAGTGCTCAGGTGTGATATACTATAGTTATAGAAGCAAGGAGGTGCTTTTTATGTTTATGAATGTTGCCTATTTGAACAACTCTACATCTACTGTAGTGGATAATACGAAACCTTTGATTGTAACAAGCTGTGGAAATTATCGTGTGAAAAATCGTTCTGAAGTAGTAACACATCGTCCGAAGGGAAGAAAAGATTATCAGCTTTTATATATTGCCTCCGGAAAAGGACATTTTTTCATTCATGGAGAAGAAAAAACGGTTTCAGCCGGAAATATTATTGTATATTTGCCGGATCAACCACAGGAATATGTTTATTATCGTGCAGATCAAACCGATGTTTATTGGGTACATTTTACCGGAAATGAAGTAGAAGAAATTTTAAAGTATTACAATATCAACCTGCAAAATAATATTCTCTATATCGGAACATCTCCCGATTATCAGTGGTTATTTGGTCAGATGATTCAGGAATTGCAGCTTTGCAGACCACGGTATGATGAATTGATTTCTTTGCAGCTGCGAAATATTTTTGTTTTGATAAGCCGTGCAATCATGAGTGCAAAGAAATTCAGCAGCACCAGTGAAAAAGAAGTTGCTTTTGCGATGCACTATTTTCGTAAAAATTACAACACAGAAATCAGCATTGAGGAGTACTCCGAATCCAGAGGGCTTAGCAACTGTTGGTTTATTCAGTGCTTTAAAGATATCACAGGTTCCAGTCCGCTGCAATATATCTTAAAGCTGCGAATCTCCAACGCACAAAGTTTGTTAGAAAATACGGACTACACCATTACTGAAATTGCAAATATGGTTGGATACACCAATTCGCTTTATTTCAGCAGACTGTTTCATAAATACATTGGTATGTCACCAAAAGAATATCGAAAAGTAAAACTGGAAGAAAATCTCAGAGAGTAAAAAACAAAACTCGGACTCTATCCCAAACCTTGTGTGAACCTCCAAAGTAGTGTATAATAAAAGAGCACTACAATGGAGGTTTTAATTATGGCAAGAAGAAAAAGAGGAACGCCTGAGCAACAGGCAAGACGAGCACTAATCGGCGAGCTGCTTTCAACGGCAAATGTGCAGAGCATGGACGACATACAGGAGCTGTTCAAGGAAACGATCGCTGAGTTCATGGAGGGCAGTCTTGAAGCCGAGCTCGATGAGGAACTGGGCTACGAGCCTTATAACGTAAAGAATAAAACTATTGACAACAGCCGCAACGGTCACAGCAAAAAGTCGCTCAGAACAAGCATGGGCAAGGTTGAAATTGATATTCCACGTGACAGAAATGGTGATTTTGAGCCTCAGCTTATCAGGAAAAATCAGATGAGTATTTCGCAGGACATGGAAAATAAAATCATTTCCATGTACGCAAAGGGAATGTCAACATTCGATATCGCAGATCATATCCGTGATATTTACGGTCTGAGCGTGTCGGATTCTACGGTCAGCCGCAAGATACTGCCTGAAGCAAAAGAATGGCAGCAGAGACCGCTGGAGAGCGTTTATGCGGTCGTATTTATGGACGCGATACACTATCATGTCCGCAGCGAAGGACAGATCATCAAGAAGGCTGTGTACATAGCGATAGGCGTTAATATGGACGGCAGGAAAGACGTTCTCGGTATGTGGGTATGCGAAAATGAAAGTGCCAAATTCTGGGTGTGAGTGCTGAACAGCCTGCGTAACAGAGGCGTTGAGGATATCCTCATTGCCTGCACTGATAACCTTACAGGCTTCTCCCAGGCAATAGAAGCAGTTTTTCCTAAGACCGATATTCAGAACTGCATAATCCATCAGCTGAGAAATTCCAGCAAATACGTCTCATACAAGGATATCAAGGCACTTATGGCTGACCTGAAAAAGGTATATACTTTAATCACGATTCCGTATTTCTCTTTGATGAGATCTCGAATGTTATTTCTTGTCCACATACATCCCTTCAGGCGAAGCTGATCCGGATTTTTATCAATTATGATTTTTTGGATCTCCTTCTCTTGATCTGCTGATAAAATTCTTTTTTCTCCGACACAACGACCTTGATGTTTGGGTTTAATGCCTTTGATTCCATTTTCTGCATATGCTTTTTTGACATTTGAAACGTGTCCTTTGCTCACGTCAAGGATTTTTGCAATTTCATTGCCCTTCATGCCTTTTTTCAGCATTCGCACTATCGTTTTTCGGATTTCATATTGCATTTCCGCTGTTATTTTTTGTGCATTCGCACTCAGTTCTTCTTCCATGCTTCTATTACATCACTTTTCATTGAATTGTTCAAGAGTTAATTGGCGTATCAATAATATCCGTTGAATTATATCCTAAGCAATCAATGGCTCCTTTGTTAGATTCCTATGCAGATCGTTTCGCAGAATCGTTTATTGTACAATGAAAAACAACCGCATCTGTTCCACTAAAATCAGATACGGCTGTTTTACTAATTTGTCCCTTATACAAAAGAAATTATGATAGCTGAAAGAATTGTTAGATTATCTTACAACAAATTCCAGTCAATCATTATGACTCAATTCAAAATATCAAATGTCTCATATTGAAACACTCTTATGCAATGTACTATCGCAAAAATAAGCAAAGACAGCAGACAATCTGAAACCTTTTCTTATATCTACTGGTGCAGACTTTGAGTAAATTTTAACTCTATACATTAGCAAAGATGACATTATGAATAATCCTTAAATAATTTAACAGTGCAAGGATCCAGGAATTTAAAACTTATGCCTTTTTAAAGCTTTTGATTCTTGCTAAAATATAATCTTGAATCTGCTTGAGATCATTTATATCTACTATGCCATTTTCATCCACATCGGCTGCATCCTGCGAGAGTGTATTCGTGAAACCATCTATTACGCCTTTTCTTGCCAAACACATATCAAAAGCATCAATCACTCCGTCCAAATTAATGTCACTCTTAATAACTTTCTCCTGAGGAACAGCCATAAAAATGTAATTTGCCGAAGCACCTGAACCGCTGTTTGTACCCATTATAACTTTTTCGCCTGACTTAAAATTCTGCTTATAAAGAATATATGTAAGATCATTTGAAATTAACATTGTGACTCCGGTATTTTTCCAGTCATTGAGCCAATTTGGTACAGGATTTGTAACGCGTGAATCCATTGCTACATAAAGAGTAATATCAGCTCCTGCTGTGAAAACGCCCAAATCGGTTGTAACAAGCTTTGAATCGCAGGCAGTCCTTACGGTTTCGGCACCAACAAGATTTTCAGGGAAGCTTGTAAACGTAATATCTCTATCACCAAATAATACAGAGCCTACTCCCGTATTATTGTAGATCGACCAATCCGCCGCATTTTCGCTGTCGAATACCTGAAGATTTTTAATAAGCTTGCCGTTTAAAACTGTTTCCATATTCTTTGCAAATACAACATAGTTAGCGTTATCGCCAGTACCACCGTTTGTACCAAGTGTAACTTCTTCTCCTGACTTAAAATTATTTTTAAAAATCGTAAACGTCAGGTTGCCTGTAGCTGTAAGCACATCGTCAGTCTTAGTCCAATTCTTTAGCCATTCAGGAATTATCGGAACAACGCGATTATCGACTGCTATGTAAATGGTAATATCATCCCCTGCTGTAAACGTGCCCAGATCTTCGGCAAACATTTTTGAATCGCAGGCAGTTTTTACAAATTCTGCTCCTATAAGATTTGCCGGAACATCTATTGCAGTAACGTCACGGTCGCCGAATAAAAACGCACCATTTTCAAATTTTTCGTTAATCGACCAATCAGCAGAATTTTCCTTATCGTTTACAATAAGATTTTTTATAGCAACACCGCATAATCTCCACCTACAAACAAAACCACCCAGCAAAATGCTGA
>NZ_QSTT01000038.1:0-9028 GCF_003438725.1 Ruminococcus sp. OM06-36AC
ATATGGAGATACCGTTCCAAAATCGGCGTATCTGTATTTTTACATTCGGTCTGGGGCTTTCGGAATCGCCATGCTTCCGACAACGCCATTTCTGCCAATTGTTCTAACTGCCCATACCAATCCGGCACATAGGCAAATTCAAATAAATCTGTTTCTATCATTTTATCACCTTACACTTAGAAAGTGCCTCCAGATACTTTGTTTGTATCTCTGCTTTCTGATCTTCACACACATATTGGTGCTCTGTGCCGTCTGAACAAATCTCAACCACAGTTGACAATGCACTGATATATGCATCGTAATACTGCAACAGCTTTTCCTGTGCATCATGGTCCCCTTTGACAGCACGATACACCGTTTCATAATCCAGTTTCATGCTTTTGTGTCCTTTCGTAATAACTGCGAATATTTGCAAATGCGTTTTTCTTCCGTTCTGACACGGAGCGTCTGGAGATCCGCAATGTTTCGGAAATCTCGGAAATAGACATTCCATACCAGAATTCCAAAATAACCACTTCCTTTTGTTTGGGCGGCAACAGCAGCATTGCCTGATACAGCCATTCTGTTGCAACGACACAGCAGTATCCGTTTCCAGCATCGATGAAATGTTCGGATGGATAAACAGCATTTTCACCGTGTGTTTTCAAAATGTACTGTACGATATCTGTGTTGACCGACTCATTTTTCCTTCTTGTTTTTGCAGCAGCGGCGAAATTTCTGCTTGCATTTCTCATTACTGTTTTACTGAAGCTATCGAAAATCTCAAGCTTCAGCTGATCATCATCATGCGAGGGAGCAGACATTATTTTCCCTCCCTCCATATTCAGTTTTGAGAAGCCCTTTTTTGCCCTCCTGAAATTACTAAGACAATTGAGAGAAGCAAAATGGGAAGGTTTTAAATGTAAATTTTATATGAACAGGTAGGAGAAAGAAAAAAGCAGCATACAAAACCGGTCATTTCGCCGGATTGTATGCTGCTTGAGGACAAAAAAAAGGGGCAAGTCCAACAGTGTTAATGTTGAACTTGCCCCGAAAAATGAAAGGAATGGAGAATCATTAGAACGGACAATTTTCATGAAAAGATGCAAGCATACAGATGTGAAAGGGAAGTGCTGGAATCGATTCTGCGTGGAAAAGTTTATTTTAATGATAGGTTCCATCTGATGCTGCATCCTTCCGGCGTAAAAATACACCATAAGCGGATTTTAGGATGATTGGAACAGTTTCATCCAAATTGGAACAGCTATTTTGAGAAGCACAAATTCGCCTAGATGCTGCATCATTTCAAACCGGAAGGATACAGCATCTACATTTTGTAGATGCCGTATGCTTAATTGTATTGTTTTGAAATTTCCGGCTTTTACCGTTTGGAGTCCTCTTCCTGTTTTAACAAATTATAACGCATCTGGCAAAGGTCAAATACATTCAAAGTTTGATCTCCATTGAAATCTGCCGCTTTCCAGTCTGCAAGCTGTGTGTCTGGAACAGACAACAGCCATTTTTGCAGCAGTACAACATCAGAAATTGTAAATGCACCGTCTGCATTAACATCCCCAATGATTCGCTCCTGATACTGAATAGTGGCTCCTGTTAGCTTTTCATTCAGCAGACCAATGGTAATCTGATTCCACTCTTCTTCCGTTCCGTTATAGGAAACTGCACGCAGATTTTTGCAGTTATAAAATGCGGAATCTCCCACCTTAATCAGGGAATTCGGAATTGTAAGGGTCTCCAGATAAGGATTCTCGGAAAAAGCATACATTGCAACAGATGTAACACCGCTTGGAATGATATATGCAGCATCTGTCTTTGCTGCCGGATAGATTATGAGTGTATCTTGCTTCTTGGAATACAGAACTCCATTTAGACTAGAAAAATTGGGATTATCTTTCGCAACCTGAATCTCCTGCAATGCACTGCAAGAGCCAAACGCATTTTTATCAATTTTTGCAACTCCAGTTGAAAGTTTCACAGACTTCAAAGAAGTACAGCCCAAAAACGCCATTTCACCAATGGAAGTTACTGTATTTGGGATTTCAATAGATGTAATTGCAGAGAGATAAAATGCTCCGACAGAAATTGCAGTAACTGGAAGTCCTTCGATCTCAGAGGGAATTACAACATCAGAAATGGAATTGTCAAAGCCGGTGATCTCAATTGAATCTCCATGGTTGACATAGGTGAATGCCGATGTAGCTGTTGCAATACCAGTAGATACTTGATCAGGGTCTTTGACAGCAATGTCCAGATAACACGTCACATCAGAAAATCCACCGACGCCCTCACACTGATAGGCATACCAATGCTTTTCCGCATCATAGTTCACAGAGTTTTCTTTTACATATCCCTCTGCAATCAGCTGATCAAACAGTGCGTCCGCCATTTGCTTTCGGGTTTCCTGATCTGCATTCTGAAATGCTGTATCGCTGGACAGTACACCTACCTTTTGTGCGATTTCTGCCATTCTTTCAGCGTCAGCATCTGATACCGCATCATAAATTACAACAGAAAAGGTTTTTGTGGTAGAAACTGTTCCATCAGCATCTGTCAGGCGAGCATAATAAGAATAAGAACCAACTGCCGCATTCTCAAACGACAGCACAGCAGACCAAGTTCTGTCATTTTCCAGGTCATCTCCGCTAACGTCGAAGTTGCCGTCATCCAGCATTTTTGCGACTACTTCGTTTGTTTTGGCATCAACCAGTTCTACATCGCTTCCGGAATACTTTAAGCAAGTAGCCGTAAAGACCACCTTTTTATCGGTTTCATCCTCCATAAACTCTGCGTTTCCAGTATGCTGATTTAACCGCAATGTAAAAGAAGGATACTCCGCTGCACAAATTTGCTCCGCACCGACAAAAAAGCAGGTGCCGCTCATCATTGCAGCAGTGAGCAGACTCAGAACTCTTTTTTTCATATAAGAAGCTCCTTTCTTATGCAACTAAAACATTATCAATAAGAACAGCGGAATTATATGTGTTATCACCGACATTATTTACATTGAACTCTAATTTAATTGCTTTTCCAGCATACTGTTCCACATCAATTGTTACTGTTTTCCATTGAGTTTCATACATGGTATTATCACCACCATAAAAATTAGTGATATTTGTTCGATGCCATGTTGAAGTATTTGTGGATTCTCTCAAAACAGTACTTGTTGACGTTCCAGCATAAATATTTGTTAAAAATTCATCGTCATATTCATCGCCAACCCATTCCATCGGTTCTTCAGAAATAAAGTTATAACTAAAGGTGAGAGTGGTAGCATTTTCGGGGATATGAAAAACTTGACTCACCTGACTAGAATTATAGTCACTTTTAGAGCCAATTCCAGTTGACATGAACAACAAATTGTTATCATGCACATAGCTTCCTAAAGAGTCTAGGATACGAACATCGCCAGAATAGTTCCAATATCTAGGAGAAGAATCATTCGACTCAAAATCACCATTTTTTACAGTAGCATTTGCCCAACTCTTATTAATATTTCCTGCTATTACTGGAATTTCTGTATAATTTGATTTGTTTTTAGTATTCGCATAATTAAATGCTTCTCCAGTAGTATGTCCATATATCATCTGCTGTGTAAAGTCTGTAAGCATATCATTTCCGTATCCTGCGTGCAATTCATTACAAAAACCAACTACAGTTTCAGCACCTACAGAATGAAGTGAATCATACATGTTGTATCCTATGATATCATTCTCGCCAAATATATCGCAGCTATAGAAGAAAAACAGTGTGTCATTCAATTCGTTTTCTTCATAGTATCTTTCAAAAAAGCTGTGTACAACACAAAAACTTTCTCCATATGGCACGATTCTTCCGCTTCTCAAATCTTTTTTATATCTCTTATAATTTTCATTATTGCCTGGATCACTTACAGCAATAAGAGGATTATTATTATTGTCAGCACCATGTGCAGCAATTACAACATAATCATAACTTGAAAGATTTTTTAATTCTTCAATACTAGTCGTATCACTGCCATCAGAATGATCAGCAGTTATGGTCGTATTCAAGCCTTCTTTAGACCACTTTTCTGCATAACTTTTAAAAAGAGAATATGAAAAATTACTATTTTTTCTGTCATATACATTAAGGTCATATATAATTTTTGCTGTACCCAGATATGAGTTATTTTCATTATTTGTAGACTCATCTAATTCAGTAGACTTATCATTCTCATTACTCAAAGATGAAGCCATTCCAACCGTCTCTGAATATTCTTCATTTATTACTTCAAAAAATCCAGTTATTTTGCAATTGTACATAAAAGAATACAAATTGGAATTCTTATCAAAAGTTATGCTAGAAGACACAATCAAAGAATGCGGATATTCCTCAGTTCCTGTTTCTGAAAGTTGCTTCAAAAGGTTTTTAATAGCATCCACTCTTTCTTCGAAAGTTAAATTTTTATACTCATCACTTTCAGAAAAAGTTTCCAATGCATTATTTACAGCAATCATTTCATCGATACTTTCATCTGAAATGTCTTCATACACATCAATTATAAAATCAGAAGATTTATTAGCCCCATCTTCAGCATAGAAACTCAGTTGTGCCTCTACTGCATTGTCCACAGTGACAACACAAGAAAATACGCCATCGTTTTCAAGGTCATCTCCATGATTTTCATAATCCCCATCATCGTACATAGTAGCTAAAACAATGCCGTTAGAAGCATCTACTAAACACCAATAAAACCAAGCGAAACGCTTGAATTTGCAGCGATTGTAGAAGTATAGGTTCCTTTAAGTAAATATTGATATTCATCCAATTCTGTTACCGTTGCTGCCCAGCTGTTTGAGATTTCTGTAATCGTAAAATTGGTATCAATGGACAACTCCCAAGCTTCAATCGGCTTATCGGTGTGGTTGGTTATTACAATGGAACCATTAAATGAATCTCCCCATGACTCTCCTACAGATAGGGAAACATCATAACCTTCTGTTTTTTCTACTCTTGTCTGACAAAGAGCATAATAATCCGGAATCTCCGTGCAATCATTTACAGCATAGGTAAATGTAACCGCTGAACTAGGAGCAATATCTGCATTGTATCCATTGTTCTTGAAATACATTTTTCCGTTTTCCGCTGTCATTTCAGTAGCATTTGTTACATATTGAATATTTCCATTTGGTTCAAAATAGAGCATCCAATCTTCAATCGTTTCATCTCCAGTATTCGTAAGTGTCAATGATACCACTTCAGTATTTCCATACGAATTTGTTACAGAATATGAAACCGAAAAATCATCATATTCAAAATTAGCAGTTTTATTTTCTTCTGCCGCTGATACAGCAAATACACAACTCTGCATCATTAAAGCAAAAGAAATAAAGCCCGCAGCAATCTTTTTTCTATTCACTTTACATACCCCTTACTCTGCATTTTCGGAATTTGCTATATATCTGTTCAGACTAATTGCATCTTCCAAATCAACTTTATCATCGAGATTAAAATTCATTGCTGCAATATTCATCAAAGAACTTGTGTCATCTGTACCACTGTTATAAGAAAACTCCAATGACAAGTGTACTAAAAATTTCATCAAGTAAGTAGAATCTGCTTCATTTACAATTCCATTATGGTCAATATCACCCAAAGCAAATGTATGCATCTTAAATCCGCCAATATGAGATGTATCTACCATCGAAATAGAATTACGCAAATCACTCTCACTAAATGTGTTAATGCCTGTTCCCACCTTTACCAAACACATGATATCTGTGCCGGTATAAGTGCCATCTGTGATTAACTTATACGTCAATGATAAGTCAGAATCCTCATAGATGGGAAGAAGCTTTGAAATATTTGTATCATTATTGAGAAAATACAACACTTCATTATCATAATAGGAGTATTTTTCATGGAACAAAAAGTCCAGACAACCCCTTACATTTCTATCCACATTTGTGTTAATAACAGCAATGTAATGATCAGTGGAGGCCAAATTTGTTTCACTGTAGAATGGTGCGTCAATATGAATTTCTTCATCAGCACTATCCTCTAAATCATACATTGCAATTCCACTATTTTCACTTTCCCTTGCGATGATAGCAAGTCCTTTTTCGTATGTCTTCATCAAATCCTTAGATTCTTCTAAAGACAGTCCATTGTCAACCAAATACTGGGCAACTTGCTTAGTCTCAGCATCTGAAAAGGATGATACAAACTCTTCTTTTTGAACAGCATCATATTCTGCAGCATATGCTGGAAAGCTAACTGCTGTTAATTGAAAGAGTAAAGCAGCTGCAACAGCGGATCCGGCAAATACTTTTCTTTTCATAAACACTCTCCATTCTTTTTATTTTTTACTGCACCAACTATCATAACTGTAGCAAGACATACAAATGATAATGAAAAACACATAATAAACCGCTTTGGCATAATCATTGATAAAAGAAGTTGAATTATAATTTCAGCAACCAAAATAATACGTGATCTTTTTCGATAGACAACATATTCTATCTCATCCAATTTCTTATGTTCTGCTTCAACTGGTGCAAGCAAAAAAATAATGATTCCACTCAAAAAACTCAGACAACTGCAAATTAAATTTCCAAGTGGGAAAAATTTAATTACCAAAAGAACTGCAATTATCATAAAAGACGAATATACATAACACCGATTTGCCGTTTTTGCATGAATTCCACCTGCAAAACTACGAAGTGGAATATATACTGCCAGAAACAGAAAACTCTCAAGTACCATCCGAAATACCAGTCCAATAACAAATGTTGTTACAACATTTAAAGCAATTGATAAGCCCTGTTGTACTCCAAAGCGATATAATTCCTTTTCTTCTGGTGGAATCACTTTTTTTTCGGTAAATCGATCTGCGATACGATTAGAAATTCGATAAAACATTAGAACTTACGCAGCTTTTTTGCCTGTTCCGGCATATCTTCCTGGTACAATGTATAAATACAGGTAGAATTTGCTGTAACAATTGTGAAAGCAAGTGCAAGAGATGCGAGCATGCCACAGTACTTTGAAAAGAATTTCCGCATAAAAAAGACCTCCCTTCACAGATTATCTTTTCGGCATTGTTATTATACCATAAAAAAAGTACCTGTGCGAGAAGTCTACGAAACTTACAGTGTTTTCGACGAAACTTACAGTTTTTCATATTTTGTTTTTATTTTGAAGCCATGCTTTTTTACAAATACAGAGCCACCTCAGCATCAAAATAGACATCATTATGATGGAGTTGACAGATTCCATCATATTTTTCAGCTGCTGATTCTACATTTTTTAATCCATATCCATGTGATTCTGTATCTTCTTTTGTTGTTACGATTTCGCCATTTTCATAATGAACCTTTCCTGGATAGGTATTTTTTACAGCAATAAAGAGCATACCCTTTCGATAAGTCATTGCGATTTTCAACTCACGTTTTCCGTCAGTTTTTTGAAGTGCCTGTACTGCATTGTCCAGCAGATTTGTCAAAATTGTGGAAAGGTCTACAATTTCTATGGGAAGTTCTGTTGGTATAACAATGTCTACGGTTACAGCAACATTCCAATCAGAAATAGATCTTAACTTGTAATTGATAATGCTGTCTACCACAATATTTCCTGAAGTAGAGTACAGTACAGACTTTTTTTCTTCTTTCTGTATCAACTCTTGTAGATATTGTGAAGCCTCGTTGGTTTTGCGACCTTCAAGAAAAGCTTCTACAATAGAAAAATGATTGGAAATGTCATGGTGAAATCTTCTGGTGTCTTCCACTGCATTCTGCATCAGCTGACACTGGTTCTGGTAGTAATTTTTTTCTTGCTCTGCCACTGTTGCTTTTGCAGCCCGTGCATATGCAATTGACAGTGATTCATACAGAAAAAATACTACGATATTGATGATAAATAAGAGAATCATGGAAACTGTGACCGATTGTGCTGTCACTCCAGAAACAGTCGTAAACAGCAATTCTATGCCAATTGTCAGAATTGGTATGCACGGAGAAACAAACATTGTCCATATTGGAAGAATCTTTTGCTCATTTCTGTGATGCGAAAAATATCCTAATAGCAACACAATCCAAAAGATTACCATACGAGATAAAAAGATTCCGATCTCATTTTCATATTCATATCTTTGAAGTGGTTCTATATAGGCATTTTTTGTAACCACAGATACAATTAATTCCACGGCAAATCCTAAAACAATATATTCTAATATTGCAAGCAAGCGTTTTGGAAAAGTGGTATTATAGCATAATGAGATAGAAAAAAGTGAGATTATCGTGAAAATCAGATTCAAAAAAGGAATGTTTGCAACGAAATGAATCCCAATTGTCAATACAAAATATAATGCATAAACGCTAATTGTAATTACCTTGTTTCGTATCTGTGTTCCAAAAAGCGATTGAAAAAAATAATAAATAATATAGATGGAAAATAATTCCGAACAAGCGTATACAATATCGTAGTTGGATAAACTCATACGGACTCCTTTCGATTGATAGCAAATTGTTCTGCTCTGATCTCTTTTCGTTTTGACTGTGCGATTGGCAGTTCAATTCCTGTAGATAGATATACTTTATCATAGGCATATTTACGCACATATAAGTGATGAACTAGATATGTTTTGTGAATACGTAAAAACTGAAAAGATTTTAATTGTTTTTGCACATGATCCAACAAGCCATAAAAGCTATCTTTATGATATTCGTTCTGAGTGTAGTAGTGTATGATGATCTGGTGATCCTCACTCTCAAAATATATAATATCTTTGATCGGTATTTTCACAATGTTATGTCCTGTTTTGTATGTAAATGCATCGGCTTGTAAATGCAATCGATGAATCAAGCGTTCAAATACCTTTTCAATTTTTTCTTTGTTAATCGGTTTATGCACAAAATAAAGTGGATCATATTCAAAAATTTCAATGGCATACTCCTTATTTCCTGAGATATACGCAATTTGTGTGGCATCATTTTTTAAGTTGTCTCGAATCATTTTACTAATACTTTGTAACATTTAAATATTGCATAAAATATTAATGTGTGGTATAATAGTC
>NZ_QSTT01000039.1:0-6291 GCF_003438725.1 Ruminococcus sp. OM06-36AC
AAACTGGGGCAGAGTTCTTGGCGAGCTGGAGATCATGTACCCCGACAGACTGACTGTTGGAGAAACTTGACAAATTACGGTATTTATTGTATACTGTAAAAAATTGAGCGGCTGTTTTTCAAGCCGCTCGCAATATCGTTTTTTATCACTGTTGTTGAATTTACAGAGATTTTTTCGCAGGGCCCTCATTTTTAATTTAATTCAATTATTCAAGGCGGCTGAGAATTTATTTCAGCACATCATCCAGTGGAATCCAATTATCTCCTGACATATCTTCAGTGTAGATTGTATTATTTATGTACAATTCCTCATCAATGTCGTGCACAAAGCCCCAATGAAGGTTGTACTTCTTGGCGTATTCCTTAAATGCATTAAACTTATTTTCGACCTGACGGTCAATGTTTTTGGTGTGACCAGCCTGCATACCACCCTTAGTTTCGATAATCCAAATATTTTCGTCAGTAGTCTTAATGATGTAATCAGGATAAAAGAGCCACTGTTTTCTGATACCATTCACATAGACGATAGAAAGATACTGTTGACCAGAGTCACCATTCTTGTAAACCCATTCTACACTATCAGCTTTTTCGCAGAAACGTTCAAACAAACGTTCAGAAGTACTTTTTCTTGCTTCTGACGGCAGGAACTCATTTGTATAGCCCTCATAAACATTTTTGATCATTGGCTTGACCTGTTTGACCTCTGTATACTTATAGAGTTCAGTTTCAGGAATTCTGAATTCTACTGTCTTTGCATTTTCAATAAAAGAGAGCTGCTTATTCTGAGTTGCCATAATCTCACGAAATTCCTCTTTAAGTTTCTGAATATTGTTGATTATGAAAGCATAAAAATCGCTTGTGTCAAGAGCCAAAAGCTTTCACGATTTTCGTTTACCCTTACGGAAAAGTCTTTGCAGAATGTTTCTTACACGCTGTGCGGGAATTGTTGTTATCTTCTTGATTTCATCTACACTGTGCATAAGTTGAATACCATGCGTGTGGGTATTTATCTTAGTCTTAACAGAAACTCTTTGTGAACTTGTGGCACTTGAAAGTGCTTCACCATTGCGAAATTCACCCTGAATAACCTTACTATCGATTTCATGTGAGAAGTTATAGCCGTTCATGGATAGCGTTTTTTGATTCTCAGTTTTTATTGTTCCAAGCTTGTACTTGCTTGTATAATGCTCATAGATGAGTTTAAGAAGTTCACGCTCGCCGAGACCGCTGTCTTCATCAAGATTACGCATTTCTTTGACAAGAGTAAAATCCTCAAATCCCTTCTTCAAAAACAGCTTACGCACCTGATGCGCCTTGTCCATTTCAGTCATCAATCCCTGCTTATACTTTTCATCAAGTGTATAAATATAGCAGAGGTCAAGACAACCTGGAAATGTATAATGCTTACGTTCTGGCATTCGGCGTATTCTACCGATAGTCTGTATCTGAAAATCTTCACTTCCGCCTTCACGGAGTTTGACAAGAATTTTCGCACGGGGACAGATATTGAAAACAGTCAGATAGATGAACAATAATTCAGATGGCTTTTCTTTTCATTATATTCACTTGCATTTTTTCCAAATCCGTGGTATAATAATATCAAATCACGATTTACTAAACCACGATTAGAGAAAAGGAGCGAGTGCAATGTTTATTGGCAGAAAAGCAGAATTGCAATTTTTAGAGGATAAATATCGTCAAAAAGACGGACAGTTGATTGTCCTGTTTGGTCGCAGACGTGTTGGAAAAACGGAGACACTTCGGCAGTTCTGTAAAGGAAAACCGCATATCTTTTTTTCCTGCAGAGAATGCACAGACAAAATGCAGCTGAAAAACTTTTCAGAAAAACTGTTGAGAGAAAATATTCCGGCTCGTTCTTAT
Organism: Ruminococcus sp. OM06-36AC; assembly: GCF_003438725.1. NCBI lineage: Bacteria > Bacillati > Bacillota > Clostridia > Eubacteriales > Oscillospiraceae > Ruminococcus > Ruminococcus sp. OM06-36AC. The sequence continues at coordinate 1,881 of NZ_QSTT01000039.1, forward strand.
ATAACAGAATTTTCAGACTGGGAGAAAGCATTTCGTGCCATCACAGAATTGCCATATGGTGATGCAAAAAAGCTGGTGGTGATCGATGAATTTCCTTATATGTATAAGGGCAATCAAAGCATACCGTCCATTTTGCAGAATTTATGGGATGAAATCCTAAAAGACGAGAATGTTATGCTGATTCTGTGCGGAAGTGCAATGAGTTTTATTGAAAAAGAAATTCTTGCAGAAAAGAATCCGCTTTATGGAAGAGCGACCGGAATTTATAAGATGAAAGAAATGGGATTCTACGAAGCCATTCAATTCTTTCCGAATTATTCTGATCGGGATAAAGTACTTGCTTATGCGATTCTTGGTGGTATTCCGCATTATCTGAAACAATTTGACAGCGATCTGACACTTGCAGAGAATATCAAGAAAAATATTCTCACCAAGGGCTGTACACTGTATAGCGAAGTGGAATTTCTTTTGCGACAGGAATTGAGAGAAACACCATTATACAATTCCATCATTGAAGCTGTTGCTCTTGGTAATACCAAACTCAATGAAATCAGTATGAAATCGTTGGTGGATGATACTTCGAAAACAAGCGTATATTTGAAAAATCTGATTGAACTGGAAATTGTCGAACGGGAGTTTTCTGTTTCTGATGGGATAAAAGAGAAAGCAAACACCAATCGTGGACTTTATCATCTGACAGATAATTTCTTTCGGTTCTGGTATGCGTTTGTTTTTACAAATTACTCAGAACTGGAAGGCGGCGATGTAGATGGTGTTTATGAGTATGCCATTGCTCCGCAACTTCACGAGTTTGCAGCATCTGTTTTCGAGGACATCTGTCGGGAATATGTTCGTGAAATGCAAAAAGCCAATGCTCTGCCATTTCGATATTCTCAAATAGGGCGTTGGTGGGGAAAAACGACAGTCAGACGAAAAGATGACAAAAGAGAAGTGCAGGAAACAGAAATTGATATTCTCGCTGTTTCCAAGCACGCAACACAGTATCTGGTAGGGGAGTGTAAGTTTAAAAATAAGCCATTCCGATATTCTGAATATCTGGATACTATTGCAAAACTGTCACCCCAAAAGGAAAAATCAGAATTCTATTATTATCTTTTTTCTGAATCTGGTTTTGATGATAAGATTTTAGAAGAGGCAGCTAATGCTGAAAATATAACCCTTTGCAACTTATCGGATATTGTTGAGAAAAAAGAATTCAGAGACACAGAATTTTGATTTCGATAGAAACCCGGAATTCAATTAACAACAAGCACCATTCAGCTTATTCTCCCGCAAGCAAAGCGATTATTGACATATTTCCACGCATATAAAATCTCGAAAAGACAACCAATCTCCCCACTCACGGAAACCACTATCGCCTACTCCGCCTTGACGGTTATCAATTCTTACGTCTTGGCGCACGTTGAGTGCGTGGTTCTGATTACAAAAAATAAGGGGTAAAAACCCCTATTTTACGTAGTTTTTTGACAACTATAAAATCAACTAAATTCAACTATTTCCTGAAATCTATAAACGGAAACATATCGAAACAGGCAAAAATACGTTATCAGATGTACACAATCGACCTGAAAGGCAAAATTTATGTGCAGATTTGATTAAAACGGCAGATATGTTGTCAGATAGCTTAAGAGTGCCTATTTTACGCTGTTTTGTGAAACTAAATAGTTTGGTGGCTGAGTGGGAAGATTTGGTGGCGGAAAATCATTTGAAACAAAAAGCTTGTTACATAGAATTGTGAAAAGATGAACTTATAAGTAGAGAAGAATTCGGTGTGAAAATGGATTCTCGCTGTTTCTGATGTAAAAATTGATGACTGGAAAGCCGCAGATTTATATGAAGATAATAAAATAAATGTGCTTGACCTTTGTAGAATGAAATTTGAATCAATAAAATGAGGTGTAAAAATGAAAGTAAAAAGAATGTTTGCTTCGATAATATCAGCAGCTGTTATATCTTTATCTTCCGTTACAATTTGTGGAAGTAATATTGCTTATGCTGATTTTTCTTCTAATCCTGTAATCAGCCGTGAATGTCCTGCATATTCTTCTTCGGGAATGGCAGCTTCTGCAAATGATAAATATTACTACTCTTTCTGGAATAGTAATGGTGCTGATTATCTTGCATATGACCTTTCTGACGTTCCAAAAGATGAACGAAAAAAGGTAATTGCGGTATGGTATAATGCAACAGGACAGTTTGATTATACCGTTTTAAATGGAAGTTCCAATGGTGTTCCTTCAGATTATACAATTGAGGTGAATGCTGCTGAAGGTGGAAGCTATCCGAAAGATGGTTGGGAAATTGTTGAAACAGTAACAGGAAATACACTGCATTCTCGTCAGCATGTAGTTGATATGGAAGGATATAATTGGATAAGACTAAATATCAGCGGAAATGATGGAAAAACGGGCGGAAATACGTCAATTAATATGGATATCCATAATGTATCAGACGGAATTTCTGACAGCTTTATATTTTATGGTGATTCAATCACTGCCTGTGGAATGATGAACTGTTACGGAACAGGATTTGCCGAATATGTCAATCAAATAGACGGCAGATATTATCCGATTCAGGAAAACGGCGGTATTGGCGGTATCAGAAGTATAGAGGGTGCTGAAAATATTGATCGCTGGCTTGAATCATTCCCTGGAAAATATGTAAGCATTGCCTATGGCACAAACGATGCGTGGGGAAATCCGTCCGGAACGGAACAGTATTATAATAACACGGAATATATGGTAAAAAGTATTCTCGCTGCTGGAAAAATTCCGATTATTCCAACAATTCCTTATGCAAAAGAATCTGCTGTAGGTGATAATGTTCCTGCATATAATGCAATGATAGAAAAAATATATGAAAAATATCCTCAAGTTATTAAGGGCCCTGATTTCTATGAATTTTTCAAGAAAAATCCTGACTTGTTGAGTAGCGACGGTGTTCACCCTGCTGAAAATGGATATGCAGAAATGCGTAAATTATGGGCAAAAACAATGTATGATGAGATATATTTATCAGAGAATCCGACACCTGAAAAGATTAAAGGTGATGTCAATGTAGATGGAAAATTTGATATAGCTGATGTTGTTACCTTGCAGAAATGGTTACTTGCTGTTTCTGATATAGAACTTGCCAACTGGGAAGCCGCAGATTTATGTGAAGATGGAAAATTGAATGTATTTGACCTTTGTGTTATGAAGCAGAAACTGATTTCAGGAGAAGTCACATCAAATGAAGTTTATGTTGAAAATACAGATGAACTAAAAAATGCTCTTAAAAATGCCAAAGCAGGTGATGAAATCATACTTGCCGAGGGTGAATATGTTTATAGCGGCGATACACCAAAAGGATATATGTTTACAAGTTCGGCAGATGGAACAGAAGCAAATCCTATTATAATTCATTCTGAAAATCCCGAAAAACCTGCTATTCTTTCAGGTTCTTCAACTTCTGAAAATTATGTTTTAGATATTTCAGGCGACTGGTGGGAAATTAAAGATTTAAAAGTCACGAATGCACAAAAAGGCATTATTCTTGATAATTCAAATCATACAGAGATTATAAATTGCGAAGTATATAATATCGGTTCTGAGGGGATTCATTTCAGAGATAACAGTTCTTATTGTCTTGCGGAAAATTGTTATGTTCATGATACAGGTGTTGTATCTCCCGGATATGGTGAAGCTGTTTACGTCGGCAGTGCCAAAAGCACTTCAGGTTATGGTCATGATTGTCATTACAATACAATCAGAAACTGTAAACTTGGTCCGAATGTTGCTGCTGAACACGTTGACATAAAAGAATACACAATCGGAACAACTGTGGAAAATTGTACATTTAACGGAACAGGAATGAGCGGTGAAAATTATGCAAAAAGCTTCGTAAATATCAAAGGAAATGACTGCGTGATAAGAAATAATGTTGGTTATAGAAATGGCTGTACAGCAATTCAGCGTGCATTTGAACAAAATAATGTTGTAGACGGCTGGGGACAGAATGCCACTGTGTACGGCAATAAGGTTTATATGGATACTGCAACTAATGCTTTAGGTAAGAAAATGTACTTTTTGAATGCATGGGATTGTTCTGCTACTGTCTGGGATAACTTTATGGCTTACGAGGGTGAACTTTTTTCTGTAGATAATGAAGATGACCATTGGAAGTATTATAACTGTAATTTGCTTACTTATGAAAGCAAATAAGATTTAAAGCAACACTGCACAATATGTCTGATAGCTTTGTACGCAGTTCGGTGAAAAATTAGACTACATACAGATTTAGTTTGGTTTTGATTTAAGAATATTTTAAAAAACATAACCCCTCCGTCAGATTTAATTCTGAAATGCTCCCCTTTTGTTAGACAATATGGTATAATAGAAATATACCAATT